>NZ_BAAGSO010000058.1:2422-249464 GCF_054782395.1 Streptomyces daliensis | reverse complement strand
CGAAAAGCCGACCCGCACTTGTCGCCGCCCGAGGAGACACCCCGGCACGGCACCGACCCCCACCACACAGCAACCCCACACGACCACCGGCCTGAGCCAAGAACCACGCGGCCCCAGCCGCAACGCACCGCACCACACGCCGCGCCGAAGCCACCGGCCAGGCAGCCGAACACGGCGCCAAGCCACCCCACTGCGTGCAGCGGCACAAAAATCAGCGCGGGACCCTACGGTGCCCACCTCACCGGCCAACCGTCCCGCGCAACACCCCCGTGAAGCGGGAACCCCCCGTTTCCTTCCGCCCCCCGCGAAGGGGCCCGTGGAGAGGCGCGTACCCTCGTAGCTCGTGGGAATGGGCACACGGCAGGCGGTGGACAGCGTGGAGGCGCCGACGCGGGTCGCCGTGCGTATAAGCGCGCTGGTCAAGACGTACCCCGCGAGCCGTGCCCGCCGAGGCGCACCGCCCGCGCCGGCGGTGCGCGCCAGTGACGACGTCACGCTCGACATCAACGCGGGCGAGATCTTCGGGCTGCTCGGCCCGAACGGCGCGGGCAAGTCCACCCTCGTACGGCAGCTCACGGGCCTGCTGCGCCCGGACAGCGGCGCGATCGAGGTGCTCGGCCACGACCTCGTGCGGCACCCGGAGCGCGCCTCGCGCCTCCTCGCCTACCTGGGCCAGGAGTCCAGCGCACTGGACGAGCTGACGGTCGCGCTGGCGACCGAGACGACGGGACGGCTGCGCGGCCTCGACGTCGACGCCGCGCGCCGCGAGCGCGACGCGGTGATGGACGAGCTGGGCCTCGGCCCCCTCGCCTCGCGCCCCCTCAAGAAGCTGTCGGGCGGCCAGCGCCGCCTCGCCTGTGTGGCCTCCGCGCTGGTGGGCGAGCGCCCGCTGCTGGTGCTCGACGAGCCGACCAGCGGCATGGACCCCGTCGCGCGGCGCGCGGTGTGGGCCGCCGTCGACCGTAGGCGTGCCGAGCACGGCGCCACGGTCGTGCTCGTGACGCACAACGTCATCGAGGCGGAGACGGTGCTCGACCGGGTCGCCGTGATGGACACGGGCCGGGTCATCGCCTGCGACACCCCGGGCGGGCTGAAGGCTACGGTGGGCGACGACGTACGACTGGAACTGGTGTGGCGCGATCGCGCGCCCGTCGACGTGCCGGAGGTCGCCGCGCTGGGCGAGGCGGCCCTCGTCTCGGGGCGGCGCTGGACGCTGCGGCTCGGCCCGGGCGCGGCGCGCGAGGCGGTCGCGGTGGTCACGGGCGGACCGGCCTTCGCCGCACTCGACGACTTCTCGCTGGCGACGCCCAGCCTGGAAGACGTGTATCTGGCGCTGGGCGGGCGCGGGGAAGGCTTGGTGAAGGCGTGAGTTCGGCCAGCTCGGTGAGTTCGGTGAGTTCGGTGGGATCAGTGGGTTCGATGGGCCCGGCGAGTCCGGCGGGTTCCGTGACGTCGGCCGGTACGGCGCCCTCCGCGGCCCCGGCGCCGCAGCCGGAGCCGTCGGCCCCCGGGGCGGGGGCACCCCCCGTCACCCCCGCAGCGCCGCTCGCCGCGCGCGCCCGCCTGTGGCCCGCGCTGGCGGCCGTCTACCGCGCCCAGCTCTCGCGCGCCCGCGTGGCCCGCGTGCCGCTGCTCTTCGTCGCGACGTTCCAGTCGCTCGGGATCATGGTGCTGATGCGCGGCGTCGTGGATGGTGGCGTGGAGGCGCGCGCTGTCGTCGCCGGGTCCAGCGTGCTCGTCGTGGCGTTCGTGGCGCTGAACCTGCTGGCGCAGTACTTCGGCCAGTTGCGCGCCAACGGCGGCCTCGACCACTACGCGACCCTCCCCGTGCCCGCCGCCGCCGTCGTCCTCGGCGCCGCGGGCGCGTACGCGTCCTTCACGGTGCCCGGTGTGGTGGTGACGGCGGTCGTGGGGAGCGTGCTGTTCCAGTTGCCGCTGGGCGGGCTGTGGGTGCTGGCCGCGGTGATCCCGCTCGCGGGCGCGGCCCTCGCCGGGCTGGGCGCGGCCCTCGGACTGCTCGCACCGAAGCCTGAACTGGCCACCGTGTGCGGCCAGTTGGGCATGTCGGCCGCGCTGCTGCTGGGCGTGCTGCCGGGCGGCGAGCTGCCCGATCCTGTGCGCTGGCTGCGGGATCTGCTGCCTTCGACGTACGGCGTGGAGGCCCTGGCCCGCACCTTCGAGTCGGCGCCCGACTGGGGTCGCGTGCTGCTGGACCTGGGTGTGTGCGCGGCCGTCGGCGTCGTGTCGCTCGCCGTGGCGACCTGGGCCTACCGGCGCGCCGCGGTCCGCTGAGCCCCCTCCTGCCCCGCGCCGTACGCGCCCGTACGCGCCCGTACGGACCCACCGCGTGGCCGCGCCATGGGTCGCCCCCCGTGCGACGGGCGAGGCCTGGCACGATGGCGTGGTGACCGTACCGACGCCCTCCTCACACAATCCTGACCACTCCGGCTCCGCACCGGGCCACCCCGGCGAGCCGCAGCCGGGCGGGTCCATGAGCCATGAGCCTCTCGCGGGCCACCCGGGCGGGGGTGCGCACGCCGCCGCTGACGCCGAAGCGGCCGGGCCGCGGGTGCGGCGCGAGCTGCGGGACGCGCTGGTATGCGGGCTGGCCGTGACCGTGCTGGGGGTGGCGCTGGGCCTGCTGTGGCTGTGGCTGGCGCCGAGGGTGCCGCTGTTCACGGACGGCAAGGCCGTCTACCTCAAGGACCCGGAGGGCGAGGAGGCCATCGGCGCCGACGGCACCTTCATCCTCCTCGCGCTGGCCGCGGGCGTGCTGAGCGCCGTCGCCGTCTTCCTCGCCCGCGTGAAGGGCGGCGTGGGCCTCGTGGTGGGGCTCGCGCTGGGGGCGCTGCTGGGCTCGGTCGTCGCCTGGCGCATCGGCGTCTGGCTGGGCCCCGAGACGGACGTGGTGGCCGCGGCGAAGGCGGCCGGTGCGAACGGCACCTTCGACGGGCCGCTGAAGCTGGACGCGAAGGGCGGGCTGCTGGCCTGGCCGTTCGCCGCCGTCCTCATCCACCTGATGCTGACGAGCATCTTCACGCCCCGCGACCCCGAGCCCCCCTTCGAGCAGGACCCGGGTTTCGCGGAGGACCCTGGCTTCGCGAACGGTCCCGGCTTCGCCGACGGCCCGGGCAAGGGCGCGGCGCCCGAGGCCCGTCGCGACACCTGGTAGCCCCGGCTGCCCTCGCCGCCCGTCCCACCGGCCGCCGCTACGCGGGGCGGCGCCCGTGGTTCGCCCTGCCCTTGCGGATGCGCCAGCGGCGCTTGCGGGTGCGCTTGGACATGGGTGGTACCCCCTCGCTGGGTGGCGTCGCCACGTATCCGGTCGCTACGTGCCTAGCCCGAGTACCTAGCCGAGGGGGAGCGCCCTGGGAAGCCCTCGCGAGGCGTTCTCCGGGCGCACCGGTACGCCGGGGTACGGCCGGAGTACGTCAGCGATACGTCGGCCCGTACGCCAGTCCCGTACGCCGGCTCCGTACGTCCCCGCGTCAGACCCGCGCGATGGGCGCCGTCGTCGCCCCGGTGAGCGCCGCCAGGTCGTCAGGGGCCAGCTCGATCTCCAGGCCGCGGCGCCCTGCCGAGACACAGATGGTGGCGTGCCCGGAGGCGGACGCGTCCAGCACTGTGGGCAGCCGCTTGCGCTGGCCCAGGGGCGAGATGCCGCCCCGTACGTATCCCGTGGTGCGCTCGGCCGCCGCCGGGTCGGCCATCGTGGCCCGCTTGCCGCCCGCCGCCGAGGCCAGCGCCTTCAGGTCAAGGGAGGCGGAGACGGGCACGACGGCGACGGTCAGTGTGCCGTCGACGTCCGCGACGAGGGTCTTGAAGACCTGCTCGGGGGAGAGGCCGAGCGCCTCGGCCGCCTCCTCGCCGTAGGAGGGTGCCGCCGGGTCGTGCGTGTAGGCGTGCGTGGTGAAGGCGACGCCCGCGCGGCCGGCGGCGACCGTCGCGGGGGTCGCCGCCGCCTGCTGGCCCTGCTTGCGGTCCTGTTTCTTCCTGGCCATCGCGCCTGTGCCTCGGTTCACCTAGTGGCTGGTCGGTCCGGTCCGGTCCGGTCCCGTCCGGTCAGTTCGGGCTCGTCGGCTGCCGGGTGAGGTCGGCGGCGGGCAGCGAGGGCAGCTTGCCGATCATCGCCGTCTCCCGCCGGAGGATCTTCAGCTCGTCCGCGAGCCGCGTCGCCGTGTCGGGCGCCTGGAGCAGCCGCTGCTTCGACGGGGTGTCGAGGATCGTCGCCGCCGCGACGAGGTAGGAGACCACCGACGGGTCGTCCGGCAGGTCCTGCCCCGCGGCGAGGGTGCGCTCGCGGGCGCTCGCGAGGCGCTTCTGGTACGTGCGGAAGGCCCGCAGCACCCCTGAGGCCAGCGCCCCGGCGCCGTCGCCCTCCTCCTCGGGCAGCTCCTCGATCTCGCCCATCAGATAGGGGCCGCTCGCGTCCACTGAGAGGAGGCGGAAGCGGGTGGTGCCGGTGGCGAGGACCTCGTAGCCGGAGCTTTCCCCGGCGCCCGGCTCCTGCTCGGGGCCCTCGTCCTCGTCGTCGTCCGCGGCGCCGGCCGCACCGGAGGCGCTGGCGCGCTCGCGGATGGTCGAGGCGTCGGCGACGCAGCCCACGCTGTAGAACGCCTTGGCGGGGTCGGGCCCGAAGCCCGCCGTCGGGTCGGCGCCCGTGGGCGGCGCCGCCTCGGGCAGGCCCGTCGCCGTGGGGGCGACCTCGCGGCCGTCCCTGATGGCGACGACGCCGAAGCGGCGCGGGGTGTCCTCGGGGATCTCCAGCAGGTCGCGCATCAGCGCGCGGTACCGCTGCTCGAAGATGTTCAGCGGCAGCACGAGGCCAGGGAACAGCACCGAGTTGAGCGGGAAGAGCGGAAGCGCGGTTGTCACAACGGGTAAGCCTAAAGCCTTCGGCGGTGGTCGCGGTGGGGATATGCGCACGTCGCCGCGACACGCCTCCGCACGCGGTATCCGGATCCCCGCCCGTGTCCCCCCTTCGCGGCGCTCCGAAACCTCCGTCACTGGCGCCTCAGCAGCCGGGTCGCGCCCGTGGCGACCGTCGTCGCGAGGACCCAGCCGAGCAGGATCAGGACGGCCTCCGCCCACTGATAGCCGCCCGCGGGGTTCCAGGCCGCGTCCTGGCCGAAGCTGATCACGGGGAGGAGCAGGTCGAGGGCGTAGAGCGCGGAGTTCCAGTGCGGATGCTCGTGCTCCTTGAGCGGTTCCGGCGGGTTCGCGCCGAACACGACGGTGGCCGAGGCCCACAGCACCGCCATCCACAGGGCCGCCTGCGCCGGCCGGTAGCCGTAGGCCACCGTCCAGTCCTGGATATAGCCCCACACCTTTCCGACCAGCGGCAACGTCTCACGCCTGCGGCGCTGCTTCGCCAGGAGTACGGCGCGCGCGTTGGTGTCCTCACCGCTGTTGCGGTACATCGCGGCGAGCTGCTCGTACGGCTCGGGCGAGTACTCGGGCGTCGCCGTGCTCAGCCACTGGAGGCGCTCCCGGACGTTGAAGTGGCCCTCTTTGGGGATCGCCTGCTGGTACGTGAAGCCCGCCATCCACAGCCGCTGGTCCCGCGGCCAGCTGCCCACCCGGTCCATGAGCTTCTCGACGGTGGCCCCCGACAGCACCACGAGCCCGCGCTCGGGCGCCTGCGGGGTGAAGCTCAGCTCGGGCGTGGAGATGCGGCGCAGCGACAGCTCCTGGTTCTGCTGGAGGTCGAAGCGCGCGTTCTCGATGACCAGGGACGAGCCGAACCTGCCGTCGTCCAGCACGATCCCGCCCGTGCACTCGAAGTGCCGGGTGCGCCAGCGCGTGCCGCCCTCGGTCGTGAAGGGGATGCGGGTGCCGGTGGGCGGCGTCTGGCCCTGGATCTGCGGGGCCCGGCCCGGGGTGGCGTCAGCGAGGCTGGCGACGTGCTCGACGGTCATCTGCGGGGCGTGCAGCGCGTAGCGGCCGCGGGTGTTGCGCAGCACCGTGCCGAACATGTGCAGCGAGCTGCCGATGGTGGCCCCGCGCAGGCTCAGCTCCCCGTCGGTGACGAGCATGCTGGCCTGGAACTCCTGGGAGACCGTGATGCCGTCGGCCGCGATGGCCCGGATGCGGCGCCCGCTGCCGACCTTCGCCTCGTCCAGCAGCAGGTCGGTGCCGATCGTGGCGTCGGTGAGCTTGATGCCGCCGGGTATCGAGCAGCGGGGCAGGTGCAGATCGCCCTCCGTCGTCAGCCGCGCGGCCTCTAGACGGGGGATGGCGCAGTCGCTGAAGCGCGCCGTCTGCAAGCGTGCCTCGGGTATCCGCACCTCCTCCTCGAAGCGGCAGTGCCGCAGCTCGAAGTACGAGTCCACCGTCCCGCCCGACAGGTCGAGGGAGCCGGTGATGTAGGCGCCGACGAGGTGGAGCGAGGCGACCCGGCCCAGTAACGGTGGCGGGCCGTGCAGCAGCAGGCGGGCGATGAAGCGGGCCCGTACGGTGCGCTCGGGCCCCCACGGATGGTCGCCGTCCGGATCGTCCAGTTCGGGCTCGCGGCTGCGCAGGTCGTGCTCGGTGCCGTTGCGGAACGCCTGCCACAGGCCCCATTCGGCGGTGGTCACACCGGTCGGCGGCTCCTCGGAGTCCAGCGGCTCGTTCACTGGTCCGTTCCCCTCCCCCTCATCCCATGTCCCCTGGTCCCCCGGTTTCCCGTTCCCGGGCGCGACGCGGCGTACGGCGCGCCCTGCGGCGCGCGGGCGTCCGCGCGCCCTCGGCGGTGCGTGCGGTGCGTGCGGCGCGTGCGGCGTGTGCGGTGCGTCGAAAAGCCGTGGTCGTACGCTTCCCCTTCCCGCTCCGTGACCGGATGAACGCCTGTGGCGACGATCGGCCGCTGTGCTCCGGTTCCGTTACTGGTGCGTCCGCACCGCAGGTCATATGCCGGGGGCCGGGATGCGGACGGGCACGCACGGGCACGCACGTGCGCGGCGGTGCGGCGCGGGCCCGCGAGGCGGGCGTGAGGCCCCTCACGGTATGTATCAGCCAGTGATACGGGCGGCCAGCCGCCGGACGCGGTCTGAGAGACTGGGGGTGTGATCTCCCGAATCGACCTGCGCGGTTCCGCGCTCGCCGCCACGGCGGCCGGCGGCGGACTCGACCGCGATCTGCTGCCCCGAGCCGAGTTCGACGTCGAGGACGCGCTGGAGAAGGTGCGCCCCATCTGCGAGGACGTCAAGCATCGTGGCACAGCGGCACTGGTCGACTACGCCCAGCGGTTCGACGGCGTCACGCTGGAGCGCGTACGCGTCCCGGCCGAGGCGCTGACGGAGGCACTGGAAGCGCTCGATCCGGACGTACGCGCGGCGCTGGAGGAGTCCGTCCGGCGCGCCCGTATCGTCCACCGCGACCAGCGGCGCACCGACTCCACCGTCCAGGTCGTCCCCGGCGGCACCGTCACCGAACGGTGGGTGCCCGTCGAGCGCGTCGGGCTCTACGTGCCGGGCGGCCGGGCCGTCTATCCGTCCTCCGTCGTCATGAACGTGGTGCCCGCGCAGGAGGCGGGCGTCGGCTCGCTGGCCGTCTCCTCGCCCCCGCAGAAGGAGTTCGGCGGGCTGCCGCACCCCACCATCCTCGCGGCCTGCGCCCTCCTGGGCGTCGACGAGGTGTACGCGGCGGGCGGCGCCCACGCCGTGGCCATGTTCGCCTACGGCACCGAGGACTGCGCCCCTGTCCAGCTCGTCACAGGGCCGGGGAACATCTACGTCGCCGCCGCCAAACGCCTGCTCAAGGGCCGCATCGGCATCGACTCCGAGGCGGGCCCCACCGAGATCGCGGTCCTCGCCGACGACACGGCCGACGCCGCGCACGTCGCCTCGGACCTGATCAGCCAGGCCGAGCACGACGTCGTCGCGGCGGCCGTGCTGGTCACGCCCTCCGTCGCGCTGGCCGAGGCCGTCGAGGCCGAGCTGAAGACCCAGGTCGCCGCCACCCGGCACCACGAGCGGATCACCGAGGCGCTGTCCGGGCGCCAGTCCGGGATCGTGCTCGTGGACTCCCTGGAGGACGGACTCGCCGTCGTGGACTCCTACGCGGCCGAGCACCTGGAGATCCAGACCGCCGACGCCGCCGCCTGGGCCGCGCGCGTGCGCAACGCGGGCGCGATCTTCGTCGGCCCCTGGGCGCCCGTCTCGCTCGGCGACTACTGCGCGGGCTCCAACCACGTGCTGCCCACCGGCGGCTGCGCCTGCCACTCCTCCGGTCTCTCGGTGCAGTCGTTCCTGCGCGGCATCCACGTCGTGGACTACACGCGCGACGCTCTCGCCGAGGTGACCCACCACGTCGTCACCCTCGCCGAGGCGGAAGACCTGCCCGCCCACGGGGCGGCGCTCAAGGCAAGGTTCGACTGGAAGGTGCCGCAGAGCAAGTGACCGGCATTGACGATCTCCCCATCAGGGACGAGCTGCGCGGCAAGTCCCCGTACGGCGCCCCGCAGCTCGACGTTCCCGTACGCCTGAACACGAACGAGAACCCGTACCCGCTCCCCGAGGAGCTGGTGCGGCGGATCGCCGAGCGCGTCTCCGACGCGGCCCGCACCCTCAACCGCTACCCGGACAGGGACGCGGTCGTGCTCCGCACCGAGCTGGCCGCCTACCTCACCCGCACCGCCGGGTACAAGGTCGGGCCCCGCAATGTGTGGGCCGCCAACGGCTCCAACGAGGTCATCCAGCAGTTGCTCCAGACCTTCGGCGGCGAGGGCCGCACCGCGATCGGCTTCGAGCCCTCGTACTCGATGCACGGCATCATCGCGCGCGGCACCGGCACCGAGTGGCTCTCCGGGCCGCGCCACGACGACTTCACCATCGACACCGAGGCAGCCGTCGCCACCATCGCCGAGCGCAGGCCCGACGTGGTGTTCATCTGCTCGCCCAACAACCCCACCGGCACGGCCGTCGGCCGCGACACCGTGGTGGCGCTCTACGAAGCGGCGCAGGCCGCCAAGCCGTCGATGGTCGTCGTGGACGAGGCGTACGGCGAGTTCTCGCACCGCGAGTCGCTGCTGCCGCTGCTGGAAGGCCGCCCGAACCTGGTGGTCACCCGCACCATGTCCAAGGCGTTCGGGGCCGCCGGGCTGCGGCTCGGCTATCTGGCCGCCGACCCCGCCGTCGTCGACGCGGTCCAGCTCGTGCGGCTGCCCTACCACCTGTCGGCCGTCACCCAGGCCACCGCGCTGGCCGCGCTCGAACACACCGACACGCTGCTCGGCTACGTCGAACGGCTCAAGGACGAACGCGACCGGCTGGTGCGCGAACTGCGCGCCCTCGGCTGCGAGGTCACCGAGTCGGACGCCAACTTCGTGCAGTTCGGGCGGTTCGACGGCAAGGGCGGCGCGCACGCGGTCTGGCAGGCTCTGCTGGACCAGGGCGTCCTCGTCCGGGACAACGGAGTGCCGGGCTGGCTGCGGGTGTCGGCGGGCACGCCCGAAGAGAACGACGCGTTCCTCGACGCGGTACGCGCAGTGACGAAGGAGACGAACCGATGAGCCGCGTGGGCCGCGTGGAGCGCACCACCAAAGAGACCTCGGTCCTGGTCGAGATCGATCTCGACGGCACCGGGCAGGTCGACGTCGCCACCGGCGTCGGCTTCTACGACCACATGCTCGACCAGCTCGGCCGCCACGGCCTCTTCGACCTCACGGTCAAGACCGACGGCGATCTGCACATCGACAGCCACCACACCATCGAGGACACCTCGCTGGCCCTGGGCGCCGCCTTCAGGCAGGCGCTCGGCGACAAGCGGGGCATCGTGCGGTTCGCCAACGCCTCGGTGCCGCTGGACGAGTCGCTGGCCCAGGTGACCGTCGACCTCTCCGGGCGCCCCTACCTCGTGCACACCGAGCCCGAGGGCATGGCGCCGATGATCGGCGAGTACGACACGACGATGACGCGGCACATCCTGGAGTCCTTCGTGGCCCAGGCGCAGATCGCGCTGCACGTCCACGTCCCCTACGGGCGCAACGCGCACCACATCGTCGAGTGCCAGTTCAAGGCGCTGGCGCGGGCCCTGCGCTACGCGTCGGAGATCGACCCCCGGCAGACCGGCATCCCCTCGACCAAGGGCGCGCTGTGAACGGTCTCTCCACTCTGCTGATCTTCGTCGGGCTGTTCCTCGCGGGCGGAGCCGTCTCCTTCTGGAAGCAGAAGCTCCCGAAGAGCGTCGTCGCCGTGCTGGTCATCGCCTCGGTGCTGGCGCTCGCGGCGGGCGTGCTGCGGCTGGAGGTGTGGAAGTGAGCGACACAGGCACGGTGGCGGCGAGCGGGGCCCGCGCGGGCAAGAGCGTCGTGGTCTTCGACTACGGCTTCGGCAACATCCGCTCGGCCGAGCGCGCCCTCGCCCGTGCGGGCGCCGACGTCGAGATCACCCGCGACTACGACAAGGCCATGGCAGCCGACGGCCTCCTCGTCCCCGGCGTCGGCGCCTTCGCCGCCTGCATGGACGGGCTCCGCGAGGCGCGCGGCGACTGGATCATCGGCCGCCGGCTCGCGGGCGGGCGCCCCGTGCTGGGCATCTGCGTCGGCATGCAGATCCTCTTCAGCCGGGGCATCGAGCACGGCCACGAGGCCGAGGGCATGGACGAGTGGCCCGGCACGGTCGGCCCGATGAAGGCCGACGCGGACCACACCATCCCGCACATGGGCTGGAACACGGTCACCCCTGCCGAGGGCTCGAAGCTCTTCGCGGGGCTGCCCGAGGACGCGCGCTACTACTTCGTCCACTCCTACGCCGTACACGACTGGGAGCTGGAGACCGCCAACGCCGCGCTGACCGCGCCCAAGGTGACCTGGGCCGAGCACGCGACGCCGTTCGTCGCCGCCGTGGAGAACGGGCCGCTGTGGGCGACGCAGTTCCACCCCGAGAAGTCCGGCGACGCGGGAGCCCGGCTGCTGTCCAACTGGATCGACACGCTCTGACCCACCGGGCGGCCCCGCCGCCCGTCCCCGCCAGGGGAGAAGGCAACATCACACAGGAAGCGCAGACAGAGGACGTCATGACCAAGCTCGAACTCCTCCCCGCCGTCGACGTCAGGGACGGCCAGGCCGTGCGCCTCGTGCACGGCGAGTCCGGCTCGGAGACCTCCTACGGCGACCCGCTCCAGGCCGCCCTCGCCTGGCAGCGTTCCGGCGCCGAGTGGCTGCACCTCGTCGATCTCGACGCCGCGTTCGGCACCGGCGACAACCGCGAGCGGATCGCCGAGGTCGCCCGCACCATGGACATCAAGGTCGAGCTGTCCGGCGGCATCCGCGACGACGCCTCCCTCGAAGCGGCCCTCGCCACCGGCTGCGAGCGGGTCAACCTCGGCACCGCCGCGCTGGAGAGCCCCGAGTGGGTCGCGAAGATCATCGCCGAGCACGGTGACAAGATCGCCGTCGGCCTCGACGTACGCGGCACGACCCTGCGCGGACGCGGCTGGACCCGCGACGGCGGCGATCTCTACGAGACACTGACACGCCTCGACGCCGAGGGCTGCGCCCGCTACGTCGTCACCGACATCAACAAGGACGGCACCCTCCAGGGCCCCAACCTGGAACTGCTGCGCAACGTCTGCGCCGCGACCGACAAGCCCGTCGTCGCCTCCGGCGGCGTCTCCTCCCTTGACGATCTGCGGGCCATCGCGACGCTTGTACCGGAGGGGGTCGAAGGCGCCATCGTCGGCAAGGCCCTCTACGCCAAGGCGTTCACCTTGGAAGAGGCTTTGGAGGCCGTGTCGTCATGACCCCGGACCGCCGCGTCGAACGCGTGCAGACCGACAGCCCCTGGGAAGAGAGCATCGGATTCGCACGCGCCGTCGCGGCGGGCGACCGGGTGTCCGTGGCGGGCACCCTGCCGCTGGCCAACGGCGAACTGGTCGGCGAGGGCGACCCGTACGAGCAGACGAAGGCCGCCTTCGGGCAGGCGCTCGCCGCGCTCAAGGAGTTCGGTCTCGACGTCTCCTCGGTGATACGCACCCGGATGTACCTCACCCACTCCCGCGACGTGGACGCGGTGGGCCGCGCGCACCGGGAGCTGTTCGACGCGGTCCGTCCGGCCGCGACGCTCGTCGTGGTCTCGGGGTTCGTCGACTCCCGCGTCCTGGTCGAAGTGGAACTGGAGGCGTTCCGGGGCACCGCCCCGTAACGCGCCCCGTAGGGCACCCGCGCAGGGCGCCCGCCCAAGAAGGAGAGTCTGCACAGCGATGTCCGTGTCCGTACGAGTCATTCCCTGC
Organism: Streptomyces daliensis; assembly: GCF_054782395.1. NCBI lineage: Bacteria > Bacillati > Actinomycetota > Actinomycetes > Kitasatosporales > Streptomycetaceae > Streptomyces > Streptomyces daliensis. Next base: position 237,251 of record NZ_BAAGSO010000058.1, on the reverse strand, counting down.
CTGGACGTGGACGCCGGGCGCGTCGTCAAAGGCGTCAACTTCAAGAACCTGCGGGACGCGGGCGACCCCGTCGAGATGGCGAAGGTCTACGACGCGGAGGGCGCGGACGAACTGACGTTCCTCGACATCACCGCCTCCTCCGCCGACCGTGAGACCACCTACGACGTGGTGCGGCGCACCGCCGAGCAGGTCTTCATCCCGCTGACGGTCGGCGGCGGCGTCCGCAGCCCCGAAGACGTCAACAAGCTGCTGCGGGCCGGCGCTGACAAGGTCGGTGTGAACACCGCGGCCATCGCGCGGCCCGAGCTGATCCGCGAGATCGCCGAGCGGTTCGGCAGCCAGGTGCTGGTGCTTTCCGTCGACGCGCGGCGCTGTGTGGAGGGCACGTCGACGCCCTCCGGCTACGAGGTCACCACCCACGGCGGGCGCAAGGGCACCGGGATCGACGCCGTCGAGTGGGCACACCGGGCCGCGGAGCTGGGCGCGGGCGAGATCCTGCTCAACTCCATGGACGCGGACGGCACCAAGGACGGCTACGACACGGCCATGATCGAGGCCGTACGGGGGCATGTGGCCGTGCCGGTCATCGCCAGCGGCGGCGCGGGGCGCTTGGAGCACTTCGCCCCTGCGGTCGGCGCGGGTGCGGATGCGGTGCTCGCTGCTTCCGTCTTCCACTTCGGTGACCTCCGCATCGGCGAGGTCAAGACGGCCCTTCGCGACGCGGGCCACCCCGTGCGGTAACCCTTCGCGGGGGGCGGAATGAAATGGGGGGTTGCCCCGTTCGTCGGGGGTGTTGCGCGGGACGGTTGGCCGGTGTGGTGCGCACTGTAGGGTCCCGCGCTGGGTTTTGTGCCGCTGCACGCAGTGGGGGTGGCTTGGCGCCGTTTTCGGGTGCGGGTGGGTGGCTTCGGCGCGGTGTGTGGTTGCGGTGCGGTGCGGCTGGTGCCGCGTGGTTCTTGGTTTGTGCCGGTGGTTGTGGGGTTGGTGTGTGGTGGGGGTCGGTGCCGTGCCGGGGTGTCTCCTCGGGCGGCGACAAGTGCGGGTCGGTTTTTCGGCTGCCTGCCGACAAGTGCGGGTCGGCTTTTCGGCTGTCTGTACATACTCGTCGCCACCACTTGCGGGGACACCCCACCACGTCCCCTCCCGGTCGCGGCCAGCTTCCGGTCCGCTCCCACTGTTGTGGGCAGGCGTTCCGCATGGCGGAACGGGTGGGCACAACCCCCCACCGGCCCGCAGCACGCGAACGAGAGCCCAAGGGGCACCCGGGGGATGGCGCCCCACGGGCGAGGGCACAGGGTGGGCGTCAGCCGACCCGGAGCTGGTTAGCGGGCCACCGGCGGGACGGGGACGGGGTGGGGTGTCCCCGCAGGTCGAGAAAGTCACCGGCGGAGAGCCGAACGCGAGACCTTCACGCCGAGGAGACACCCCACCCCGGCACCGGACACCCAAGAACACGCGCCCATAACCCCAACAGGAACCCAGAATCACGCGGCGCCAGCCGCGAACTACAGGTCCATAGGCCGCGCCGTAGCCACACAGCCGCACCCGAACACGGCGCCCAGCCACAGCGCAGCGCCCCGTGCAGCGGCACAAAAATCAGCGCGGGACCCTACAGTGCGCACCACACCGGCCAACCGTCCCGCGCAACCACCCCGTGAAGAGGGCACACCCCCGTTTCCTTCCGCACCCCGCGAAGGGGACCCGTAGCATCGAAGGCATGAGCCGGGTCAATGATGTGGGTGGGCAGACGGGGTTCGGGGCCGTCGAGGTGGAGCGGGACGAGCCGTCGTTTCACGCGGACTGGGAGGCGCGGGTCTATGCGCTGAACGTCGCCCTCGTGCGGCGCGGGGTCTACACGCTGGACGAGTTCCGCGACACCATCGAACGCATGCCGCCCCAGGAGTATCTGGCCGCCTCGTACTACGAGCGCTGGCTCCATGCCATCGAGCGGCTGACCAGCGATGACTGAGGGGACGCGGCAGCGGTTCGCGCCGGGGGACCTGGTCCGTACGCGGGCCGGTGACCCCGACGGGCACACCCGTCTGCCCCGCTACGCACGGGGCCAGCGCGGTCGCGTCGTGGAGGTCGCCGGAAGCTGGCCGCTGGCCGACGAGGTCGCGGGCCGCAGCCCCGCCCCCCGCGTCGAGCCGGTCTACATCGTGGCGTTCGCCGCCGACGAGCTGTGGGGCGAGGGCGCGCACGAGGTCACCGTCGAGCTGTGGCAGTCGTACCTGGAGGAACCGGAAGAGCTGGAGGAGCCGGAGTGAGCGGGCAGCACACCACGAACCCCGTCGCGGTACGGGTGCGTCGGCTGGAGGAGCGGCTGATCGGGGCCGGGCTGGTGGAGGACGCGGAGCTGGACGGCATCCTCGCCCGCTTCCTGGAGGGCGCCTCGCCGCTGAACGGCGCCCGTATCGCCGCGCGCGCCTGGACGGACGAGGGGTTCAGGGACCGGCTGCTCGCCGACGCGAACGCGGCCCTTCCGGAGCTGGGCCTCTCCATGGCGGGTGGCATCCAGCAGCAGCGTCTCAAGGTCGTCGCGAACACCCCTGAGCAGCACAATGTGCTGGTCTGCACCCTGTGCTCGTGCTACCCGGTCGGGCTGCTCGGGCCCTCCCCGTCCTGGTACAAGAGCGAGTCGTACCGCTCCCGTGTCGTGCGCGAACCGCGCGTCGTGCTGGGGGAGTTCGGCCTGGAGCTGCCCGAGGACGTACGGATCACGGTCTGGGACTCCAGCGCCGAGAGCCGCTACATGGTGCTTCCCCGTCGCCCCTCGGGGACGGAGCACATGGGGGAGGACGAGCTGGTCGGGCTGGTCACCCGCGAGGGCCTCATCGGCACGGCGGCCGTCTGACCGGCGGGCCGCGCACCCACCTGGGTTGAGCACCACGGTGGTGGGGGCGCGGCCCGCCCGGTCCCGGCGCGGCCCCGTCCCCACGGGGCCCGCACCGCGCCGGTTCCGGCGGGGATGGTTCAGCCCGACTTGCGGGCCGCCCGCAGGAACTCGCGGTTCATGGAGGAGATGGAGAAGAGCGGGATGCCCTTCGGGCAGGCCGTCGCGCACTCGCCCGTCAGGGTGCAGCCGCCGAAGCCCTCGTCGTCCATCTGCCCCACCATGTCCAGCACCCGGGACTCGCGTTCAGGGGCGCCCTGGGGCAGTGCGTTGAGATGGTTGATCTTCGCCGAGGTGAACAGCATCGCCGAGCCGTTCGGGCAGGCGGCCACGCACGCGCCGCAGCCGATGCACTCCGCGTGCTCGAACGCCGCGTCGGCCACGGGCTTGGGCACCGGCGTGGCGTGCGCCTCGGGCGCGGAGCCCGTGGGCACCGACACATAGCCGCCCGCGCCGATGACGCGGTCGAAGGAGGAGCGGTCCACGACCAGGTCCTTCACGACCGGGAAGGCCGAGGCCCGCCACGGCTCGACGTCGATGGTGTCGCCGTCCCGGAAGCTGCGCATGTGGAGCTGGCAGGTGGTGGTGCGCTCGGGCCCATGCGCGTCGCCGTTGATGACGACGCCGCACGCGCCGCAGATGCCCTCGCGGCAGTCGTGGTCGAAGGCGACGGGCTCGTCCCCGTCGAGGATCAGCTTCTCGTTGAGGGTGTCCAGCATCTCCAGGAAGGACATGTCCTCCGAGATGCCGTCGACGTCGTAGGTGACCATGGCGCCTTGCGCGTCAGCGTGGGGCTGGCGCCAGACGCGGAGGGTGAGCCTCATGCGTAGCTCCGCTGGGTGGGGTGGACGTACTCGAAGACCAGGTCTTCCTTGTGCAGGGTGGGCGCGGCTCCGGTGCCCGTGAACTCCCAGGCTGCGGCGTACGAGAACTCCTCGTCCCGCCGGTCAGCCTCGCCCTCCGGGGTCTGGGACTCCTCGCGGAAGTGGCCGCCGCAGGACTCCTCGCGGTGCAGCGCGTCGAGGCAGAGCAGTTCGGCCAGCTCCAGGTAGTCCACGATCCGGTTGGCCTTCTCCAGCGACTGGTTCAGCTCCTCGCCGGTGCCCGGCACCCTGATCCGGCGCCAGAACTCCTCGCGGATCTCGGGGATGCGGCCGAGCGCCTTGCGCAGGCCCTCCTCGGTGCGGGCCATGCCGCAGTACTCCCACAGGAGTTCGCCGATCTCCTTGTGGAAGGAGTCGGGGGTGCGGTCGCCGTTCACCGACAGCAGCCGCTCCAGCCGCTCCGTGCACTCGGCGACGGCGGCGACGGCTGCCGGGTGCGAGGCGTCGGCGCCCTCGTCGTGGGGGTGGCGGGCGAGGTAGTCGTTGATGGTGGACGGCAGCACGAAGTAGCCGTCGGCCAGGCCCTGCATCAGGGCCGAGGCGCCGAGCCGGTTGGCGCCGTGGTCGGAGAAGTTGGCCTCGCCGATGGCGAAGAGACCCGGCACGGTGGTCTGGAGGTCGTAGTCGACCCAGAGCCCGCCCATCGTGTAGTGGATCGCGGGGTAGATGCGCATCGGCGCCTCGTACGGGTTCTCCGCGGTGATCCGCGCGTACATGTCGAAGAGGTTGCCGTACTTCTCCTCGACGGCCTTGCGGCCCATGCGCGCGATGGCGTCGGCGAAGTCGAGGTAGACGCCCTGGCCGCCGGGCCCGACGCCCCGGCCCTCGTCGCAGACGTTCTTCGCGGCGCGCGAGGCGATGTCGCGGGGCACGAGGTTGCCGAAGGCGGGGTAGATGCGCTCCAGGTAGTAGTCGCGCTCGTCCTCGGGGATGTCGGCCGGCGGGCGCGTGTCGTCCTTGGCCTTCGGTACCCAGATGCGCCCGTCGTTGCGCAGCGACTCGCTCATCAGCGTCAGCTTCGACTGGTGGTCGCCCGAGCGCGGGATGCAGGTGGGGTGGATCTGGGTGAAGCAGGGGTTGGCGAAGTAGGCGCCGCGCCGGTGCGCCCGCCAGATCGCGGTGGCGTTGGAGTTCTTGGCGTTCGTCGACAGGTAGAAGACGTTGCCGTAGCCGCCGGAGGCCAGGACCACCGCGTCCGCGAAGTAGGTGTCGATCCGGCCCGTGATCAGGTCGCGGGCGACGATGCCGCGCGCCCGGCCGTCGACGACGATGAGGTCGAGCATCTCGGTGCGCGGGTGCATCTCGACGTTGTCCGCCGCGATCTGCCGCGACAGCGCCTGGTAGGCGCCGAGCAGCAGTTGCTGCCCGGTCTGGCCGCGCGCGTAGAAGGTGCGGGAGACCTGGACGCCGCCGAAGGAGCGGGTGTCGAGCAGTCCGCCGTACTCGCGCGCGAAGGGCACGCCCTGGGCCACGCACTGGTCGATGATCTCGACGGAGACCTGCGCCAGCCGGTGCACGTTCGACTCGCGGGCCCGGAAGTCGCCGCCCTTGACGGTGTCGTAGAAGAGGCGGTGCACGGAGTCGCCGTCGTTGCGGTAGTTCTTGGCGGCGTTGATGCCGCCCTGCGCGGCGATGGAGTGGGCGCGGCGCGGGCTGTCCTGGTAGCAGAACTGCACGACGTGGTAGCCCTGTTCGGCGAGCGTCGCGCCCGCGGAGCCGCCCGCGAGACCGGTGCCGACGACGATGACGGTGTGCTTGCGGCGGTTGGCCGGGTTGACGAGCTTGGCGCCGAAGCGGCGGCTGTCCCAGCGCTCGGCGATCGGCCCGTCCGGGGCCTTGGTGTCGGCGACGGGTTCGCCCACCCGGTAGTCGGTGTAGTCGTACGCGCCCATGTCCGTCTCCGCGCCCGTGTCGGTGCTCATGTCAGCTCACCAGCCCTGTCATCACGCCTACGGGTACGGCGATGAAGCCCAGCGTCAGCACCAGCGCCAGCACGTTCGCCGCGCCTTTGAGCGCCCTGTCCCGGTTCTTCCTGCCCGCGCCGAGGGTCTGCGCCGCGCTCCAGAAGCCGTGCCGGATGTGCAGGCCGAGGGCGAGCATCGCGACGATGTAGATCGTGTTCCCGTACCAGGTGGAGAACGTCGCGACGACGTTCTCGTACGGGTGGCCCGCCTGCGCGTTCTCGTTCACGGTCAGCGTCGTCAGGTCGAGCAGGTGCCAGACGATGAAGAGGCCGAGGATGATCCCGCCCCAGCGCATGGTGCGGGTGGCGTAGCTGGCACGGGGGCGCTTGTGCGCGTACTTCGCCGGGCGCGCCTTGATGTCGCGCCTGCTGAGCTGGTACGCGGAGACCGCGTGGGCGACGACGGCGGCCAGCAGCACCACGCGCGCTATCCACAGGAACCACTCGTGGTGCAGCAGGGGCTCGCCGATGGTGCGGAGCCAGTGCGCGTAGCCGTTGAAGTCGGCCGAGCCGAAGAAGATCTTGAGGTTGCCGAGCATGTGGACGACCAGGTACGCCAGCATGATCAGGCCGCTGACCGCCATGACCGTCTTCTTGCCGATCGTGGACCGCCACAGCAGTCCCAGCGTCGACGTCGCCGGTGGCCGCTTGCCGCTGCCGCCCCTCGCGGGCCCACCCTTCGCGGGACCGCCGCCCTTCGCGGGCCCGCTCGATTTTCGCGCCTCGTCGGAGCGCGTCCCTGTCGCCGTTGCCATGACTGACGACGCTAAGGAGTGAGGTTCCATAAGTCCAAGAGATGATGGAGCTGCGTCCGATAGTCAGCGCCTATCCACCCTTTATGCTGCCCGTATGCAGCTCCACCAGCTCCGCTACTTCGCGGCCGTCGCCGACACCCGGCACTTCACCCGCGCCGCCGAGATCGTCCACGTCGCGCAGCCCTCCCTCTCCCAGCAGATCCGCGCGCTGGAACACGAGCTGGGCGCCGAACTCTTCCACCGCGCCCGTGGCCACATCACCCTCACCGACGCGGGCGAGGCGCTGCTGCCGCTCGCGCGCCGCATCCTCGCCGACGCGGAGACCGCGCGCCGCGAGGTGCAGGAGGTCGCCCAGTTGCGGCGCGGCCGGGTGCGCCTCGGGGCGCCGCCGAGCCTGTGCGCGAGCCTGGTGCCCGACGTGCTGCGCGACTTCCACGCCCGCTTCCCCGGCGTGGAGCTCCAGGTCCATGAGGACGGCTCGCAGGACCTGGTGCGGGTACTGGCCGACGGTGCACTCGACCTCGCCCTCATCATCACCCCGCTGCCCGTGCAGGCCCCGGCCCTGGCGACCACGGAGCTGCTGCGCGAGGAACTGGTGGCCGTCTCCTCGCCGGACGAGCCCGCGCCGGTGAAACGGCGCCGGATGCGGGTGTCCGACCTGCGCAACCGCCCGCTGGCGATGTTCCGGCGCGGCTACGACCTGCGCGACTTCACCACCGCAGCCTGCCGCGCCGAGGGCTTCGAGCCCGTCTTCACCGTCGAGGGCGGGGAGATGGACGCGGTGCTCGGCTTCGTCCGCGCGGGGCTCGGCATGGCGGTGGTCCCGCGCATGGTCGCGGACCGCTCGGGCCTGCGCGTGACGTCGTTCGCGGAGCCGGGGCTGCACCGCACGATCTCCGTCGCCCACCGTGGCGACGTCTCACCGCCGCGCGCGGCACGGGAGCTGCAACGGATCATCGAACGCTCGGTGCGGGGGTGACGGTGCGGCTCGGTGGGGGTTTCGTCCGGCGCGGCAGTGTGGGTACGGTGCGGCGAAACTTTCGTTGCGGAGCGTGACGAAAACCGGTTATCCGGTACGTCGTACGTCGCACGTCGAGAGAAGGGCCGCAGGGTGGGTGGGAACGAGGACCTACGGCACTCGGAGGCCGCGAAGAAGGCCGCCGCCCGCTATGTGCACGAGCACCTGGGCCCGGAGACCCACAAGGCGGGCATCCTCGCCGACGACGGCACGGAGAAGGTCACCGGCGCGGGCGCCGACGAACTCCAGGACTGGGACATCGCCTCCGGCCTCCGCCGCAGGCACAGCCGCTGGGAGCGCCACTTCACCCACCTGGAGACCCGGCTCCAGCAGGAGCAGACGGGCCTCCAGCAGGCGAACCGCCTGATCGGGGACACCGACCATCTGACGGGCGACGCGCTGGGGTCTCTTCCCTTGGAGAACCCGGACGGCACCGTGACCGAGTCCCCGCTGTACCGCAGCAGGATCGCCGACTACTGACGGGCCCGGCGGGCGGAACGTACGGGCGAACGGAAGCACGGGGGAGAAGCGCGACACCATGGCCCTCACCTACGAGACCATCCTCAACACCGACCTCGGTCCCCTCATGACCGCGTCCAAGGCGTGGAAGCGGATGGGCGACAGGTTCGACACCCTGCACGGCCACTACCGCGACCACGTCGCGAAGGCAGCGTCCGCCGACGCCTGGCGGGGCGCGTCCGTCATCGCGTACAAGGGGCGCGGCCAGGTGACGCTGGAGGAGTACGCGGGCGCGCGGGACGAGGCGCGGGCCGTCGCCTCGCTGCTCTCCGAGGCACACACCGAGCTGACCACGCAGCGGGACAGACTCGTCGACCTCAAGGAGCAGGCCGAGCGCGCCTGCATGCTCGTGACCTCGCACGGCCATTGCAGCATCGACCTGATGGAGCTGGAGCGGCGCGGCAAGAAGGACAAGGCGGACCACTACCGCGAGCACCCCGCGCGGCTCGAAGCGGACCAGCAGGCGCACACGGACCGCATCGCCGCCGTCGTACGGAAGATCCGCGCCCTCGACGACAACTACCGGCGTGCTCTGACCGCCCGCCCGTCCGACGGCGGCAAGGGCGTGGTGGACGGCTTCGACGGCGCGCTGCACGGGGACGCGGCCTCGTTCAACACGGACGAGGCGGTCCGGCTGGCCCGCAAGGGCGACGACCTCACCGACACCCAGTTGGACCGCCTCAACGACGTCCTCGCCCTCCAGCGGAACAACCCCGAGTTCGCCGAGAAGTTCGCCACGCGCATGGGCGCACAGGGCACGCTCGACTTCTGGGGCGCGATGGGCCCGTACGACAGGGACCTGTCCGACGACCGCAAGAAGCTCCTCGCCCGTACCCGCGAGGGCCTGAGCGGCACCCTGGCCACCGCCACCCGCTCGGACAGTGCGGCCATGCGCCGCTGGGAACGCGAGATGACGGAGGCGGGCCCGGAACGCCAGGGCAAGGGCCGGATGACCGACCAGTTCGGCTACCAGGTCATGACGGACCTCATGCGCGAGGGCGACTACGACGACGGCTTCCTCCACCGGTACGGCGATTCGCTGGTGGAGTTCGAGAAGTCCGAGGCGGAGCAGGGCCGCGACCCGGCCGAGCTGTGGACCGGCGCGGTGAAGTCGAACCCGGTGGACGGGCCCGTACTGGCCGACACGGACAACGCCTGGGGCAACGACCCGATGGTCGGCCTGATGGAGGGCCTGAGCCACAGTCCCGGCGCCTCGACGGACTTCTTCTCCGACCAGGAGACGTTCGACTACGTCGTCGGCGGCGGCGAAATTTTCCCGGCCCGCACCTGGCCCGAGGCGACGACCCTGACGCACGGGGAGGCGAAGGGGTACGGGTCGCTGGGGCACGCGCTGGAGGCGGCGGTGACAGGGGTTCCCGCTGGCGGGGGGATGGGGCAGGAGCTGCACCGTGGGCCGGAGCAGGTCGATGTGATGCACAAGGTGGTGGACGCGTACCGGTCCGACCTGGATCTGCTGGACCGCCAGAAGGGCATCGGCGACAGCCTCGGCCGCATGGGAGCGGCCTATGTCGACGACCTGAACTACGGTCTCTCCGACGAGATGGGTACGGCACGCGCCGAGGGCAACGACCGGCTCCTGGGTACGGACGGACACGGCTTCACTTCTGGGCAGAGCATCGGGTTCCTGCGCCAACTGGGCAGCGACGAGGAAGCTCACCGGATCATGTCCACGGCCCAGCAGGCGTATACGGCCAGCCGGGTCTACGGACTTTCCTGCACTGACGACGTGTACCGCGCCGCGGAACTGGGTGCGCAAGCGCACGGGGCCCTGGACGAGGCCCGCGCCGAGAGATTCGGCCACGATTCCAAGGCGGACGACGAGGCGGAAAACAAGAAACTGACCGACGCCGCCACCTTGAAGAAGGGCGCGGCGGGCATCGTCGTCTATGGCGCCACGGGCGCTCTCGGCGGCGTCGCGAGCCCGGCGGCCCCTGTTCTCATCCCGCTGGCCACGGGTACGGCGGGGTCGGCTGTCACCTCCGGCATCAACGCCGCGATCGATGCCGACGTCAAGGCGAGCGGACAGGACACGACCAACGAGTCGATCAAGACCATCGAAGATTTCGACGGGAGAGCGAAACAGAACGCCACCGCGGCGATCCGCCAGTACATGGAGGAGCAGCAGGTGGATGGGGCCGAGCAGACGTCCAGGAGGGACGCCTTGAACGCCGCGTACAAACGCGGTCGCGATGTCACCGATACCTCCAACACGCCGGAGAGGTGAGCACCATCAACCGCGCACTGCGTACGTCGGCTTCTTTCTTGCTCGTGTTCCTGGTCACCGGCTGTTCGAGTCTCGGCGGCGACGGGTCGCGAGATGGCGGACCGGATGAGGAGAAGAAGCCCGTTTTGGTCGATGCGCACAAGGTGTGTGACGGTCTGCTGGGACAGGCGGGCGGCGACGCGCTTGTCGAGCTGACCCAGGATCGTCGAGTGATATCCCGTGGCCTCGGAGACGTGGGCAAAGTGGTGCGACAGATGAAATCCGCTTCCGCCACGTCTGGCTCCGGGGCCCGGCTGGGGAACATCTGCTCGTTCAAGGCCCCCACGAAGGGCGTGGACAGTCAGAGCGTGGAGTTCTCCTATGGGTGGGGCGCCGTGCCGGAAAAGGTGCCGAAGAGGCGGCTGATTTCCTCCGCCGGAGCCGCGTTCGTGACCCGTGACGTCGACCGGATAGCCCCCACTGTCCTGTACTTCCGCTGTGCGCGGGAGTCCGAGCCGGAAGGTGTCGTCAAGGGCGAGTTCACGGGCAACTGGGACCTGAACGGACTCTCCGCACCGGAAGAAGACAGGAACCACATCCGCGTCGCCCTCGCCTCTGCCTCCGCCATGAGCGATGCGCTGGGGTGCGCGAATGACCCGGACCTTTCTCCCGGCGCCGAGCCCAAGCTGCTGAACGGCGACGCGAAGCCGAGTGACCCTCCCTCACCGTTCCCCGAGCTGCCGGAGTAGCTACCGGGCCCTGCCCCGTGCACCGGAGGGGCCGGGGGACGAGGAGGGGCGGACGGCGGGGATGGTGGCGCTCGTGTTGTCGCGGAGGGATTTCGGTGTGCCCTCCGGCGACAGCGCCCTGATGTCCGGCATCGAGTGCGAACGGCCACGCACCGGCCTGCCGGATGGCGCCGCGACCCGCGCCGGGAAGAGGTAGGCCCTGGCGTCCTCCCGGGCCACGCTCTGGCCGTCGGAGCCCTGCCGTGCCACGGGCGGCGGCGGGGTCACGGGTGCGGGGGAGGGCACGGGAGTCGACGGGACGACCACCACGCCGGTCAGCGGCGCGGGCTCCGGCGCGACGCCCTGGCCGGGCCGCTCGTACAGCGGCAGAATCGGGCTCTGCGGGTAGTACATCTCGCGCTCGGGCGTGAAGTGCTGCTTGACGACGTTGGCAGCCGTGACGAGCATCAGCCCCGCACCGGCCATATAGGTGGAGCCCGCGCTTCCCGCGCCGTAGAGCCCGAACCCCGTCATGTTGAGAGTTCCACCGACGGCTCTTATCAGGCTGGGTTTCTCGTGCACCTCGTCGGGCTTGCGGTAGATGGCGTAGGCGAGAGCGGCCTCGTTGAGCACCATGTTGAGACCTTCGAGACCGGCGATTCCGGTGCCTACGCCGTAGGTCTGCACGCTGTCCTTGAATTTTCCGACGGCCTTGACCGCGGGTGACAGGTCATTGGCGGCGGAAGTAAGCCACTCGTTCAGTTGCACACCGTTGAGCTTCATCTTTCCGCCCCGTTCGCCTTGGCGCGTGGCGCATGCACGGGCACAGGCTCAGGTACACCGGTTGCCCTCGCACACGTCTCCTTCCCTACGTAGGCTGACCCGGTGCTCTCGCCCATGCCCGAACCCCGGACCAACGGAAGTTGACGGAGGGGAAACGATCACGTGCCGCCGCTGACAGATGAGGCCGGTGAAGCCCGGGAGGTCCGGCGGTTCTGGGGAGGGCTCGGGCTTCCCGGGTTGAGCGACGTCCACACCCACTTCATGCCCGAGCGCGTCCTGCACAAGGTCTGGGACTACTTCGACACCAGCGGCCCGCTGATCGGCGGCCTGGAGTGGCCGATCACCTACCGCAAGGCGGAGGCGGAGCGGACGGCTCTGCTCCGGGACTTCGGCGTCCGGGCGTTCACCGCGATGCTCTACCCGCACAAGCCCGGCATGGCCAGGTGGCTGAACGGCTGGGCGGCCGACTTCGCCCGTCGCACCCCCGACTGCCTGCACACCGCCACCCTCTACCCCGAGCCGGGCGTCGGGGCGTACGTCCGCGAGGCCGTCGAGGCGGGGGCGCGGGTGTTCAAGGCGCATGTGCAGGTGGGCGCTTACGATCCGGCCGACGAACGGCTCCAGGAGACGTGGGGGTTGCTGGCCGAGGCCGGGATACCCGTGGTGCTGCACTGCGGTTCAGGGCCCGCGCCCGGGAAGTACACAGGGCCCGAGCCCGTCGCGCGGGTGCTCGCGCGGCACCCGAAGCTGCGGCTGATCGTCGCGCACATGGGCATGCCGGAGTACGAGGAGTTCCTCGGTCTGGCCGAGCGCTACGACGAGGTACGGCTGGACACGACGATGACGTTCACCGACTTCACCGAGCGGCTCATGCCGTTCCCCCGCCGGATCCTGCCCCGGCTCGCCGCACTGGGCGACCGCATCCTGCTCGGCTCCGACTACCCCAACATCCCCTATCCCTATCCGCACCAGCTCCACGCCCTGGAGCGGCTGGACCTGGGCCCCGAGTGGCTGCGGGCCGTGTGCCACGACAACGCGGCGGACCTGTTCGGCCTGTAGCGCCGCAGCCCCTCACCCACCCCCCGTCGCCCCTCACTCCGCCGAGCCGGGCGTCACAGGCCCAGCTTGGCCTCGTACACGCGGGTCACGGTCTCCTTGTCGCCCTCCGCCTCGACGCGGGACGCCTCCTGGCGGCCGGAGACGAAGAGGAGCAGTTCGGCCGGGTCGCCGGTGACGGTGACCACGGGGGCGCCCTTGCGGGCGACGGCGGTCTGGCCGTTGGGGCGGCGCAGCACCAGGCCGACCGGCGACTTGCGCCCGAAGACCCGCGCCGTGCTCTCCAGCCGCTTCCACAGCGCGTCCTGGAAGACGGCGTCCAGCTCGCGCGGCGTCCAGTCGGGCCGCGCCCGCCGGACGTCCTCGGAGTGGACGAAGAACTCGACGGTGTTGGCGGCCTCGTCGACCTGCTTGATCGCGTACGGCGACATCCGCGGCGGCCCCGTCCTGATGAGCTGGATCAGCTCCTCGTACGGCTTCGCGGCGAACTCCGACTGCACCCGCTCCAGTCGCGCGGCGAGCGGCTTGATCAGGAGACCGCCCGCCGCGTCCGTACGGCGCTCGCGCACGACCACGTGCGCGGCGAGGTCCCGGGCCAGCCAGCCCTCGCAGAGAGTCGGGGCCTCGGGCCCGTTGCTCTCCAACAGATCGGCCAGGATGAGGCGTTCACGCTTGGCATGGGTGGACATGCGGCAAGCGTACGGCCGCACCCTCGAAGCCGCGACGATTTGGTACGGCGTGGCCGGCCCTCTCCGCGTCTTCCCGGCCACACCCCGGGCGCCGGAGGCTTCGCGTCTACGCGTCGCAGCCCTGCTTCTCGTACGCCGCCGCGAGGTACCCGCGCACGAACCGCTCCAGCGCCTTCCTGCGCTCCGGCACCTTCTCGGGGGTGTCGGTCAGCACGTCGACCTGGAGCGCGAAGGTGGTGTCCTCGCCCTTGCCGGGGCACGACTCGACGGCCAGCGCGCCCCGGTCCGCGATCCGCGCGCCGTCGCCGATGTCCGCCTCGCGCGGGTGCCCGTACCGCTCCAGCGTCCCCTTCTTCACCTCCAGCGGATCGGCGCCGTCCGGGACCGCGTCGCGCCTGACCCGGAGGGACGGGGAGAACTTCTCCCCGTCCTCCCGTACGACGTCGATCCCGCACGAGGCCCCCGACGCGCTGACCGTGCCCGGCCGTGCCCTCACCTCCGTGCCCGTGGGCAGCAGCGGAGCGAGAGTGTCCGGATCGACGTCGGTGCCGCAGATACGGTCCGGTACCGCGTAGTCCCGCGTGGGCGGCGACGAGCAGCCCGCGGCGCCCGCCCCGAGCGCGGCGGCGAGGACAGCGACGAGGGCGGTGCGGACGGGGCGGACGGTGCGCGGAAGACGCGCTGAACTGTGTGTCACGGGGTGAAGATCCTCGCCTCAGTGCGGGGGCTGCCTGCCGGGGAGACCCTGCGCGGTCTTGTTGCCGTTGGACGCCGCGCTGTTGATCTCCTCGGTGAGGGTGTAGGTGCTGCCGTCGTCGCCCGGGTTCGCCGTCTTCCAGCTCTTCGCCAGCGCTTCGAGCTGGCTCTCGCGCCCCTCGAAGACCTCGCCGTTCTGCTGGCGTGTCTCCTGGGTGACGCGGGCCTCCTCGTCCAACCGCCAGCCGTACGAGAGGAGGTACGCCTCCCGGTCGACGATCCCGGCCACGTGCGCCTGCGGGATGAAGCTCGCGACCGTTCCCGCGCCGTGGTAGGCGAACGTCTGCTTCCAGGCGATGTCCTTCTTCTCGCCCGCGTCGGCGTCGGCCAGCGCCTGGTAGCGGGCCTCCTCCAGGAAGCCGACGGTGCGTCCCGCGCGCTGGAGCGTCTCCTTCGGGTCCTCGGGCTTGTCGGTGTGGATGTCGTGCGCCATCTCCCGGTTCAGCCCGTCGTTGAGCAGGTTGTACGAGTCCTGGTCCCGGGACACCTGCTTGGTGACCTCCAGGAGCTGCCTGCGGTCCAGCTCCTTCGGGTCGTCGGGGTGATCGGCCTGCGCCGAGGCCGTGTAGTGCACCGAGTCCCCGTGGTTGACGAGGATCTTCGCCATGTCGTCGCGCATCTCGGAAGGAAAATCGTCCTTGCGCTCCGAGAGGTACTGGAGGGAGTTCTCCAGCACCGCACGCTGCTGCGGGGTGTGCTCTCCGGTGGCGGGCGCCTTCGGGTTGTCCGGGTCGATGCCGGTGGCACCGGCGACGAGCGCAGCGCCCGTCGCCTCCTTGACCGCGCTGGGGCCCTTGTAGTCGTCGCTGCTGGAGCCCACGCCGTCGCCCGGCGGCACATCGGTGAACGACGGCCGGTCCTTGAGCATCCACTTCGCGTTGTCCTGCGGCTCCTTCGCGCTGAAGAACTCCGAGGACGCGTCCGGGTTGTGGGAGAGCGCGGTCATGTAGCCCGTCATGGGGTCCACGCCCGCGTCGCCCGCCGAGCCCTCCCCGTGGTGGAGCTGGCCGACCTGCGCGTAGGACGGCATCTTGTCCCAGGGCAGCACGTTCTCGCGGCTCTTGCCGCCGGGCCCTGGGTCCCTGACGTCGCCGGTGTTGTCCTTCTCGTACTTGACCAGCGCGTTCCCGTAGTCGTTGAGGAACTCCGTCTCGTACTTGCCGTGCCGCATCAGGTTGCTCATGGCCTGGAAGCCGCGGACGTTCCTGTGGTGGTCCGTGCCGTCGACGGTCGTGCCGCCGAGGGCGATGGTCCGCTCCTTCCAGTTGTCCATGGCCGCGCTGTCCGAGTGGCTGGCCGTGGCGAGGGTGGAGCCGAGCTGGGTCTCCAGGGTGCCCAGCAGCTTCGTGCGCGCGTCGCGGTCCCCGTAGTTCGTGCCGTCGTCCAGGGTGACCGCGCCGGAGAAGAACTTGAGCGTCCCCTCCGGGCCCATCCCCGTGGCGACGCGCTCAGCGAAGAGCGGATCGCCCTCGTTCCGCTTCATGATCGCGTTGAGGCGGGACAGCTCGTCGTTCGTCAGCTTGTCCGGGTCCTTCTTGGTCAGGTTGACGAAGTCGTCCGAGTCCTTGACCGCCTGCTCCGCGCTGTCGAAGCTCTTGATGCCGGTGGAGAGGAAGTTGTACTTGTCCTTGGCGTGGTGCCTGAGCGACTCCGCCGCCGTACGGTCGGTCTTCGCCGCCGCCGTCAGCACGTCCTCGATGTCCTTGACGACCGCGTCGATCTCCGCCTGCGTCGGCTTCGGATCCGCGCCCTCCTTGGGCTCGACGCGGCCCGTCGCCGTCACATGGATGTTCTTGCCCGCGCGTTCGACGGCGTCCTTGAGGTCCTGCTTGTGCTTGGTGAACTTGCTGTGTGCGCCTTCGAGGATGGTGTGCACGCTTCTGGTGGCGGTGACGACGTCCTTGAACTCGTCCGCTGTCCTCGTCACGAACTCCTTGGTGACGGTGGCGTTCTTGCCCGCCCAGTCGGCGCCGTTCGCCTTCTTCGCCATGTCGGCGGCGTTGATCTCGCCCCCGGCGTCCTCGCCGGACAGCTTCGTCAGCTTGTCCAGCATCTGCTGCCAGTCGGTGACGGCTTCCTTGAGCTTCCCGAGCCGCAGGTCGTTGAGCTCTTGGTACGTGACCACGACGTAGTCCCCCGCTTCACTGCTCGCTGTGCGTAGTGCCTGGTGCCTCGTGCCTGATGCGTGTCGCGCTACTTGATGTACTCGTTGATGCGCGACACGGTCATCGCCTTGCCGTCGGCCGTCTTCATCTGCGTCGCGATCTTGTCCTCGTCCTTCGCGTGCTGGGCGCGCGAGTAGTCGAGGTGGTTGGAGATGTGCGCGCACGCCTCCTTGAGGGTGCCCAGCTTGGTGTTCCAGGCGTCGTGCAGCTCGGTGAGCGCCGAGCCCATGTCCAGGCCGTCGTTGAACAGCTCGATGGACGCGTCGAACGTGGTCTGTCTGGCGTGGTCGGCGTCTGTGGAGAGCTTCTGGCGCAGGTCGTGGGCGAGATTGCCCAGCGCGCCCAGCTCGTCGTCGTGGACGACCAGATCGGTCATACAGTCCTCCCCGTTACGTAAAGCTCCGGCCCCTTGCCCCGCCGTTTCCGGCGCTTACGGGCGCGGGCCTTGACCTCGACGTTACCCACGGCGAAGCGCCCGCTGTCGCGATCTCCGCAGCGGTCACGGGGTCTTCACATCACGGGCCAGGGCGGCGGCTCACGGAGTGGCCGAGCCGCCGGGCAGGGGAGCGGTGAGCTTCGGGCCCTCCCGTCCGGAGCGGAGGGTGAGCGCGCAGGAGGACGTGGACGCGCCCTGCTCGCTGTGCGTTCGGAGCGACGGGTAGATCGCGTAGTAGTGGTAGCCGCGCCCGTCCTGCGGTATCGACTTCATCCGCCGCGCCGCGTCCGCCCCGCACAGGGCCAGCGCCTTCTCGCGCAGCTTCGCCGCCGTCTTGAAGGAGCCCCGCAGCTTCTCCTCGGCGATGACCTCCCCGTCGTGCGCGCGTTCGCACGACCTGCGCTCGACGCGGGTGACGCCGTGGCTGAGCGCCGGGTGGTCGAAGCAGTCGCCGCGCTCCAGTTCCTCGTCGTACAGCACGGGCGCGCTCGGGGAGCCCGCGGCCCGCGCCTCCAGCCGGGCCCGCTGCGCGGCGATCTCCTCCGTGTCGTCGCCGAGCAGCAGCACCACACCGAGGGTGACGACGGCCGTCACGACCAGCACCAGCGCGAGCACGGGGACAGCGGCCCTGCGGGTGAGCTTGCGCGCGATGTGCGTGACGCGCGTGACGTGTGCGACGTGGGTGTCGCGGGTGTCGCGGGTGTCGCGGGTGAGCTTGCGGGCGTCCTCGGGCGGCGGCGTGGCACGGCTCATGGCGGCGAGCATTCCCCCCGCCGGTGACATCGGGTCTGCCACGCCGTGAACGGAAGGTGCGCGTCCACGGCCCGGACGCGGCGACGGGAGGCCGCGCGCGTGCGCGAGAATGGACGCATGTCCGCGAACTCCCTCGACCCCGCCGTCGCCGCGCGCCTCAAGCGCGACCCCGACGGTCTGGTCCCCGCCATCGCCCAGCAGTACGACACCGGCGAGGTGCTGATGCTCGGCTGGATGGACGACGAGGCGCTGCACCGCACCCTCACCACGGGCCGCGCCACCTACTGGAGCCGCAGCCGCCAGGAGTACTGGGTGAAGGGCGACACCTCCGGGCACGTGCAGCACGTGAAGTCGGTGGCGCTGGACTGCGACGCGGACACCGTGCTGGTCAAGGTCGACCAGGTCGGCGCCGCCTGCCACACGGGGGACCGCACCTGCTTCGACGCCGGTGAACTGCGGCTCGACGCCAGCTAGTCCTGGCCCGGACCACCCGAAACCGGCCGGACCCGGCCCCGGATCCGAACCCGGCCGGTTTCGGCCCGTAGCGCCTGTACGCGCCTCCTGTCCCGCAAGGCCCGCCCAGTAAGGTCAGCGCCCATGACGACTCCGGACCTCGACACCTTCCGCACGCTCGCGAAGGACCGAAGGGTCATCCCGGTCACCCGACGCCTGCTCGCCGACGGCGACACCCCCATCGCCCTCTACCGCAAGCTCGCGGCCGAGCGCCCCGGCACCTTCCTGCTGGAGTCAGCGGAGAACGGGCGCACCTGGTCGCGCTACTCCTTCGTCGGCGTCCGCAGCGCCGCCGCGCTCACCGTCAGGGACGGGCAGGCGCACTGGCTCGGCACCCCGCCCGTCGGCGTGCCGACCGAAGGGGACCCGCTGAGGGCGCTGCGCGAGACGGTCGAGGCCCTGCACACCCCGCGCGACCTGCACGAGGGCACGGATCTGCCGCCCTTCACCGGCGGCATGGTCGGCTATCTCGGCTACGACATCGTGCGGCGCCTGGAGAAGGTCGGCGACAGCCCGACCACGCGCGACGACCTGGGGCTGCCCGAGCTGACGATGCTGCTCGCCTCGGACCTGGCCGTGCTGGACCACCGCGACGGCAGCGTGCTGCTGATCGCCAACGCGATCAACCACAACGACCTCGACACGGGTGTCGACGAGGCGTACGGCGACGCGGTACGCCGCCTCGACGCCATGGCCGCCGACCTCGCGCGCCCCGCGCCGGTGGCCCCCGTCGCGCTGCCGCCCTCCGCGCTGCCGGACTACGCGGCGCGCTCGGGCGGCGAGACGTACCAGGGCTGGGTCGAGGACATCAAGGAGCGCATCCGCGCGGGCGAGGCGTTCCAGGTGGTGCCCTCGCAGCGCTTCGAGACGCCCTGCGGGGCATCGGCGCTCGACGTCTACCGCGTGCTGCGCGCCACCAACCCGAGCCCGTACATGTACCTGTTCCGCTTCGCCGCCACCGAGGGCGAGGACGGGGACGGTTCGCCCGGCTTCGACGTCGTCGGATCGAGCCCCGAGGCGCTGGTCAAGGTCGAGGACGGGCGCGCGATGATGCACCCCATCGCGGGGACGCGCCCGCGCGGCGAGACCCCGCAGCGCGACACGGCGCTGGCCGAGGAGCTGCTGGCCGACCCCAAGGAGCGGGCCGAGCACCTGATGCTCGTCGACCTCGGGCGCAACGACCTGGGCAAGGTGTGCGAGCCCGGCAGCGTCGAGGTCGTCGACTTCATGTCCGTCGAGCGCTACAGCCACGTCATGCACATCGTCTCCACCGTGACGGGACGGCTCGCGCAGGGCCGTACGGCCTTCGACGCGCTGACCGCCTGCTTCCCCGCCGGGACGCTCTCCGGGGCGCCGAAGCCGCGCGCGCTCCAGATCATCGAGGAGCTGGAGCCGACCCGTCGCGGCGTCTACGGGGGCTGCGTCGGCTATCTCGACTTCGCGGGCGACAGCGACACCGCCATCGCCATCCGCACGGCGCTGCTCAAGGAGGGCACGGCCTATGTGCAGGCGGGCGCGGGCGTCGTCGCCGACTCCGACCCGGAGGCCGAGGACACCGAGTGCCGGAACAAGGCGGCTGCGGTGCTGAGGGCGGTCCGCACCGCCGAGCGGCTCGGCGGTAGCGTGGAGGGGTGACTTCCGTACCCCCGGCTCGTACCCAGGACACCGCCGCCGTGGCCGAGGGCGACACCGGCACTGACACCGGCACCGGCACCTCCTCCGACGCGGGTTCCGCCTCCGGATCGGGCTCCGGCGCGGCGCCCGCGACCCCTTCGCGCTCGCGCGGGGCCCGTCGCGCGCTCGGCCTCGCGCTGCTCTTCGGCGCGCTCGGTGCCGCGCTGGCGCTGGTCGCCTCGGGCCAGGTGTGGGGCAGCTCAGCCGTGCCCTTCGCGCAGAGCGAGCTGTCCGTGCAGGTCAAGGGCAGCGACGTGACAGGGCTCCCGAGCGCCCTCGCACTCGTCGGGCTCGCCGCGCTGGTCGCGGTCTTCGCCGTACGACGCGCGGGACGCGTCCTCGTCGCCACGCTGCTCACCCTCTGCGGCGCCGGCACGCTGGCGGCGGCGCTGTTGAGGGTGGGCGACACGAGCGCGCTCAACGAGAAGGCGGCCGAGGCCAGCGGGATCGCCCAGAACGGCATCAGCGACGCGGCCGTCTTCAACGCCTGGCCGTACGTCTCCGCCGCGGGCGGCGCGCTGCTCCTCCTCGCGGGGCTGCTGGCGCTGCGGTACGGGGCGGGGTGGCCGTCGATGTCCGGGAGCGGGCGGTACGAGCGCACGGGGCGCGCGTCCCGTAAGGGTGCGCAGGGTGCCGCGCGGCCGGTCGTCGACCCGGAGCGCCCCGAGGACCTCTGGAAGGCCCTGGACCGCGGCGAAGACCCCACCTGACCCCTCCGGGGCCCCTGGGGCATGACGGGACCACGCCGTGCCACGGCATCTCCGCCCCCCCCCCGGGCCGGTCGCCCCCGCGTCCGGCCCTCCCCTTTGCCGCCCGTACGGCGTGGGTCCGGCGGAATGCCACGGCTGCCCGAGCCCCGGGGTTGTCCGGTGGCCGACGTGTCGCCTCCCCCTTTGCCGCCGGAGCGGTGGCGCGCCCGTACGGCGTGGGTCCGGCGGAATCTCACGACTGCCCGAGCCCACGCTGTCCGTGACCGAGCTTGCGCGTGTACGGGATGCCGCCGGACTCTCCGAGTGGGGGCTGGGCGCCGATGCGGCGGATGAGGGAACGTGCCGTTCCCTCGCCTGCGGGGCTGGCGGAGGGGGGCGTCGGTCCGTCCCGTGGCGGTGAGGGCACCCCTCTCCCGTCCGCACGGCGACACGGGCGTGCCGGGACCAAGCCGTGGAGGCGGGGCGCATCGGCAGCGCCCCCTGGCGCAGGGTGCCCGGAGGTGCGGGGGCCGGGGGCGGAGAAGGGCTCCGGGAGGGGGTGAGCGTGCGGGGGAGGCGGGGGACGCGTCGGGGGAGAGGCGACCCCGAGCCCACGCAGCCGTCATTGTCGAGAGACAATGACGGCCCAGCACGTTGATATACGAGGAGCACACATGGCGGGCAACAGCCACGGACACACCCCGGCCGCGTGGACGGGTGTCATCATCGCCTTCATCGGTTTCTGCATCTCCGGGGCCTTCACGGTGCTGGCCCAGCCGATCGGTGTCGTCGCGGGGCTCGTGGTGGTCGCCCTCGGCGGTGTCGTCGGCATGGCCATGCGCGCCGCGGGCCTCGGCCAGGCGAAGCCGCACAACCGCGCCGGGGCGCAGCCGCAGGGGCAGGCGTCCTGAGCGAGCGGCGCTCCTTCCTGATGGGGCACCGGGCCCTGGGTCCGGTGTCGCGCCTCGCCGCGCCGGTGGGCACTCTCGTGGCCGTCGGCGCGGCTTTCGCGTACGTGGGCACCGTCGACCCCAATCAGCCGGGTCACTATCCGGCCTGCCCGCTGCTCCAGCTCACGGGGATCTTCTGCCCCGGCTGCGGCGGGCTGCGTTGCGCGCACGCCGTCGCGCACGGCGACCTCGGCACCGCTCTGGGCGCGAACGCGCTGGTGGTCGTCGGCTTCGCCGCCTTCACCGTCTTCTGGGTGCACTGGTTCTGGCGCGCGGCGCGGTCGCGTTCCGTCTCCGTTCCGCTGCGGAGCGTCCACTGGTGGATCATCGGCGCACTGGCTCTGACCTTCACCGTTGTCCGAAACTTGCCCCTCGGCTCCGCACTGGCCCCCTGACAAGATCCACTGCCCCGAGATGCCGTGCCAGTGATTTGTCCGGAATATGGGACCGAAGTCAACCGGATGCGGGACCTCCGTCCCCCGCCCGATACCATCGCAGTGCCTGCCCTGACCATCCCCCGCGTCACACGCGGGGGGCCGTACCAAGCCAGAAGGGGGCCGCTCGCGTGAGTGTGCTCGACGAGATCATCGAAGGTGTGCGTGAAGACCTCGCGGAACGGCAGTCGCGCGTCAGCCTCGACGAACTCAAGGAGCGCGCGGCGAAGGCACCCCAGGCGAAGGACGGCGTGGCCGCGCTGAAGGGCGACGGCATCAAGGTCATCTGCGAGGTCAAGCGCTCCAGCCCCTCCAAGGGCGCGCTCGCGGCCATCGCGGACCCGGCCGGGCTCGCCGCCGACTACGAGGCGGGCGGTGCCTCCGTCATCTCCGTGCTCACCGAGCAGCGCCGGTTCGGCGGCTCGCTGGCGGACCTGGACGCGGTCCGCGCCAAGGTGGACATCCCGGTGCTGCGCAAGGACTTCATCTTCTCCTCGTACCAGTTGTGGGAGGCACGGGCGCACGGCGCCGACCTCGCGCTGCTGATCGTCGCCGCGCTGGAGCAGGAGGCCCTGGTCTCGCTGATCGAGCGCGCGGAGTCGATCGGGCTGACGCCGCTGGTCGAGGCGCACGACGAGGAAGAGGTCGAGCGGGCCGTGGCGGCGGGCGCGAAGATCGTCGGCGTGAACGCCCGCAACCTCAAGACGCTCGAAGTGGACCGCGGCAACTTCACGCGCATCGCGCCGGAGATCCCTGACCACCTCGTGAAGGTCGCCGAATCGGGCGTGCGCGGCCCGCACGATCTGATCGCCTACGCGAACGACGGCGCCGATGCCGTGCTGGTCGGCGAGTCGCTGGTGACGGGCAAGGACCCGAAGACCGCCGTCGCCGACCTCGTCGCGGCCGGTACCCACCCGGCGATCCGGCACGGGCGCTGACGGGGCCCGGCGCACCACATATGGCCTAGTCTCGGGGCCGGGAACAATGACCGGGACAACAGAGGGCCCAGGACAGAGGGCCCGAGAGCCCGAGGGACCGACCGGAGGAATGCTCGTGTACGCGCGGTACGCAAGGCTCGCACGCGGTTGCCGACCGCGTGGCTGCCGTGCGCCCGCGCGCAGGGTGCACGGGCGCCGGGTGCGCTATCACATCGGCAGCGAGCCAGGGCAGGTCCGCGGCCGTCGATGGCCCGGCCGGCCCGGCGAAGCGCCCGCGCACTGACGCGTCGACGCGGTGACGCACTGACACGCTGACGAGCCGCTTCCATGCCCGCCGCCTTCGCGGTACGGGCTCCTGGCCCCTGGCCCGCCCCTTTCCGGACCGCCGCGTCCGAGGGGGCGCAGTGGCCGTAGCGAACCGTCCCGCCGCTCGCGTAGCCGCGCGCTTCGCCGCTGGTCCACACGCTTGGTACGCACACTCCGCGGGTGTCCACGGACACCGGCGCCGAGCCGTCTCGCCGCCCGCGCGGAATCCGGCCCTCCGACCCACCGCCGGACGGACGCCGCGCGCCGCTGCGGCGGTTTTCGGCCGTATCCGTGGACCCTCACTACCTACGCACCCATGCACGCTTCTCACGTCTCAAGGAGCACGTCGGATGTCCGACTACTTCATCCCTGACCCCGAGGGTCAGATCCCGAGCGCCGAAGGCTACTTCGGCGCGTTCGGCGGCAAGTTCATCCCGGAGGCGCTCGTCGCCGCCGTGGACGAGGTCGCCGCCGAGTACGAGAAGGCGAAGTCCGACCCCGCCTTCGCCGCCGAGCTCGAAGACCTCATGGTCAACTACACGGGCCGCCCGAGCGCGCTGACCGAGGTACCGCGGTTCGCCGAGCATGCGGGTGGCGCGCGGATCTTCCTCAAGCGGGAGGACCTGAACCACACCGGCTCACACAAGATCAACAACGTGCTCGGCCAGGCCCTGCTGACCAAGCGCATGGGCAAGACCCGCGTCATCGCCGAGACCGGCGCGGGCCAGCACGGCGTGGCCACGGCCACCGCCTGCGCCCTGTTCGGCCTGGAGTGCACCGTCTACATGGGCGAGATCGACACCGAGCGCCAGGCGCTCAACGTCGCGCGCATGCGGATGCTCGGCGCCGAGGTCGTGCCCGTCACCTCCGGCAGCCGCACCCTCAAGGACGCCATCAACGAGGCGTTCCGCGACTGGGTGGCCAACGTGGACCGCACCCACTACCTCTTCGGCACGGTCGCGGGCCCGCACCCCTTCCCGCAGTTGGTGCGCGACTTCCACCGGGTCATCGGCGTCGAGGCGCGGCGGCAGATGCTGGAGCGCGCGGGACGGCTGCCCGACGCGGCCGTGGCCTGCGTCGGCGGCGGTTCCAACGCCATCGGCCTCTTCCACGCCTTCATCCCCGACGAGGGCGTCCGCCTGATCGGCTGCGAGGCGGCCGGGCACGGCGTGGAGTCCGGAGAGCACGCGGCGACCCTGTCTGTCGGCGAGCCCGGCATCCTGCACGGGTCGCGCTCGTACGTGCTCCAGGACGACGAGGGGCAGATCACCGAGCCGTACTCGATCTCGGCCGGGCTCGACTACCCGGGCATCGGGCCCGAGCACGCGTACCTCAAGGACAGCGGGCGCGGCGAGTACCGGCCCGTCACCGACGACCAGGCGATGCGCGCCCTGCGGCTGCTCTCCGAGACCGAGGGCATCATCCCGGCGATCGAGAGCGCGCACGCGCTGGCGGGCGCGCTGGAGGTCGGCCGGGAGCTGGGTACCGAGGGGCTGATCCTGGTCAACCTCTCCGGGCGCGGCGACAAGGACATGGACACGGCGGCCCGCTACTTCGGGCTGTACGACGAGCACGTCGAGAACGCTGACGAGGCGGGCACGGGGGCGGACAAGTGAGCGGCAACATCGAGCTGTTGAACGCGACGCTGGCGAACGCGCGGGCCGAGAACAGGGCCGCGCTGGTGGGCTATCTGCCCGCCGGTTTCCCCACCGTCGACGGCGGGATCGCGGCGTGCGTGGCGCTGCTGGAGAGCGGCTGCGACGTGGTCGAGGTCGGGCTCCCGCACAGCGACCCGGTGCTGGACGGGCCCGTCATCCAGACCGCCGACGACGTGGCGCTGCGCGGCGGCGTCCGCATCGCCGACGTCATCCGTACGGTGCGCGAGGCCCACGCGGCGACGGGCAAGCCGGTGCTGTGCATGACGTACTGGAACCCGGTCGACCGGTACGGCGTGGAGCGGTTCGCCGCGGAGATGGCCGAGGCGGGCGGCGCGGGCTGCATCCTGCCCGACCTGCCCGTCGAGGAGTCCGAGGTGTGGCGCAAGGCGGCCGAACAGCACGGTCTGGCCACCGTGTTCGTGGTCGCGCCCAGCAGCAAGGACGAGCGCCTGGCCAAGATCACGGCGGCGGGCAGCGGCTTTGTCTACGCGGCGTCGCTCATGGGCGTCACCGGCACCCGCGAGTCCGTAGGGCGCGAGGCCCAGGACCTGGTGGAGCGCACGCGCGCGACGACCGGCATCCCGGTCTGCGTGGGCCTGGGCGTCTCGAACGCGGGCCAGGCCGCCGAGGTGGCCGAGTTCGCCGACGGGGTCATCGTCGGCTCGGCCTTCGTGAAGAAGCTCCTCGCCCACCCGGACGACCTGGACGCCGGTCTCGCCGACGTGCGCGAGCTGGCCGGTGACCTGGCGAAGGGCGTACGGAGCCGGGGCGCGGCTGCGGTCTGAGACGGTCGCGGTCCGAGACGATCGCGGTCCGAGACGGCCGTCGTCCGGGGCGCGACGTGACACGAACGTGTGAGCGGTGAGGCACCGCAGGGGCGCGGAACGGGGCATTTCCCGGGCCGCGCCCCTCCTTCTTTCGGGGGAAACGGCGATGGGCCCGCACGCGGCCGTGGCCCGCGTTCGTTGGCCCAGGGCGTGATGAGCGAGAAGAACCGTGAGGGAAAGCGCACCGCCCGGGAGCAACTGCGGGAGCAGCGGGAACGGGAGAAGGCGGCGGAGAAGCGCGGCAGGGTGTTGAAGGTGAGCGCCGCCATCGTCGGCGTGCTGGCCGTCGCGGCGGTGGTGGGCGTGGTGGCCGCCAACCAGGGCGGTGGCGGGGGCGGTGAGGACGAGGGCAGCGCCTCGGCCAAGCCGATCTCCGTGGGCCAGAAGAAGGCGCCCGCCGAGCTGACCGTCTACGAGGACTTCCGGTGCCCCGCCTGCGGACAGTTCGAGAACGTGTTCCGCGACACGCTCCACAGCCTTGAGGAGGACGGCAAGCTCAAGGTCAACTACCACATCGTCAGCATCATCGACGGCGCCATGGGCGGCACCGGCTCCAAGAACGCGGCGAACGCGGCGGTCTGCGCCCGTGACGAGGGCAAGTTCCAGGAGTACCACGACGTGCTCTTCCGGCATCAGCCCGAGGAGCAGGACGACGCCTTCGCGAACAAGAAGACCCTGATCGGCCTGGCCAAGAAGGTCGACGGGCTGGACGGCGCCGCGTTCCGGAGCTGTGTGAACGACGGCAAGCACGACAAGTGGGTCGAGCGGTCGACCTCGGCCTTCCAGAACTCCGGCCACCAGGGGACCCCGACCGTCCTGCTCGACGGCAAGAACCTCTACGGCGACCAGAGCGACCCGCTCACCCCGCAGAAGCTGAAGAAGAAGATCGAGGCGAAGTCCTGACCCGTCGCGCCCCGACCGTCGTGCCCTGATCTGTCGCGCCCTGGTCCGTCGGCCCTGATCCGTCGGTCCTGACCGCCGCCGTGCCGGAACCTCGTGTTCCGGTGCGGCGGCGGGCCTGTTATGGAGCCGTTGTGCCGGGCGCATTGCCGATGGCGCGGTGCGGCAGGGTAGCGTCAGGGACGCCATGGAGACCCTTGCCTTTTTCCCCAGTCCCTCGGCCGGTGAGATCCACCTCGGGCCGGTTCCGCTGCGCGGCTACGCGTTCTGCATCATCATCGGCGTGTTCGTCGCGGTCTGGCTCGGCGGACGCCGCTGGGTCGCACGCGGCGGACGGGTCGGCACGGTCGCGGACATCGCCGTGTGGGCCGTGCCCTTCGGCCTCGTCGGCGGTCGCCTCTACCACGTGATCACCGACTACCAGCTCTACTTCGGCGAGGGCCGCAACTGGGTCGACGCCTTCAAGATCTGGGACGGCGGTCTCGGCATCTGGGGCGCCATCGCGCTCGGCGCGCTCGGCGCCTGGATCGGCTGCCGCAGCCGTGGCATCCCGCTCCCCGCCTACGCCGACGCCGTCGCGCCGGGCATCGCCCTCGCGCAGGCGATCGGGCGCTGGGGCAACTGGTTCAACCAGGAGCTGTACGGCCGCGCCACCGATCTGCCCTGGGCCGTCGAGATCGACGCGGCGCACCGCCCCGTCGACACCCCGGACCTCGGCACGTACCACCCGACGTTCCTCTACGAGTCGCTGTGGTGCGTGGGCGTCGCGCTGCTGGTGATCTGGGCCGACCGCCGCTTCAAGCTGGGCCACGGCCGCGCCTTCGCGCTCTACGTCGCGGCGTACACGGTGGGCCGCTTCTGGATCGAGTACATGCGCGTGGACGACGCGCACCACATCCTCGGGATGCGGCTGAACAACTGGACCGCGATCGTGGTCTTCCTGGCCGCCGTCGCCTACATCGTCGTCTCCGCGAAGAAGGCCCCGGGCCGCGAGGAGACCGTCGAGCCGCGCGACCCTGACGCCGATCCCGACACGGAGTCCAGCCCCGAATCCGGTTCCGACGCCGACCCCGAAACCGAGGGTGCTTCCAGCGACGGCGAAGAATCGACCGAGCCCGGAGGCGGCACCGCGACGACGGAGAAGACGAAGAAGGTGTGAACCCCGGTCTCTTGACCAATATTTGACCTGAGCCCGGTCTCTTCCTTACGGTCCGTAAGGCAAGGGGCCGGGCGTCGTCATGTCCGGGCCCTGCCGCGGCACCGTTATGCCGTACCTGCACCATTCGTTCAATTAAGTGTGTAATTCTCTGCATTGTGCTGTGGCTGATCCTTCTCCACTGCGCAGCCGCGTGCTGTGCCGGGCCGCTCGTGCGGTGGCTCGGACCGCGCGCCTTCGCGGTGCTCGCGCTCGTGCCCGCCTCCGCCGCGATCTGGGCGGCGGTGCGGTACGCGGACGTCGTGGACGGCCACACCCCCACCCAGACCTGGGCCTGGATCCCCGCCCAGGGCGTCCACCTCGCGCTGCGCTGTGATCCGCTCGCACTGCTGATGACGCTCGTCGCGGGCGGCGTCGGCGCGCTCGTGATGGTCTACTGCGCGGGTTACTTCCGCGACGACGAGCCCCGGCTGGGCCGCTTCGCGGGCACGCTCACCGCGTTCGCCGGGGCCATGCTCGGCCTCGTACTGGCCGACGATCTGATCGTCCTGTACGTGCTGTGGGAGCTGACCACGGTCTTCTCCTTCCTCCTCATCGGCCACAACCCGGAGCGCAGGACCAACCGGCGCGCCGCGCTCCAGGCCCTCATCGTGACCACCCTCGGCGGACTGGTCATGCTGATCGGCTTCCTGATGCTGGGTCACGCGGCGGGCACCTACCGGATCTCCGCGCTCGTCGCGGACCCGCCCCGCGCGAGCGTGGCCGTCTCCGTCGCGCTGGTCCTCGTCCTGGTCGGGGCGCTGTCCAAGTCCGCCGTGTGGCCGTTCAGCTTCTGGCTGCCCGGCGCGATGGCGGCGCCGACCCCGGTCTCCGCGTATCTGCACGCCGCTGCCATGGTCAAGGCCGGGATCTACCTGGTCGCGCGGCTCGCGCCCGCCTTCTCCGACGTCGTGCCCTGGCGGGCCACCGTGCTCGTGCTGGGTGCGGCGACCATGCTGCTCGGCGGCTGGCGGGCGCTGCGCGAGACGGACCTCAAGCGGCTGCTCGCCTTCGGCACCGTCAGCCAGCTCGGGTTCCTCACCCTCCTCGTCGGCGACGGCAGACGGGACGCTGCCCTGGCCGGGGTCGCGATGCTGCTGGCCCACGCGCTCTTCAAGGCGCCGCTGTTCCTGACCGTCGGCATCATCGACCACGCGACGGGGACCCGCGAGCTGCCGAAGCTGTCCGGGCTCGGCCGCTCGATGCCGGGCGTGTGCGCGCTCGCCGTGCTCGCGGGCCTGTCCATGGCGGGGCTGCCGCCGCTGCTCGGCTTCGCAGCGAAGGAAGCGGCCGTCGACGCGCTGCTGCACGGCGGAACGGTTCAGCACGCAGCGCTCGCCGCCGTGGTGGCCGGATCCGCGCTGACCACCGCCTACACCCTGCGCTTCCTGTGGGGCGCCTTCGCCCGCAAGCGGGACGCGCCTGACACCCCGCTGCGGGCCCGTACCGGCGCGTTCCTCGCCGTGCCGCCCGCGCTCTGCGCGCTCGCCGGGCTCGCACTCGGGCCCGGCGTCTCCCTGCTCGACCCGCTGCTCGCGCGCTACGCCGACACCTTCCACGCGCCGGACGGCAAGCCCTTCCACCTCGCGCTGTGGCACGGCTTCGGGCCCGCGCTCGCGCTGTCCGCCGTCTCCTGGGCCCTCGGCCTGCTGGTCTTCTTCGCCGTACGGCCGCTCGCCGCGCTCGGGGAACGGCTGGCGGCCGTGGACGGCGACCACCTCTTCGCCCGTTCGCTCTGGTTCCTGGAGCGGCTCTCGCTCCAGATCACGGGCGCTGTGCAGCGCGGTTCGCTGCCCGTCTACCTCGGCACGGCCCTCGCGGTGCTCGTCGGCGCGCAGGCCGTGGCCCTCGCCGTCGACCGCCCCTGGGACCACGTCACCTCCGTGCGCGTCTACGACTCGGTTCCCCAGCTCGTCGTCGCGGCCGGGGTGTGCGTCGTGGCCGTGCTGTGCGTGCGGGCACGGCAGCGGATGAAAGCCGTCGTGCTGGCCGGGGTCACCGGCTACGGGACGGCGATGCTGTACGTACTGCACGGGGCGCCGGACCTCGCGCTGACGCAGTTCGCCGTGGAGACCGTGTCCGTCATCGTCTTCGTGCTGGTGCTGCGCAGACTCCCGGCCCGGTTCCCCGACGTGCGGCGCGCCGGGTGGATGCGGCGCGTGACGCAGCTCGTCTTCGGGGTGGCGGCGGGCGCGTTCGCCGCCGGTCTCACCTATCTGGCCGCCTCGGCGCGGATCGCGGAGCCCGCAGGGCCCGAACTCACCGAGACGACCGCGCACGACGGCGTGAAGAACGTCGTCGCCACGACACTCGTGGACCTGCGCGCCTGGGACACGATGGGGGAGTCCGCCGTCCTCGCCGTCGCCGCCGTCGGGGTGACCAGCCTCGTCTATCTGCGGCGCAGGGCCGGAACCCCCGCGCTGCCCATAGCGACGCGCGCGGGCGTCTCGGTACACGGCGCGCCCGGCACGGCTGCGGGCGGCGGGACGGCCGAAGCGGCAGCCGGGGCGGGCGTCACGGAGACGACCGGGTCCACGCGGGTGGTGCCGGCGGCGGAGGAGAGGGTGCGTCCTGGGTGGGCGTCCGCCGCGCCCCTTTCTGACGGCGCGTCCGGTGAGCCCCCGTCAGCGGCACCCGGTGACGGCTCACCTGACGGTGCGTCCGGTCCCTCCGCTTCCCCCGGCTCCGCTGACGGCGGCGCGTTCGGCGCGGTGCCGCGCGACAAGCGGGACGTGTGGCCCGTCGCCGGTACGAGGGTGGGCGCGCCCCGCGCCGTACGGGGGATCGCCGCGCCGCGCCGCACCTGGCTCGCGGCCAGCTCCACGCTCGCGCCCGAGCGCAGGTCGGTCATCTTCGAGGTGGTCGCCAGGCTGGTCTTCCACCCGATCGTGGTGCTCTCCCTCTACCTCCTCTTCTGCGCCGAGAACCTGCCGGGCGGCGGCTTCACCGCCGGACTGGTCGCGGCCCTCGCGCTGGCCGTGCGCTACCTCGCGGGCGGACGGCACGAACTGGCCGCCGCCGCGCCCGTCGACGCGGGCTTCCTGCTCGGGCTCGGGCTGCTGACGATGACGCTGACGGGGCTGGGCGGGCTCGTCCTCGGGGACGCCGTGCTGGCCGCCGGCAAGATCGAGGGTGAGCTGCCGCTGCTCGGCCACTACCACCTGGCCAGCCCCGTGCTGTTCGACGTGGGCGTCTATCTGCTCGTCCTCGGCGTCGTCCTGGACGTCCTGCGCAGCCTCGGTTCCGAGGTGGACCGGCGCGTGGAGCGGGAGCTGAGCAAGGAGGCCAAGGCCAGGAAGCGGCGCGAGCGCGCCCAGCGCCGGGACCCGGACCGGGGCCCCGTCCCGGATCCGGAACCGGGGCCCGGAGCGGGAGGCGGCGGCCGATGACCGAGACCCTGGTACTGGTGATCGCGGGCGGCACGCTCTTCGCCGCCGGCACCGTACTCCTGCTGAGCCGCCCCCTCACCCGCATCCTGCTGGGCGCCGTGCTGCTGGGCAACGGCGTCAACCTGCTGCTTCTCGCCAGTTCGGGCCCCGCGGGACAGGCACCGCTGCTGTACCCCGGTGCGGACCGGGAGAAGATGGCCGACCCGCTGCCCGAGGCGTTCGTGCTCACGGCCATCGTCATCACGCTGGCGCTCACCGCGTTCCTGGTCACCATGGCCTACCGCGCCTGGCAGCTCTCGGGCAACGACGACGTGCAGGACGACGTCGAGGACGTGCGCATCGCCCGTCGCGCCGACTACGTCGAGGAGCGGGACCGGCTGCGCGCCAAGTACCACGAACGCCGCGACGCCTACCGCGCGCTGGTCAACGCCGAGGAGGAGCAGGAGGCCAGAGAGCGCAAGGCGTACCAGCAGCTCGGCAAGGCGCGGGACCAGTACCGCGAGATGCGGCGCAGGGCGCGCGCTGAGTCGCGCGCCGAGTCGCGTGCCCACAGGGCGCGCCAGGCACGCGCGGAGGAGACGGCGGAGGAGACCGCCGAGGAGGACGACCTGTGGGAGACGATCCTGGGAGCCGACAGATGAGCGCCGCGTCCGCCGTACCCGTCGCGCGCCACCCCCGCACCGGGGGAGGGGCGTCATGAGCGGCGCCGCACCCGCCGCCGCGGCCTCCGTCGCCTCGGCCCTCGTGCCGCTGCCGGTGATCCTGCCGCTGGCCGCAGCGGGGCTGAAGCTGGCCATCGGCCTGCGCCTCCAGCGCACACAGCGCGTCATCAGCGCGACGGTGCTCGCGATCGTGCTCGTCGTCTCGCTCGTGCTGCTGTTCGTCGCGGACAAACACGGACCGCAGGTGATGTACGCGGGCGGCTGGGCGCCCCCGGTCGGCATCGTGCTGGTGGCCGACCGGCTCTCCGCGCTGATGCTGGTGGTCTCCTCGGCCGTCACGCTGTGCGTGCTGCTCTACTCGATCGGCCAGGGCATGGCGGACCGCGAGGAGGCGACGCCGCTCTCGGTCTTCCACCCCTCCTACCTGGTGCTGGTCGCCGGGGTCTCGGACACCTTCCTGGCCGGTGACCTGTTCAACCTCTACGTCGGCTTCGAGATCATGCTGACGGCCAGTTATGTGCTGCTGACCCTCGGCGGCACCATCGCGCGCATCCGCGCGGGCGCCACGTACGCCATCGTCTCGCTGCTGTCCTCGGTGCTGTTCATGGCGGCCGTCGCCATGGTCTACGCGGCGACCGGCACCGTGACGATGGCCGAGCTGCCCGCGCGCCTCGACGAACTCCCCGAGGGCGTGCGGACGCTGGCGCAGATCGCCCTGCTGACGGTGTTCGCCATCAAGGCCGCCGTCTTCCCGCTGGCCGCGTGGCTGCCCGACTCGTATCCCACAGCGCCCGCGCCCGTCACCGCCGTCTTCGCCGGGCTGCTCACCAAGGTCGGGGTCTACGCGATACTCCGCACGCAGACCCTGCTGTTCCCCGGCGGCAGGCTCGACGACGTGCTGATGGTCGTCGCGCTGCTGTCCATGGTCGTCGGCATCCTGGGCGCGGTCGCGCAGACGGACCTGAAACGGCTGCTGTCCTTCACCCTGATCAGCCACATGGGTTACATGGTGTTCGGCATCGGGCTCGCCTCGGACGAGGGGATCGCGGGCGCCGTCTTCTACGTCGCGCACCACATCACCGTGCAGACCACGCTGTTCCTGGTCACCGGGCTCGTGGAGCGGCGCGGCGGCTCCACCGACCTGATGCGGCTCGGCGGTCTCGCCACCCTCTCCCCGATGCTCGCTGTGCTCTTCTTCATCCCCGCGATGAACCTCGCCGGGATCCCGCCGCTCTCCGGGTTCCTGGGGAAGCTGGGGCTGCTGCGCGCGGGGGTCGCCGACGGCGGTGTGCTGGCGTACGCGCTGGTCATCGGCGGAACGCTGACCAGCCTGCTCACGCTGTACGCCGTGGCGAAGGTGTGGAACCTGGCGTTCTGGCGGGCCGCGCCGCCCGAGCTGTACGCGGTGGGAACGGTCATCGACTCCGAGGAGACCGACGAGGAGACGGACGAGGCCGAGGCGGAGGCGGAGGCCGCCACGACGGCGGGCGACGGCACGGGCCCCGTCGACGGCACCGGACCCGTCCCGGTGGCGGCGGGCGGCACGGCAGCCGAGGCGGCACCGGGCACCGCCACCACCAGCGCCGCGACGGGCGCGGCGACCGACGTCGCGCCCCGCCCCATGGGCCACGCCGAGGCGGCGACCTTCGGCGGGCAGGCCATCACGACGACCAGTTCGCTGCCCGTCGGCATGGTCTGCTCGACGGTCGCGCTCGTCGTGTTCGGGCTCGGCTTCACGGTGCTGGCGGGGCCGCTGTCCGGGCTCACGGAGCGGGTGGCCGACGAGCTGACGGACCGTTCCCCCTATGTGACGGCGGTGATGGAGCGGTGAGGGGCGACGAGGCGACGGACGGCGAGGTGACGGCCTCTCACCGGGTCCGGCGGGGCCCGCGCGGGCGGCTGCGCGCGACACAGTGGCCGATGGTGGCGGGCCTGACCGTGCTGTGGGTGCTGCTGTGGGGGACGGTCTCGCCGGCGAACGTGCTCAGCGGCGTGCTCGTCGGCGTCATCGTCTGCGTGCTCTTCCCCCTGCCGCCGATCGAGACCCAGGCGCGGCTGCGCCCGCTCGGACTCCTGCGCTTCGCCGGGCGGTTCGTCGCCGACATGGCCGTCTCCAGTTGGCGGCTCAACCGCTACATCCTCGCGCCCGGCGTTCCGGCCTGCGCGGTGCTCGGGGTGCGCATGCGCTGCCCCGGCGATCTGATGCTGACGGCGACCGCTGTCGCCGTCTCCGCCGTGCCGGGCAGCACCGTGCTGGAGGTGCACCGGGCCAGCGGCACCCTCTACCTCCACGTGATGGGCGCATCCGAGGACTCCGAGCGGGACCGGGCACGGCGCGAGGTGCTGCGTCTTGAGCGGCGGGTGGTGCGTGCCTTCGGCACGCGGGCCGACGTCGAGGCGATCGAGGAGTCCGAACGGGCGGAGAGGGAGGCGGGAAAGTGGACGACGTGATCCTGATGATCGTCGCCGGGCTGCTGCTCGTCTCGGGCTGCCTGGTGACGGTCCGCCTGGTGCGGGGCCCCTCGACGCTGGACCGGGCCGTCGCGCTGGACGCGCTGGTGGCGGTGATGATGGCGGGCATCGGCGTGTACACGGCGGCGCAGCGCGTCGGGTACTACCTGCCGGTGCTCCTGGTGCTCTCCTTCCTGGGCTTCACGGGGTCCGTCGGCGTCGCCCGGTTCATGGCACTGCGCGACGAGGCGGGCGGCGAGGACGTCGACGAGAACACGGACACGGACACGGGCACGGGCACGGAGCCGTCCGCCACGGAGCCGCCCGCTGAACCGGCGTCCACGGTGCAGTCCACGCGGCCGTCCACGGAGTGGACAGCGGGCGGCGGCACCGCCGGAGAAGGGGGGCAGCGGTGAACTGGGAAGGCGTCGCCGACGCGGTCGGAGCGGTCTTCATGCTGGCCGGGGCGCTGCTGTGCCTGGTGGCCGGAATCGGCCTGGTGCGGCTGCCCGACGTACTCACCCGGATGCACGCGGCCACCAAGCCGCAGGCGTTCGGGCTGCTGCTGGTGCTGATCGGCGCGGGGCTGTGGCTGCGCAGCGCCATCGACCTCGGCACTCTGGTCCTCGTCGGGCTGTTCCAGCTCCTGACCTCGCCCGTCGCGGCCCATATGGTCGGCCGCGCCGCCTACCGCACCAACAGGCTGGACCGCGAGCACCTCGTCGCCGACGAACTGGCCGAGACCTTCCGCGAGGCGGGCGAGGCGGAGGAGGCGCGGGAGGCGGCGGAGGCGGCGGCCCGCGAGGGCGGCGACGAGGGCCCCCGTGGCAAAGCCGCAGGTCAGGACGGTTAGTACGGCCTTCCTTGCTAGCGCAGGCGGGAATGCGCGCCTACCTTTGAAGCGTTGGGAAAGATGGGCATCCGCCCTTCATCCCTTCAGAAGGGAGCGCGCAGTACGCATGAGCACCACGACCCCCGTCTCCGAGGACACGAGGCAGCACACCGAGACCGCCCCCGACGCCACCGCACCCGCGCCCGGTGAGGACGGCTCCACCGCCGTCACGCACACCCACCGCGACGTCAACGGCGGCTGGCTGCGCCCCGCCGTCTTCGGTGCCATGGACGGTCTGGTCTCCAACCTCGGCCTGATGACGGGCGTGGCGGGCAGCTCCGCCTCCCCGCAGACCGTGGTGATCTCCGGGCTCGCGGGTCTCGCCGCCGGTGCCTTCTCGATGGCGGCCGGTGAGTACACCTCCGTCGCCTCGCAGCGCGAGCTGGTGCAGGCCGAGCTGGAGGTGGAGCGCAGGGAGCTGCGACGCCATCCGGAGGACGAGGTCACCGAGCTGGCAGAACTGTACGTGTCCCGTGGTGTGGACCCGGATCTGGCCCGTCAGGTCGCCGAGCAGATGCACCGGGACCCCGAGCAGGCGCTGGAGATACACGCGCGCGAGGAGCTGGGTGTGGATCCGGCCGATCTGCCCTCTCCGACGGTCGCCGCGGTCTCGTCCTTCCTTTCCTTCTCGGTCGGCGCCATCATGCCCGTACTGCCGTATCTGGCCGGTGCGGCCTCGCTGTGGCCCGCGGTGGCGCTGGCGCTGCTGGGGCTGTTCGTGTGCGGCGCCGTCGTGGCACGGGTGACGGCGCGGCCGTGGTGGTTCAGCGGTCTGCGTCAGCTCGCGCTGGGCGGTGCCGCGGCTGCCGTGACGTACGGGCTGGGCACGGCCTTCGGAGTGGCTGTGGGCTGAGTCATGGCGCGTGTTCAGGGCGGCGCGGCATGATCTCGGTGTTACTCGACGGTTTCAGTTTGTTCAACGGTGGGCAGAAGCCGGAAGGCCCGCGAGCAATGAAGCCCGCGCTGGCCTGCGAGATCACGGGTTCTGAGGGAGTCTTCCCTTCGTATCGCAACCAGGTGCACCGTCCGCATCCTGGAATATGGCATCCACTTTTCGGGAAGTGGGCCATCATGTAACCTGCACGAAAATTTGTTCCTGCAGAGGGCCAACGTCGTCCCTCGGCACTCACAACTGCCACGACGACGACGGGAGAGCCGATGCGTGCTGCGTCTCAGGCGGCCCACCCTGCCAAGCAGGGGATGTACGACCCCCGGTACGAGCATGACGCCTGTGGCGTCGGCTTCGTGGCGACACTGACGGGTGAGGCCAGCCACGACCTCGTCGAACGCGCGCTGACCGTCCTGCGCAACCTGGAGCACCGAGGTGCCACAGGATCCGACCCCGACACGGGCGACGGCGCGGGCATCCTCCTCCAGGTTCCGGACGCCTTCCTCCGCGAGACGGTCTCCTTCGCGCTTCCCGAGGCCGGTTCCTACGCCGTCGGTATCGCCTTCCTCCCGAATGACGAGACGGAAGCCGCGGCTGCCGTCTCGGAGATCGAGACGCTGGCCGCCGAAGAGGGCCTGGACGTCCTCGGCTGGCGCGACGTCCCCGTGGCGCCGCAGCTCCTGGGCGCGGGCGCCCGCGAGACCATGCCGTCGCTGCGCCAGCTCTTCGTGTCCGCCGCGGACACGGAGGCCGCCGCCTCCGGGCTCGCGCTGGACCGGCTCGCCTTCGTGCTGCGCAAGCGCGCCGAGCGCGAGGCGGGCGTGTACTTCCCGTCGCTGTCGTGCCGCACCATCGTCTACAAGGGCATGCTGACCACAGGCCAGCTCGAACCCTTCTTCCCCGACCTGTCCGACCGGCGGTTCGCCACCGCCGTCGCGCTGGTGCACTCCCGCTTCTCCACCAACACCTTCCCGAGCTGGCCGCTGGCCCACCCGTACCGCTTCGTCGCGCACAACGGCGAGATCAACACGGTGCAGGGCAACCGCAACTGGATGCGGGCCCGCGAGTCCCAGCTCGCCTCGGAGCTGTTCGGGCCCGAGGGCGAGAAGCTGAACCGGATCTTCCCGCTGTGTACGGAGGGGGCCTCCGACTCGGCCTCCTTCGACGAGGTGCTGGAGCTGCTGCACCTCGGCGGGCGTTCGCTGCCGCACTCCGTGCTGATGATGGTCCCCGAGGCGTGGGAGAACCACGACTCCATGGATCCGGCCCGGCGAGCCTTCTACCAGTACCACTCCACGATGATGGAGCCCTGGGACGGCCCCGCCTGCGTCACCTTCACCGACGGCACCCAGGTCGGCGCCGTTCTCGACCGCAACGGTCTGCGCCCCGGGCGGTACTGGGTCACCGACGACGGCCTCGTCGTCCTCGGCTCCGAGGTCGGCGTCCTCGACATCGACCCGGCGAAGATCGTCCGCAAGGGCCGCCTCCAGCCCGGCCGCATGTTCCTCGTGGACACCGCCGAGCACCGCATCATCGAGGACGACGAGATCAAGGCGACGCTCGCCGCCGAGCAGCCGTACCAGGAGTGGCTGGAGGCCGGGCTCATCAAGCTGGCCGACCTGCCCGAGCGCGAGCACATCGTGCACACCCACGCCTCGGTCACCCGCCGCCAGCAGACCTTCGGCTACACCGAGGAGGAGCTGCGCGTCCTGCTCGCGCCGATGGCCAAGATGGCCGCCGAGCCGATCGGCTCGATGGGCACGGACTCGCCGATCGCGGCGCTCTCCGAGCGCCCCCGGCTGATCTTCGACTACTTCACCCAGCTGTTCGCGCAGGTCACCAACCCGCCGCTGGACGCCATCCGCGAGGAACTGGTGACCTCGCTGCACTCGTCGCTCGGCCCGCAGGGCAACCTGCTGGAGCCGACGGCCGCCTCGTGCCGCAGCGTCACCCTGCCCTTCCCGGTGATCGACAACGACGAGCTGGCCAAGCTCATCCACATCAACGCCGACGGCGACCTGCCGGGCCTCAAGGCCGCCACCCTCTCCGGGCTCTACCGGGTCGCCGAGGGCGGCAAGGGCCTGTCCGAGCGGATCAAGGCGATCTGCGCCGAGGCCGACGCTGCCATAGAGGCGGGCGCCCGGCTCATCGTGCTCTCCGACCGGCACTCGGACGCCGAGCACGCGCCGATCCCGTCGCTGCTGCTCACCTCGGCCGTGCACCACCACCTCATCCGCACCAAGCAGCGCACCCAGGTCGGGCTGCTGGTCGAGGCGGGCGACGTGCGCGAGGTGCACCACGTGGCGCTCCTCATCGGCTACGGCGCAGCGGCGGTCAACCCGTACCTGGCCATGGAGTCCGTCGAGGACCTGGTCCGCGCGGGCACCTTCCTGCCCGGCGACATGGACCCCGAGCAGGCCATCCGCAACCTGATCTACGCACTGGGCAAGGGCGTGCTCAAGGTGATGTCCAAGATGGGCATCTCCACCGTCGCCTCGTACCGTGGCGCGCAGGTCTTCGAGGCCGTCGGGCTCGACGAGAGCTTCGTCGACACCTACTTCCACGGCACGACGACGAAGATCGGCGGCGCCGGTCTCGACGTCGTCGCCAAGGAGGTCGCGGCCCGGCACGCCAAGGCGTACCCCGCCACCGGCATCGCCCCGGCCCA
This sequence comes from Streptomyces daliensis, assembly GCF_054782395.1. NCBI lineage: Bacteria > Bacillati > Actinomycetota > Actinomycetes > Kitasatosporales > Streptomycetaceae > Streptomyces > Streptomyces daliensis. The sequence continues at coordinate 198,594 of NZ_BAAGSO010000058.1, read as the reverse complement.
CCGCGACCTGGACATCGGCGGCGAGTACCAGTGGCGCCGCGAGGGCGAGCCGCACCTGTTCGACCCGGACACGGTCTTCCGCCTCCAGCACTCCACCCGCTCGCGCCGCTACGACATCTTCAAGCAGTACACGGAGCGCGTGAACGAGCAGTCCGAGCGGCTGATGACGCTGCGCGGCCTGTTCCAGTTCAAGTCCTCGGGCTCGGGCGAGGCGGCCCGCGAGCCGATCTCCATCGACGAGGTCGAGTCCGTCAGCGACATCGTCAAGCGGTTCTCCACCGGCGCCATGTCCTACGGCTCCATCTCGCAGGAGGCGCACGAGACGCTGGCCATCGCCATGAACCAGCTCGGCGGCAAGTCCAACACCGGCGAGGGCGGCGAGGATCCGGAGCGGCTCTACGACCCGGCGCGGCGCTCCAGCATCAAGCAGGTCGCCTCAGGGCGGTTCGGCGTGACCAGCGAATACCTGGTCAACTCCGACGACATCCAGATCAAGATGGCCCAGGGCGCCAAGCCCGGCGAGGGCGGCCAGCTCCCCGGCCACAAGGTCTACCCCTGGGTCGCGCGGACCCGGCACAGCACGCCGGGCGTCGGCCTCATCTCGCCGCCGCCGCACCACGACATCTACTCCATCGAGGACCTCGCCCAGCTCATCCACGACCTGAAGAACGCCAACCCCCAGGCGCGCGTTCACGTCAAGCTGGTCTCCGAGGTCGGCGTCGGCACCGTCGCCGCCGGTGTCTCCAAGGCGCACGCCGACGTGGTGCTCATCTCCGGGCACGACGGCGGCACCGGCGCCTCGCCGCTCACCTCGCTCAAGCACGCGGGCGGCCCCTGGGAGCTGGGCCTCGCCGAGACCCAGCAGACGCTGCTGCTCAACGGGCTGCGCGACCGCATCGTCGTGCAGACCGACGGGCAGCTCAAGACCGGCCGCGACGTGGTCATCGCCGCGCTGCTCGGCGCCGAGGAGTTCGGCTTCGCCACCGCGCCGCTCGTCGTCTCCGGCTGCGTCATGATGCGCGTGTGCCACCTGGACACCTGCCCGGTCGGCATCGCCACCCAGAACCCGGTGCTGCGCGAGCGCTACAGCGGCAAGGCCGAGTTCGTCGTGAACTTCTTCGAGTTCATCGCCGAGGAGGTCCGCGAGATCCTCGCCGAGCTGGGCTTCCGCACCCTCGACGAGGCCATCGGGCACGCCGAGCTGCTGGACACCTCCCGCGCCGTGGACCACTGGAAGGCACGCGGCCTTGACCTGGCCCCGCTGCTGCACGTGCCCGAGCTGCCCGAGGACGCGGCCCGCCACCAGGTCGTCGGCCAGGACCACGGCCTGGAGAAGGCGCTCGACAACCAGCTCATCAAGCTGGCCGCCGACGCCCTGTCGGCCGACACCTCGGAGCTGGCACAGCCCGTGCGCGGGCAGGTCGCGATCCGCAACATCAACCGGACCGTGGGCACCATGCTCGGGCACGAGGTGACGAAGAAGTTCGGCGGCGCGGGACTGCCCGACGACACCATCGACATCACCTTCACCGGCTCCGCAGGACAGTCCTTCGGCGCCTTCGTCCCGCGCGGCATCACGCTGCGACTGGAGGGCGACGCCAACGACTACGTCGGCAAGGGCCTCTCGGGCGGCAGGCTCGTCGTCCGCCCCGACCGGGGCGCCGACCACCTCGCCGAGTTCTCGACCATCGCGGGCAACACCCTCGCCTACGGCGCGACCGGCGGCGAGATGTTCCTGCGCGGCCGGGTGGGCGAGCGCTTCTGCGTCCGCAACTCGGGTGCGACGGTCGTCTCCGAGGGCGTCGGCGACCACGGCTGCGAGTACATGACGGGCGGCAAGGCCGTCATCCTGGGCGAGACGGGCCGCAACTTCGGCGCGGGCATGTCCGGCGGCACCGCGTACGTCATCGACCTCGACCCGGACAACGTCAACATCGGTCTGCGCGACGCCGTGGACGAGCTGGACGACGACGACAGGAAGTGGCTGCACGACGTGGTGCGCCGCCACCAGGAGGAGACCGGCTCGACCGTGGCCGAGAAGCTCCTCGCCGACTGGGACTCGGCAGTGACCCGCTTCAAGAAGGTCCTGCCGTCCACCTTCAAGGCCGTGCTCGCCGCCAAGGAAGCCGCCGAGCGAGCGGGACTCTCCACGAGCGAGACCCACGAGAAGATGATGGAGGCGGCGACCAATGGCTGACCCCAAGGGCTTCCTGACCACCGACCGCGAGGTCGCCGAGACCCGTGCGGTCGAGGAGCGCGTCAAGGACTGGAACGAGGTCTACGTCCCGGGCTCGCTGCTGCCCATCATCAGCAAGCAGGCCGGGCGCTGCATGGACTGCGGCATCCCCTTCTGCCACCAGGGCTGTCCGCTGGGCAACCTCATCCCCGAGTGGAACGACTACGCCTACCGGGAGGACTGGAGCGCGGCCAGCGAGCGGCTGCACGCCACCAACAACTTCCCGGAGTTCACGGGCCGCCTGTGCCCCGCGCCCTGCGAGTCGGCGTGCGTGCTGGGCATCAACCAGCCGCCGGTGACCATCAAGAACGTCGAGGTCACCATCATCGACAAGGCGTGGGACCGCGGGGACGTCACCCCGCAGCCCCCGGAGCGCCTGTCCGGCAAGACCGTCGCCGTCATCGGTTCGGGCCCGGCCGGGCTCGCCGCCGCGCAGCAGCTCACCCGCGCGGGACACACCGTCGCGGTCTACGAGCGCGCCGACCGCATCGGCGGGCTCCTGCGCTACGGCATCCCCGAGTTCAAGATGGAGAAGCGGCACATCAACCGCCGCATCGAGCAGATGCGCGCGGAGGGCACCAAGTTCCGCACCGAGGTGGAGATCGGCCGCGACCTGGACGCGCGGAAGCTGCGCAAGCGGTACGACGCCGTCGTCATCGCCGCCGGCTCCACCACCTCCCGCGACCTGAAGGTCCCGGGCCGCGAGCTGAACGGCATCCACTTCGCGATGGAGTACCTGCCGCTGGCCAACAAGGTGCAGGAGGGCGATCTGACGGTCTCCCCGATCAGCGCCCAGGGCAAGCACGTCGTCGTCATCGGCGGCGGCGACACCGGCGCCGACTGCGTTGGCACGGCACACCGCCAGGGCGCGGCCTCCGTCACCCAGCTGGAGATCATGCCCAAGCCGGGCGAGGAGCGGAACCCGAACCAGCCCTGGCCGACGTTCCCCATGCTCTACAAGGTCACCTCCGCGCACGAGGAGGGCGGCGAGCGGGTCTACTCCGTCAACACCACCCACTTCGAGGGCGACGAGGACGGCAACGTCCAGTGGCTGCACCTCGTCGAGGTGGAGTTCAAGGACGGCAAGCTGGAGCAGAAGCCGGGCACCGAGCGGAAGATCCCGGCCCAGCTCGTCACCCTCGCCATGGGCTTCACCGGCATCGACAAGGACAACGGCCTCGTCGAGCAGTTCGGCGTCGACCTGGACGAGCGCGGCAACGTGGCCCGTGACGCGGACTACGCCACCAGCGTCGACGGCGTCTTCGTCGCCGGTGACGCGGGGCGCGGCCAGTCGCTGATCGTGTGGGCCATCGCCGAGGGCCGCTCGGCGGCCAAGGGCGTGGACCGCTACCTCACGGGCGCCAGCGCCCTCCCGGCCCCGATCCGGCCGACGGACAGGGCACTGGCCGTCTGACACCCACGGCCGGGCCCCGATCCATGGGCCCGGCCCCGTCGAACCTCCGTACAGCGTCGTGCGGACACACGCGGTGCTTTCCCTCAACCCCGACCGAGGGAAGGCACCGCTGTGTCGTACGGGACCGGGCCGTACGGGCCGTACGGGATGCCATGGGCACGACACCGGGGCCGCCTGGCCAGCGCACCCCGCGGGCTCCTACGATGCTGGTCACTGACGGGGAGGGAACTACCGGTGGCACAGCGGGTGGGACGCGTCGAGATGAGCGTCGCATGGGTGATCAGGAACCTGGACGTCGTCATCGCCGTCGGGCTCGGCCTGACGATCGGCTTCCTGGACGTGTTCGGTGACGTCGTCAGCGACGACGTCTCCTCAGGCGCCACGCTGCTGGTGCTCGGCGCGCTGGCCGTCGGCTCGATGAGCGAGCGGCTGCGCCGCATGTCCGACATCCGCGAGGCGTCGGCCGAGACCCGTCGCGCGCTGGAGGACCTCGCCATGGTGCGCTCGCTCTCCGGCGACGAGGTCGGCGAGGCACTGGAGACGGCCAGGCAGCAGACCAACCGCTGGTACTTCAAGGGCGGCACGGGCACCTATCTGCGCGCCGTCACCCTGCCCCGCTGCGTGGAGGCGGCCACCAGGCAGCGCGCCCAGCTCAGCGTGAAGATCGACATCATCAACCCGGGTGACGAGCAGACCTGCTCGGCGTATGCGCGCTTCCGGCAGACCTTCGCCCGCCAGCGCAACGTCGCCGCTGCCGACGCCTGGACCACCGACCGCACCCGCAAGGAGGCGTACGCCACCGTGCTCGCCGCCTGCTGGTTCCGGCAGCGGCTGGACACGCTGGAGATCAGCGTCCACCTCTCCTCCGGCGTGCCGACGCTGCGCTTCGACCTCTCCGAGTCCTGCCTGATCATCACCCAGGACGACCCCAGCCGCGTCAACCTCCTCGTCGCACGGGACCAGCCGCTCTACGACTACTACGTGACCGAACTGCACCAGAGCAGGGAGCAGGCCGTCCGCCTCGACCTGCGGGGCATCCCCTCCCTGAGCGAGGAGCCCACGGTGGACGAAGTACGCACGGTCTTCGACGAGTTGGGCCTTCCCCTCCCCGCCGTCTTCACCGACGGCGACGTCGGCGAGATCATTGGAAAGGCCCTGCACGCCGAGGACCCCTACCGGAGGTGAGACGCCTCGGGCGCGGCACCATGGACTACGACAAGCTCGAACACGCGCTCCGGCACGACCCGGAAGGCGCGGCCCCCGCCGAGCTTCGCGCGAGCGTCGTCGGCGCCCTGGAGGACATCGCCTCCGGCGCACGGCCGCTGCGCGCGGTACGGCACCCGCTCGGCTTCCTCTGCCTGCCGCTCCTGCGCGACGGCGCGCGCGGCATCTGCCTCCACCTCTTCGAGAGCGGCGGAGCCGGCGGTGCCGACGGCGCCCCCGTCGAACCGCTGGCCGCGCCCATGCACGCGCACAGCTGGGAACTGCTCAGCCACGTGCTCTACGGGCGGGTCGCCAACCTCCCCGTACGGGTGACGGAGGACGCCGCGCGGCCCACGCACCGGATCTACGAGGTGCGCAGCGAGCCCGGCGGCGTCGACGAACTGCTGCCCACGCAGCGGCTGGTGCGCGGCGAACCGGGCCCCGAACACACCAGCTCGGGCGGGGAGACCTACGCGATGGCGGCGGGCGAGTTCCACGCCACCGTCGTCGCCAAGGGCAGCCCCGCCGCGACTCTCGTGCTCGGCAGATCCCTGCCGGGCCGCTCCGACCTCTCCCTGGGACCCCTGCACGGAGACCGCCACCGCATGGTGCGGCGACTGTGCGGGGCAGGCCACACCGAACGGACCGTGCGCACCGCACTCAGGAGGATCCATGCCGAGCAGCGCGACTGACGAGGGCACCGGGCCGGGAGACGCGGGGGGCGCGGGGCCTTATGCACACGAGCAGCGGGTGGCCGTCGCGGCGGCCGAGGAGGCGGGGGCGCTGCTGCGCGCCCGCTTCCGCGAGGCCCATGCGGTGGGCGAGAAGGGCGAGGACGGCGACGTCGTCACGGACCTCGACCTGGCGGCGGAGAAGGTCATCCTCGCGCGCCTCCAGACCCACTTCCCGCACGAGCGGATCCTCTCCGAGGAGGCCGGGCTGTTCGACGCGGTGGGCGAACGCACCTGGCTGGTCGACCCGTTGGACGGCAGCAACAACGTCGCCATAGGGCTGACCGCCTACGCCGTGGGCATCGGCCTGTGCGTCGACGGGTCGCCCGTCGTCGGCGTCGTCCACGAGCCGGTGACCGGCGCCACCTGGCGGGCCGCGCTGGGCGGGGGCGCCTACGGCGCCTCGGGCAGGCTGACGGGCCCGGCCGCGCCGGTACCCAGGTCCGGGCCCGTGCTCGCCTGGACCCAGGGGCACGCGGTGGGCCGGGGCGACCCGACGGCGACGGCACTGCGCGGCGCACTGGAACGGCGCTCGCGGCGGGTGCTCCAGCTGTGGGCGCCGCTGCTGGGCTGGACCATGCTGGCGCGCGGCACGATCGACGGCTACGTCGGCTACCGCGCCGAGGGCATCGACTTCCCGCCGGGCGCGCTGCTCGCGGCCGAGACGGGCGTGGAGTTCCGCACCCTGGACGGCGGCCCCTTCCGCGTCGGCTTCAGCGGCCCCGACTCGAACCGCAGCTTCGTCGCGGCCCGGCCGGAGGCGGTTCCGCTTCTGCTGGACATGGTGGCGGAGGCGGGGGTGGGGCGCGCAGGGGGCGGTGGGGTGTGAGGGGGTCCCCGCGGGGGCGGGGAGCACGCCGAGCCACTGGGCGACGTTGCAGCTCACCGCAGGACCACCCCCGTGCGTGCGGGGAGCACACGTTTACGCCGGAGCCGAACGCCGTCTACCAGGGACCACCCCCGCGCGTGCGGGGAGCACCCTTCGTGGCCTGGGATGCTAGTCGCGGAATCTGTCATTCTGCATCACTTCACTCCACCGGTTCTCGATGAGGTGGGCGTGCTGGTCGGGATCGATGATGTCCCTGCGGACAGCGTTACGCGGCGGCTAGCTGCCAAGGACATCCATCAGATGGTCGTCCAGGTCAACAGCCCACTCCTCGCGTCGCCATGGGCGCAGCTCTCGGCGGGCGCGCCGTAGCCGGATCGCCGGGACCCGGCCGCCGGTCGAAGCCGCCGCGCCCACGCACTCGTGCAGCAGATCCGCCGCAGCGCGCGGCTCCCCGAGCTTGATCCTCGCGAGGGCCTGGTCCGTCCTGACGATTGCCCGCTGCACCTGCTCGCGCGGCGCCGACAGGGCAGCCGCCGACCGGGCGAACCGGTCGTGCGCGGACTGGGGGTCGCCCACGTACAGCTCACACACGCCCTCGAACCCGCGCAGGTGCCCGAGGGAGAACGACGACGGCGATGGATCGCCCTTGTGGTGCGCTTCCGTATCGTACGCAGCCAGGCCGAGCGCGGTCTGCGCCTGCCGCTCAAGCCCTTCGCGCGCTGCGATCTCCGCTTGGAGTGCGTGTGCACGGGCCCGTACACGGACGCTGGCCCCTGAGCGAGCGGTACGCACCGCCTCATCGACCAGACGGCGGGCGCCGTCGAGGCCGTCTTGGGAGTACAGCGTCACGAGGGCATGGCTCATGTGCACTCCGGCCTGGCGCCACGGGTCTGCGAGCGCTGCGGCCCAGCGGGTCGCGTCGGCGTACAGGGCGCGGGCAGCCGTGTCGTCCCGCGTCTCGAACGTCAGCCGTGCCGCGAGCGTCGCCGCAGACACGGCGACGGCGCGCAGTTCGGGGACCAACGGCACCGGTACGGGCCCGGCCAGCAGTTGACGGCACGCCTCCAGCGCGGGCGAGAGCAGGAGCTGGAGCCGCACGAACGGCACGCTCCCCACCTGTTGGTCCACATCGGAAACGGCTGCGCCGAGTCCTGCGGTCACTCGCTCGTCCACGTGGGTGGGGTCAGCCAGGGCATGCACAAGTGCTGCTTGGGTGCCGGGCGCGAGGAACGCGAGCATGCCCCCGCCCGCATCGGTCACCCGGCGTACGACCGCCGAGCGCAGCTCCGCGATCCGCCGCTCACCCTCGCCCAGCAGGCCGAGCGCGTCGAGGTACTCGGCGAAGTCCGACCCTGCGCCGAGCGCTGTCTGCCCCGCAGGGGTGCGCGCGTACACGAGGCCGAGGAGGAGCTGGTACCTCTCGTCGGGCATCGTGGGCCGGTTCGATTCCCAGCGGGCGACCGAACGCTGGACCGAGGCCGTTGAGGGCAGGTGGGGGTGTGCCAGCTCACGGGCTGTCTCTGAGAGGGCGCGGGCGAGGTCGTTGAGGGACAGGCCGCGACGGGTCCGCAACCGTTTCAGCGTGACTGCGCCGGTGGCCTTGTCGTCCATACCCGCATCATGGCGCACACGGTGACTACACGGGCACGATCAGTCGCGGTTTCCCCAGTTGTGATGTGTAGTCGAGGGTCTGCCAGGTGCCGGACTTCTCATCGTCACGGTGAGGGAAGCCGATCACCATGGATGCGCGATCGACCATGTAGCGGTTCCGCGCGTGGAAGGCGGCGGTCCGCAGCTCGGAGGCCCCTAGCTCGACGGTTTCCTTGATGCGGTCGCGGCTGCGGCTGATCGCCTGCCTCGCCTCGGCAGGCTGTTCGTCCACGGTCCCCGGCACCACGATGGTGATGTCCGCCTCGGAGTTACCCGCGAGCCAGAGCAAGCTCATCGAGTCGATGCCCTTCGCGCCGCCGATGTAGAAGTGGGCGCCTTCGGCGAAGGGGCCGAGGTAGCTGGCGAACAGGTTGCCGTACTCGTCGAGGGCGCGGTGTCCGGTGGAGCGGGTGCCTGTGATCGCCACCGTCCTCATGATCAACTCCGTGTCATTGGTTGTCATATCCCAACAGGTGTGGCCCGTTGGGATGGTCGTCGTGTGGAAGCTGAACTGCAAGAACTCGCCGACCATCTGGCCAAGCACGGGCTCCAGGTGGCCCATGAAGGGGCAGCCCCGCAGAGCCTGCGCGTGACCCACCCCCTGAATGCCTCCCTCTCCGACGAGATTGCCATGGCCGAGGGCCGTTACGTGACCGACTTCGGCTACGAGGTCGGCCCGTTCGGTGAGGAGCGTGAGTGCGCCGGGCGTATCGCGCACATGCTGGCCGCGACACCGCAGGGCAGCACGTGCTGGATCCCGCCTTCTGGGCTCGCCGCAGAGCTGACCCCGGCGGGGGTGCACTGGGACGCCTGTCAGGTGCCCGCGTATCTGGGGGATCGGGTGCTGGCGCGGCTCGGCCGTGAGTCGGGGGCGGTGATCCGGGACCCGTACGGGCGGCGGCTGACCTGGCTCATCGACCCGCTCGCGACGCGGGGGTGGGCGATCCCCGAGGCCACGTGTATCCAACTCCTCAGCACCGCGCAGCACGTGACGGAGCCGCCCGCCTGGTGCACCCGCTCCAGCTTCGCGCACTGGGCGCGGGGCTGGGCCGAGCACGGTTTGACGGATGCGCGGTTGCTACACGTCGTCATCCGTGCCGAACACGGACCGCGCGAGCGCGAGAGCAGGGCCGAGTGGTGAGCCCGCCCTGTTTCTGCTGCCGCCGGGCGCCCGGCACACAGACCGTCCTTCGCGCGTGCGGGGAGCACGTGCTGCACGTCGTGACCGACAACGGGCCACCCCCCCCGCGTGTGCGGGGAGCACGCGACGAGCCCGCTCTCGCGCAGGGCCGCGTCCGGGCCACCCCCGCGCGTGCGGGGAGCACCCTTCGTGGCCTGGGATGCTAGTCGCGGAATCCGTCATTCTGCATCACTTCGCCCCGCCGGTTCTCGATGAGGTGAGCGTGCTGCTCGGGACCGATGATGACGACAGTACGGCGAGCTACTGTCGTGGCCAGCTTTTGCCCTGCGCACAGTGCTACGTGGCGGCTACGTATACCCTGCGGGCATGATTCGCGCGGTGGTCTTCGACGTCGGTGAGTGCCTGGTCGACGAGACGCGGGAGTACGGCACCTGGGCCGACTGGCTCGGCGTCCCACGTCACACTTTCCACGCCATGTTCGGGGCGGTCATCGCCCAGGGCCGCGACTACCGCGAGACCTTCCAGGAGTTCCGGCCCGGCTTTGATCTGTACGCCGAGCGCGAGGCACGGGCCGCCGCCGGACAGCCGGAGCACTTCGGCGAGGACGACCTGTACCCGGACGTGCGCCCGGCACTCGCTGCGCTGCGCGAGGCCGGTCTGTGGCTGGGCATCGCGGGCAACCAGACCGTGCGCGCGGGCGGCATCCTGCGTGAGCTGTTCACCGGCGACGTGGATCTGATCGGCACCTCGGACGACTGGGGCGCGAGCAAGCCCGACCCCGAGTTCTTCCGGCGACTGGCCCAGGTCGTCCCGGCCGAGGCCGAGGAGATCCTGTACGTCGGGGACCGCGTCGACAACGACTTGCGCCCCGGTGCTGCGGCCGGGATGCGCACGGCGCTCATCCACCGCGGGCCGTGGGCGACGATCCAGTGGAACACCTCCGAGGCGCGCGAGCTGCCGACGTTCCGCGTCGAGACGCTTGCCGAGCTGCCAGAGATGATCGACAAGTTCAACGTGCGAGAGCGCTGACCGTCGTCCCCCACCCGTACAGCCGGTCATCCAGCTCACGCACGTACCGCTCGTGCTGCCACGGTGCGAGCGCTCGCCGCACCTCGCGGATGCGGTCCATGCCCATCGCGTACCAGGTCTCCCCGAGCTGATCCAGGGCCTGGAGCGCGTACGCGCACGCCTTCTCGGGAGCCTCGGCGGCTGCTTCGACAGCGGCAAGGTCGCCGAGGATGACGGTGCGCTGCTTCGTGTCGTGCTCGGGCAGCTCCTCCAGGACCCGGGCCAAGGTCTCACGGGCCTGCGGCAGGTGACCCGCGCGCAGTTCGGTGTTCCCCTTGAACGCGGCCAGCCGGACGGGTGTGAACCAGTCCAGCCACGAAGGGCTGACGTGCTCGTTGCCGAGAGCGAGGGCATCCTCTCCGTGACGAATCAGATGCAGGGCCGCCCTCGTGTTGCCGCATCGGGTCTCGCACTCGGCCTCGACCGCGTCGAGCCACGCCCAGATCTCCGCGCTGGCGGGCCCTCGGCGGGCGTAGGCGCGGGCGGCGACCATCCGCTCGACGGCGCTCTCCCGGTCTCCGGCCCAGCCGGGGATGAAGGCGGTGTGCGCGAGGATCGCGGCGCCGAGCAGGTGGTCATCGGCCTCGCCTGCGGCTTGCAGCGCTCGTAGCAGGGTCTCGCTGGCCTGGTCGGGCTCGCGGAGATCGAAGAACTCGATGCGGCCTGCCAGCAGGTAGGACTCGGCGAGCGCGGCGGCGACGGCACGGCGGCACGTGCCGCCGGTCTCCGGCAACAGCGCGCACCCGAGGCGGGTGTGTTCGAGGACGGCGGGATGCAGGGTGGAGGGGGCGACGGACCAGTACATGTGCCGGTGAGCGCGGGTGATCGCCGCGTAGTCGGTACCGACACTGTCGGGATGGCTCGTGGCGGGCCGCTGAGTGGGGACGGTGGCGAGCGCGAGCGGCTGACCTGTTGGGCGGCGCACCGTTCCAGCCCGCGCGTCCTCGGCCCATGGCGGAGTGAACCCGAGTTCTTCCATGCTCTGGCCAAGCAGGTGCACGAGGACGCGCTGAAGGTCAGCATGCGGCCAGGGCGGGACAGACGACTCCCAGCGTCGCACCTGCCGAGCGCCCACAGCCAGACCGCGAATGCCGAGATCGGCGGCGGCGCGAGTCAACGCGTCGGCGAATGTCTGCTGGGAGCGGTAGCCTGCCGCCACCCGCGCGGACTTCAAAGCCGTGTTGCCTGCGGCCTGGGCCATCTCTACCTCCAGTCGTGGTTCGCTCTCATCTTCCACGGCAGTCCGCATTACGACCATCCCTCACTCCTAGGCGTGTATGGAAGTCCTCTTTCCGTCACGCATAAGTCCTCTGTGGGTCCTCGTATGTGATGGCGCGTGAGCCCACCATCTGTGCATGACTCCAGCCGCTGTGCACCCAGCAGATACGTTCGCCGGTTCGCCGATCCTCTGTGCCGCGGTAGCGGATGCCCTTGGGGCAGGGGCGAGCCGGTGAGCGCCCTGACGAGCACGCCGCCGTGGACCCCGCCCATGGGGGTGGCTACCGTGCTGACCCCGGCGGGGGTTCACTGGGATGCGGTGATGATCCCCGTGTACTTGGGTGACCGGGTATTGGCCCGGCTCGGGCGGGAGTCGGGGGCGGTGATCCGGGACCCGTACGGGCATCGTCTGACGTGGCTGGTGCCGCCTGGCACGACGCGGGGATGGGCGGTGCCTGAGACCTCGTGGGTGCAACTGCTCGGCACCGCGCAGCATGTGACGGTGCCGCCCGGCTGGTGTACGCGGTCGGCCTTCACGCACTGGCTGAGGCCGTGGGCGGAACACGGGCTCACCGACGCACGGTTGCTGTATGTGGTGCTCGACGCGGTGATCCGGGCCGAGCAGGGGCCTCGCGAGGACGAGAGCGGGGCGGGGCGGTGAGTCCGCGTTGTTTCCGGTGCTGTCGGGTGCCGGGTACGCAGACGGTCCTTGAGTTGTACTCCGGTGATGAGCGGGGTGCGAGCCCGCAGACGCGCACGCGCACTGTTCCGGTGAAGGTGTGCGACGGGTGCGCGGCTGACATCGCCGCTGAGGACGAGGCCCGCGCCCAGAACCCGGAGGCGGCACGGTGACCGAGCCCGAGTACGAGTGTGGCGTCCAGGACACGGTGCACGAGGGGGCCGTGCGCGAGCACGTCACCGCCGGGACGAGCCCCTACTACCGGCCGTTGTGGCTGTGTGCCCGGCACCGCCGCTACGTCGGGTTCGCGCTGGACCGTATCGCCATGACGGGCGAGGAGCTGGTACGTGCCATCGCCGTCCTCTCCGGCGCGGGCAAACGGCGAGCCGACGCCGAGGCCGATCCGGAAGACGCGGCGGCACCCGCCCTGCGGGTGGTGAACCCGTCATGAAGGGCCGCCCTCCCGCGTGGCTGCTCGCGCCCGTCGAGGTGACCGCACGCACCGTCCGCGTGGACGACATCCACGTCGTCGGCAGCGCGTACCGCACCGTCGAGGATCTGCGCGCCGTGGGCCGCGAGCGCCGCCACCTCCTCTTCGCCGACGGCAGCACTCTGGTCATCGGCCCCGAACCGGTCCGCGTCCTCCGGCCGCAGACACCCCGCCAGCTCGCGACCCGGAGGGCCGGGTGCCGACGATGAGCGGGGCGTGCGCCTGGTGCCGCTGCTGGACCGCAGAGGGCCGCATCGTCCAGTGGCACGGGCCGGACCCACCCGTCCTGGCCTGCCCCCTGTGCCCGCCGGGGCGGCGCGAGCAGATCGCCTCCGTCACCGTCCTCGCCGTGCTCATCGTGACCCTCCTCTACGTCACCACCACCCGCTGAACCCCAGGAGCAAACCTGTGCCGCGCGACCACACCGTCCTCATTCCCGCCGACCCGGAAGACGTCTTCTACGACCCCCACGGCTGGGCCACCACCGCCGGTTTCCCCGTCGCCGTCCTGGAAGGGCAGCAGGCGCGCTTCGTGATGCGGCGCGTCCAGGACCGCGCCGTGCGCCTCATGTACGAACTCCCGCACGGGCCCGCGTTCCTGACCAGCTACCCGCGGCCCATGCCCTCCGGACAGGTCATCGAGATCATGGAAGGCAACCTCGCCACCCTCCTCACCGCCCACGCCTGCCATCCCCTACGGCTACGCGAGAAGGGCGAGCGCATCACGGTGGACGGCGACACCCGCGACTGCGTGTCCACCCTCCTCGCGCCCCGCCACTGGTGGCAGGCCCGCCACACCCGCATCGGCAAGGCGCTGACACACGAGGGCCGCACCGTCATCCTCACCGCGCCGCTCGTCGGCGGCCGAAACCTCCAGCTCACCACCGTGCCCCCGAGCTGACCCGCCTACTCCCGCCCTCGGGGTGCCTCGGCAGCGGTCCGGGGGCGGGTCCCTCATCCTGACCATCTGATCCCGTCGGATCACGAAGGCAACCCCCGCCCTGGCCAGGCGCCTTATGCCATCAGCGAGCCACGCACCTCCACGGGCCACCCCCGCGCGTGCGGGGAGCACCGGCAAGGACACCAGCGCCGAGCAGTCGCAAGGGGACCACCCCCGCGCGTGCGGGGAGCACCCTTCGTGACCTGGGATGCTAGTCGCGGAATCCGTCATTCTGCATCACTTCGCCCCGCCGGTTCTCGATGAGGTGCGTGTGCTGCTCGGGACCGATGATGACGACAGTACGGCGAGCTACTGTCGTGGCCAGCTTTTGCTCTGCGCACAGCGCTACGCGGCGGTTACACGGGCATCTCGCGGACCGCGTCCAAGGCCAGCCGCCAGGGGAACCCGCGCGAGTCGCCCTGCTTCGACGGGTGCGGCTCGCCCGGCCCGAATACCACCCGCACGCCCTGCCCCCGCAGCGTCTCGACGGCCCGGCCCACTGCCGGTTGTGCTCCCAGCGCCGTGGACCAGAACGGCGCCGCGACGACCGGTACCCCCAGGTGCACACCCTCGGCTGGGAGCCCCAGGGCCACCGTGTCGGTGATCCCGGCCGCCCACTTGCAGGCGCTCGTCGTCGTCATCGGTGCGACGACCATCGCGTCGGCGGGCGGCAGCGCGTCCGTCTCCCAGGGCAGCTTGTACTGTGACCGCACCACGCGCCCGGTCAGCTCCTCCAGTTCGTGCAGCCGCTCTCCGTGCCAGCGGGCGGCCGAGGGTGTGAGGATCAGGCACACGTCCCAGCCGTCCTGCTGCGCGAGACGGACCCCGGTGTCGACATGTCGGGCGGGTCCTGCGGCGCAGGCGATCAGGTAGAGCACACGAGTCATGCGCGGAGTCCACACCGCTCGGTGAGCTGACGCAACTGCCAACTCGGCGACGGGTGCACGCCCACCACGTCTTTCACGAGGTTCACCGCGTCCCGGGCCTCGTCGACCAGGCTGGTGGCGGCATTCACGTGCCGGGTGTTGCGCTCCTTCGCCGAGGCGGCCATGGCGGCGTTGAGGTAGAGCATGCCGAGCGTGGACAGGCCGAGCATGCCGCGCTCAGTCAGGTCGCCGGAGAGTTGTCGGGCGGTCGTGACGGCGAAGTCGAGGGCGGCCTGGGGCGGGTCTGGAGCATGCCGGGGATCACCCAGGAGGCGTAGGTGCGCACCTGCCGGGAGCGTTCGTAGCGTGGGTTGACGGCCGCCACCGAAGCGCGCAGACCGCGCCGCTCCGCTCTGCGCCACTCGACGAACATGCCTTCGACCGCGTGCAGCGAGGCGATGATGTCCTCCGTCTGCTCCTCCGCCCCACAGGCGCGGCACCAGACCCGGACGTCCTCGGCCGAAGGCGGTGTCCGGGCGTTCTCGATACGCGACACCTTCGACGGGTACCAGCCGCACCGGCGCGCCAGTTCGCGCCCCGTCAGCTCCACGTCACGGCGCAGCTCCCGCAGCCGGGCGGCCAGCACCTTCCGGGCTTCCTGAACGCTGGAGTAGGCGGACGCGGACACGGGAGGAACGGGTCAGGAGGGGCGGTACTCGGCGTGCGGAATCGCACGTTGCCAGGCGGTGTCGCACGCCGAGGCGTACTGCCGGGCCATCAGGGGATCCTCAATGACCTCCATGTCGGGCTGTACCGACTGCCCGTCGCCGCCGAAGTGGTGCAGGATCACGGTCTGCTCGTCCATCACCCAGCCCTCCAGCACGGGCAGCAGCAACCCGTGGCCGCGGGAGCGCGGCAGCCAGCGCACCTCTTCGCCGGCGGCCACGTTGGCGAATGTGCCCTCCCACTCGTAGCGGATGTAGTCGCTGAGGGGTTCGCAGACCACACGCAGGCGGCGGACGAGGACGCCCCGGCCCACCGCTTCAGCCACGGCGTCGTGCCAGCCGGTCCACCACGAAGCGCGGTCGGCGGGGTCCTCACGGTGGCCTTCCTGCCAGGCGAGGAAGTCGGGATCGTCACGCATGTAGCTGTCACGCAGCTCCAGGTGTGTCGCCGAGTTCCGGGCCTTCGCCAGCCGCTCACGTACCGCCGTCACTGTTGTCCTCGCTGCCGGGGATGAACTGAAGCATGTTGGCCGGGAGCCGGATCACGGTCTCTTCCGGCGGAACCTCACTGGAGTGCCCGGGGATCGATCCGGCCTCCTTGGCCTGCTTGATCGTCGCCGCGTCAGCCCGCCAGGACTGGATGATCAGATCACCGCTCTCCTCGTCCTGCCAGATCGTCGGAGACTTGTCTTCCTTGGTGTCGGGTGAGATTCCGAGGAACCGTAACGCCATGATGTGGCCTCCTGCCGGGCACGTCGGGCTAACTGCACGACTTTCGCCCAGGCCCGCTGTCAGGACAAGGTGCCCAGACGTGAGCCAGCCATCCCCCGCGCGTGCGGGGAGCACCCTTCCCGGGCGCGGGCTCGGGCGCAAGGTCCCGAGGTCCGTTCGCGCGCCCGGAGACCGCTCAGACCACCGCCAGTGCCACCGTCGAACCCACCGTCGCCGTCACCGCCAGCACCAGCCCCGTCAGCATGAAGCGGCCCAGCGGGATCGACGTGCCGTGCCAGCGGCAGCGTTCGAACCAGAGGAGGGTCGCCAGTGAGGCCCATGGGGTCACCAGGGGGCCCACGTTGGTGCCGATCAGCAGGGCCAGCAACTGGTCGTGGTTGGCCTCGGGCACCGCGCCCTCGCCCGCGAGGTAGACGGGGAGGTTGTTGAGGACGTTGGAGAGTCCCGCGCCGACACCGGCCGAGCGCAGCATGCCGAGCAGGCCCCCGTCGTCGCCGACCGCCGACGTCAGGAGCCCGTGCAGCCCGTTGACGTTGACGGCCTCCACGACCAGGAACATGCCGGGCACCAGCACCAGCAGCCGCCACGGCACCAGGGAGAGGCGCAGGTCCTGGCGGCGGCGCAGCGCGAAGACGACCACGACGACCAGCGCGGCCGTCGAGGAGGCCGACCACAGCGGCACGTCGGCCACCAGGATCGCCAGCAGGAAGCCCGCGACCGCCACCGCGCTCACCCGGAACAGCACCGGGTCGGCGGGCCGCAGCGGCTCGGGCGGCGTGTACGTGTCGGCGCCGCGCCTGCCGCGTCGCCAGTAGAAGCCCCACAGGCAGGCCATGGTCGCGGCGATGGACACCAGTTGGGGCGCCCACATGGTGGCCGCCATGCCGCTGGGGGAGAGGGCGACGCGGTCGGCGGCCAGCAGGTTCGTCAGGTTGGAGACGGGCAGCAGCAGGCTGGCCGTGTTGGCCAGCCACACCGTCGTCATCGCGAGCGGCACGGCCGCGATGCCCACCCTGGTCGCGAGCGCCAGCATCACGGGGGTGAGCAGGACCGCCGTGGTGTCGAGGTTCAGGGTGATCGTGGTGACCGAGGCGAACAGGACGCAGAGCCCGAACAGCCGGACATAGTTGCCTTTCGCGGCGCGGGCCACCCAGGACGCCACGGAGTCGAACACCTCGGCCTTGCCCGTCAGCTCGGCGAGCACGATCACCGTGGCCAGGAAGACCAGCAGGGGGCCGATGCGCGCCATCGCTTCCCCGGCGGGCCCGGTGGGCAGCACGCCCGTCGCGAGGAGGACGAGCCCGCAGGCGAGCAGCCCGGCTGCCAGCCAGTCCAGCGGATGCAAGCGCTTGAGGATTCGCACGGCAGACAGGTTCGCACACGGTCGCGAGCCGGACGGCGCGGCCCGTCGCCCGCCGCCCCTGGTCCGCGGCCCGTCGCCCGTCGTGCGCGGCCCGTCGCGCGTCGCCCGCCGCCTGCGGCCCGTCGCCCGTCACCCACCGCCCGTCGCCCGCTCCGCGATCAGCTCCTACGATGGCGGCATGGCGAGAAACGGGGAACTTGCGGGTCAGAGCGGCGACTTGGACTTCTTCATCAGCTACTCCCCGGCGGACGAGCAATGGGCCTCGTGGATCGCCTGGACGCTGGAGGAGGCCGGGTACCGCACGGTGATCCAGGCGTGGGACTTCGTCCCCGGCACCAACTTCATCGACTTCATGGACCGTGGCGTCAGCGAGTCCGTCGCCGTCATCGCCGTCCTCTCGCGCCACTACGAGCGCTCCACCTACGGCCGCATGGAGTGGCAGGCGGCGCTGCGCGCCGAACCGGAGGCGCCCGAGCGCAAGCTGCTCACCGTCCGCGTCGAGGACACCCCCGTCGAGGGGCTGCTCGCCACCATCACCTACGTCGACCTCGTCGGCGTCACCGACAGCGACACGGCGCGCGGCATGCTCCTCACCCGCGTAGGGCAGGCCATGGAGGGCCACGCCCGCCCAGGGCAGCGGCCCGGCTACCCCGGCGGCGCGACGTCAGGGAGCGCACCCGCCGCGCACCGCGGCCCGGAGGAGGGCCCACGCCCCCTGGGCCGCACGGGCTGGCCAGGGCGGCGCAGGCCCGCGCGGGCGCCCCGGTACCCGCAGGAGCCAGGCGGCACGCCGCCGCAGGGCGCCACGACCGTGCTGCACCTGGCCGGGCCCGACTTCGGGCGCGGCCGGGAGCCGGACACACTCCGCAGGGAGATCTGGAGCGACCTGATCGAGCTGAAGGACGCCGGAGCGCCCTCGCCCGACCTCCTCGTGGTCACCGGCGACCTCACCGCCTCCGGCAGCCCCCGCGAGTGCGACCAGGCCCTCACCTTCCTCACCGGACTGCGCTCCCAGCTCGACCTGCCGCCCCAGCGCGTCGTGGTCGTCCCCGGCAACCAGGACGTCAGCCAGGCCGCCTGCCTCGGCTACTTCCACACCTGCGAGGCCGACGAGATCGCGCCCCAGCCCCCGTACTGGCCCAAGTGGCGCCACTACACCCGCCTGTTCCGCGGCCTCTACCAGGGCCTGGACACCGTCTTCGACAGCGACCAGCCCTGGACCCTCTTCCCGGTGCCCGAACTGCACACCGTCGTCGCCGGGTTCAACTCCTCCATGGCCTACAGCCACCGCCCCGACGACCAGTACGGGCAGCTCGGCAGGGACCAGGCCACCTGGTTCGCGGAGGCGCTGCGCACCTACGAGGAGGAGGGCTGGCTGCGCATCGGCGCCGTGCGCCACCCGCTCACCGCGCGCCAGCAGCCCGGCGACGCGCCCGGCGGGCCAGGGCCGCTACGGGACGCCGAGACCTTCGCGCGGCTGACCGCGCCCCGCCTCCACCTGCTCCTGCACGGCCCCACCGGAGGCCCCCGCACCACCTCGTCGGAGCCCGCGCACGACCTGCTGCACACGGCCGCCGGAGAGCTGCCCCTGTTCGGCTCGGCCGCGCCCGCGCGGTGCGAACTGCTGCGGATCAGCGCGGAGGGCGTCACCCGGTGGAGCGACGAGGGCGGCAGCGCCCCCGCCACCTTCCCCGTCGAGTGGCACCGTGCCCATGGCGTCTTCGCCGCGCCCGCCGCGCCCGCCACGCCGCCCCCGGCCGCCGTGCCCGAGGACAACCGGCCCGTCGACGGGCCCGCCGACTCCCTCGCCGAGCGCGTCAGGGAGGTGTGCCAGGCGCGCAGGGAGGGCGTGCGGCTGCGCGACATCCCGCGCCGCACACCCGAGGACATGACGCAGGTCATGGCCACCTGGAGCGAGGAGGGCGTGGTGCGCCAGCAGCGCATCGCCGTCCACCCCGGCACCCCGACGGACGAGGAACTGGACCGCTTCGTCGCGCAGGCGCACGCCACCGACGTCGGCTCGGAGGCCGAGCTGGTCTACGAGGGGCCGCCCCCGGAGAGCGGGCTGCGCGAGCGCGCCGGGCGCCGGGGCATCCGCGTGCGCAGCTTCCTCGAATTCCAGGGCCTGCTGGACCTGCGCTCCTACGTCACCGCGCAGACGGCCCGCCTCGAAGGCGACGGCCGCTACGCGCCCGGCCTCTACCTCCCGCAGCGCTACCGCGACGCGGAGCGCCCCGACGGCGAGGAGCGCGACGGCCTCGTCGAGAACATGCTCCAGATGCTGGAGGCCGACCACGGCCGCTTCATGCTGCTGCTCGGCGACTTCGGGCACGGCAAGACGTTCGCGCTGCGCGAGCTGGCCCGCCGCATCCCCGAACGGCTGCCCCATCTGACGCCGCTGCTGATCCCCCTCAACACCCTGGACCGCGCGCACAGCCTCGAAGGGCTCGTCGCCGCGCACCTCGCCGGGCACGACGTGGACACCATCGACCTGCGGGCGCTGCGCTACATGCTCGCGCAGGGCCGCGTCGTGCTCCTCTTCGACGGCTTCGACGAGCTGGTCAACCGCGTCAGCTACGACCGCGCCGCCGACCACCTCCAGGTGCTGCTGGACGCCGCCGTCGACAACGCGAAGATCATCGTCAGCAGCCGCACCCAGCACTTCAAGTCCCAGGACCAGATCCTCACCGCACTCGGCGAGCGCGTCGGACTGCTGCCGCAGCGCCGCGTCCTGTCCCTCGAAGGGTTCGTCCCGGCCCAGATCCGCGCCTACCTCGTCAACCGCTACGGCGACGAGGCCGCCGCTGAGCAGCGCTTCCGGCTGCTCCAGAACATCCCCGACCTGCTCGCCCTGTGCCGCAACCCTCGGCTGCTGAGCTTCGTCGCGGACCTCGACCAGGACCAGTTGCGCTCCGTCGCGGGCGCGGGCCGCGCGCTGAGCCCGGCGAAGCTGTACGAGGACGTGTTCACCTCCTGGCTCGCCTACGAGGAGCGCCGAGGGCAGGGCGGTCCTGGCGCCGCGCCCGGCCTCGGCATCGACGACCTGTGGGCGGCGGTGACCGCGCTCGCGCGGCGCATGTGGGAGAGCGGCAGGAACGCGCTGCGCCTGGACGAGCTGGCCGACACCGTCGCGGGCACCCTCACCGGACTCGCGGGCAGCACACTCTCCCCGAACGAGACCGTCCAGGCGGTGGGCGCCGGCACGCTGCTCGTGCGCACCGAGGACGGCGTCTTCCAGTTCATCCACGGCTCCGTCATCGAGTGGCTCGTCGCACGCGAGGCCGCGGCCCAGCTCTCAGCGGGGGAGCCCGCGCTGCTGTCGCTGCGCCCGCTCAGCCAGCTCGCCGTCGAGTTCTTCTGCGATCTGGCCGACCACGAACTGTGCACCACCTGGGTCCAAGGCGTGCTCAACACCCCTGGCCCCGGCACCAGCGAGGCGGCCCGCGCCAACGCCGTACGGATCATCGACAGGCTTCGCGTCCCCTCCCACGCCGACCTGCGCGCGGCACGCCTCGCGGGCGAGGACCTGTCGGCGCGCGACTTCTCCGGCGTCGACCTCACAGGCGCCGACCTCACCGACGCGCGGCTCGTCGGCGCCAACCTCTCCGGCGCGACGCTGCGGGACGCCCGCCTCGTCGGCGCCCGCCTGGACCGCGCCGACCTGACCGGCGCCGACTTCACCGGGGCCGACCTGCGCAGGGCCCGCCTCACCCGCGCCGATCTGCGCGGGGCACGGCTGGACGGCAGCCGCTGGAACAGGGCCGCCCTCATCGACCCCGTCACCGACCCCGGGGTGCGCGCCGCGCCCGAGCTGCGCACCGCGTCCATCGCGCCCGGCATGCCCGTGGAGGCCGGGTTCCGCCCGGCGGCCGTGGGCGTCCCGTACGGCTTCGACATGCGCACCAGCCGACTGCCCGAGCCCATCTCGTACAGCCCCGAGGGCGAACTCCTCGCCGTGGGCAGCGAGGACGGCGGCGTCCTGGTCTGCGCCGCCGACGACGGCCGCGCCCTGCGCACCCTGCACGGGCACGAAGGCCGCGTCTACGCCGTCAAGTTCCGCGCCGACGTGCTCGCCACGGGCGGCGCCGACGGCACCGTACGCCTGTGGGACCCGGTCTCCGGGGACTGCCGCCACCGGATCGACGTGCACCCCGGCGGCGTGTGGCCCGTCTCCCTTGACGCGGCGGGCAGGCTGCTGGCCACGGGCGACGCCGAGGGCCTGGTGACGCTCTGGGACGTGGCGACGGGCGAGCCCGTGCACCGGCTGCCGGGGCACATGGCGCCCGTCTACTCTGCCGTGTTCAGCCCCGACGGGCACTCGCTGGTCACGGGCGACGCGGCGGCCGACGTACGGATCTGGGACACCAGGACCGGGCTGTGCACCGGCGAACTCGGCGGCCACGACGGACACGCCGGCGCCGTCTACCGCATCAGGTTCAGCCCTGACGGCACCCTCCTGGCCACCGGCGACCAAGGCGTCGGCGACCAGGGCACCGTGCGCGTGTGGCGGGTGGCCGACGGGCGGCTGCTGCACACGTTCGCCGGGCACACCGGGCGCGTCTACACCCTCGACTTCCACCCCGAAGGCAACCTCCTCGTCAGCGGTGACACGGACGGGCAGGTCAGGCTGTGGGACCCGGTCGTCGGCGCGCCCGCCGGGACGCTGGAGCGGTGCACGGGGGCCGTGTACCAGGTGATGTTCGGCGACGAGGGGCGGCTGCTGGCCGCCTGCGACAGCGACGGCACGGTCCGGCTGTGGGGAGTCGCCCCTTCGGCCGCCTCGTCGGCCGCCGCGTCAGCCACCTCGTCGAGCGGCGGGCACGGGGTCACCCTGCTGCGCCAGCAGCCACTGGAGCACCGGGGCTCGGCGTGGGCGTGCGCCTTCCGGCCGCAGGACAGCCAGTTGGTGACCGTCGGCAACGACGGCGGCGCGCAGATCTGGGACGCCGCCACCGGGCAGGGCAAGCGCATCCTGCGCGGCCACGGCCGCCGGGTCAACACCCTGGCCTTCAGCGCCGACGGCGCCCACCTGGCCACCAGCGGCAACGACGGCGTCGTCCGCCTGTGGGACGCGCGCACCGGACGCAGGAGGGCCGAACTCTCCGGGCGCGGCGACCGCCTGGTCTCGGCCGTCTTCAGCCCGGCGGGCCCGGTCCTGGGCACGGCCAGCAACGACGGCGACGTCTATCTGTGGGACCCGGCCACCGGCGAGTACCTGCGCGAGATCGACGTCGAGACCGACCACACCTGGGCCGAGGCGTTCAGCGCGGACGGCGACCTGTTGGCCACGGCCAACGACGACGACTCCGTCCGCCTCTGGTGGCGCGGCACCGGCGCGCACGTGGCCGCGCTGACCCAGCACCACGGCCGGGTCCGCTCCATCGCGTTCCGCGCCGGGGGCGGGCTGATGGCGACGGGCTGCGACGACAGCCGCGTCCGCCTCTGGGAGCCGGCGAACGGCCGCCTGGTCGCCGAACTGGACGGCCACACCGACCGCGTCTACGCCGTGGCCTTCGCACACGGGGACAGCGGAGTGGTCAGCGCCTCCTGGGACGGCACGGCGCTGGTGTGGCGGGACGGCGAGGTGGCGCACCGGCTGCGCGGGCACCGCGGCAGGCTGTGGACCGCGGCGGCCCACCCGGGACGCCCACTGGTGGCGACGGCGGGCGACGACCGCGCGGTGTGCCTGTGGAACGCCGTGTCGGGCGAGCTGACGGCACGTCTGACGGGGCACACGGGGCGCGTACTGGCCGTCGCGTTCAGCCCCGACGGCTCGCTCCTGGCGAGCGGCGGCGAGGACGGCACGGTGCGGCTGTGGCGCCTGCCGGGGGAGGGCGTCGCGGGCGGGCAGGGGCTCGGTGAGGAGCGGGAGGAGCCCGCGCTCGCGGCCACCCTGATCGGGGTGCCCGGCGGGTGGGCGGCGCTCACCCCCGAGGGTGGCTACAAGTACGAGGGCGATGTGACGGGCGAGTTCTGGCACGTGGTCGGCATGACCCGCTTCACCCCGGGCGAACTGGACGAGTTCCTCCCCGGCGTCCACAGGCTGGCGCTCGACGCGGAGCTGTGACGGACCCTCGCGCTGGGGGGGCGTCGGCAAGGGGGCGTCGTACGTCCCGCGCACGTGCGTCGCGCGGCGGGCCGGCTCCGGTTCACGGTTCGTCCTGTCCGCCCTGTCCGCCCTGTCCGCCCGGTCCGCTCGCCGGGGGCGTCGGCAAGAGGGCGACGCCGGGCGGGAGGCTGGGCCCGGGGAGGGTGCCGGGCGTCCAGCCCGTGTGCGTCGCGCGGTGGGCTGGCTCCGGTTCACGGTTCGCCTGGTCGGCCTGGTCCGCTGGCCGGGGTGTCGGCAAGGGGGCGGCGCCGGGCGGGAGGCTGGGCCCGGGGAGGGTGCTGGGCGTCCAGCCCGTGTGTGTCGCGCGGTGGGCTGGCTCCGGTTCACGGTTCGCCTGGTCGGCCTGGTCCGCTGGCCGGGGTGTCGGCAAGGGGGCGGCGCCGGGCGGGAGGCTGGGCCCGGGGAGGGTGCCGGGCGTCCCGCGCACGTGCGTCGCGCGGTGGGCCGGCTCCGGTTCACGGTTCGCCTGGTCGGCCTGGTCCGCTGGCCGGGGCGTCGGCAAGGGGGCGGCGCCGGGCGGGAGGCTGGGCCCGGGGAGGGTGCCGGGCGTCCAGCCCGTGTGCGTCGCGCGGTGGGCCGGCTCCGGTTCAGGGCTCGCCTGGTCGGCCCGGTCCACTCGCGGGCGGCGCCGGGCGTGGCCGCGCACAGGGCCCGGAAGGGACCCTGGTGACGCGTTCCCGTGAAGTAACTTGTACGTTACATCTATGCTCGTGGAGGAGGAACGTCCCGTCGGCGCGGTGCGGCGCCCGCGTACACCCTGGGTCACCCGCACGCCCGCCGTGGCACGGCGGCAGCCCGTCCGCTTCGTCTTCGAGGTGCTGCGCGGCCTCGCCCAGGTCGACTTCATGCCCAACGCCGCGTGCGGCCTCTTCTTCGCCGCCGCGCTCTTCGCCTCCGGCTGGCGCTACGGCCTCTACGGGCTCACCGGCGCCGTCGTCGGCACCGCCACCGCCTACGCGCTCGGCGTGGACAGACAGCGGATCTCGCAGGGCCTCGAAGGCTTCAACGGCTGCCTCGTCGCCGTCGGGTTCGCCGTCTTCCTCGGCCCCGCACACCCGTCCACCTGGCTGCTCGCCGTGGGCGGCTCGGTCGTGGCGGGCGTCGTCACCGGCGCGCTGGTGACCGTGCTGGGCACCTGGAACCTGCCCACCTTCACGCTGCCCTTCTGCCTGGTGGCCAGCGCGATGACGATCGCGGCGCCCGGCTTCCAGCGCGTGTGGCACGCGGGCGCCGGGCTCTCCGCGCTGCCACGGCCCGCCTCCGGCGCCTCGTCGTTGGGGTGGAACGAGCTGTGGCACGCGTTCTTCGCGAACGTCGGCCAGATCTTCTTCATGCCCCAGTGGTACGTGGGCCTGCTCTTCCTCCTCGGCATCTTCGCCGCCGACCTGACGGCCGGGCTCACCGCCTGCTTCGGCAGCGTCGTGGGGATCGGCACCGCCTGGCTGCTGGGCTCGCCCGCGCGGGACGTGGCGCAGGGCGTCATGGGCTACAACGCCGTGCTCGTCACCATGGCCCTGGGCGGCGTCTTCCTCGTCCTGAGCCGCTGGAGCCTGGCGTACGCGGCGGTCGGCGCGATGGCCGCCACCGCGCTCACGGCGGCGGTGACATACGTCTTCGCGCCCTTCGGCGGCCACACCTTCACCTGGCCGTACATCCTCACGACCCTCGTCTTCCTTGCCGCCGTGCCGTCCTTCCCGCGACTGCGCAGAGCCTGACGGGGCCTCCCTCCCCGGGCTCCGGCTCCGGTCACGGGGCCGGGCCGGTGCCGTGTGTGCACGGGGCTCCGGACGTGGGTCAGTCCGCGCCCACGTGTGTGATCCGGTCGTCGCCGAGCCGCGCCTGCACGTCGGCCAGCAGGATCCGCAGCAGCTCCGTGAGCTGGGCCTGCTGCGGTTCCGAGAGTCCGGCGACCAGCTCGGACTCGCGGCCCAGCACCTGGTCAACGGTCTCCTCGACCAGCGCGTGCCCCGCCTCCGTCAGCGCGACCCGCACGGTACGGGGACGGCCCTCGCCGGGTGAGCGGACGACCAGCCCCTCGCGCTCGGCCCGCGCCACCCGCTGGGAGACCGCGCCGGCGGTCACCAGGGAGCGGTTCGCCAGCTCGCGCGTCGTCAGCTCGTACGGGGCACCGTTCCGGCGCAGCACGCTGAGCAGGTCCAGGGTGGCGCTGTCGATCCCGGCCCGCGCGAGCACACGCCTGCGGTCGTCGCCGAGCAGCTTCGCGAGCTGCCAGATCGGCGTGACGATCCCGATGGAGCCCACCGGCGTCCCGGGCCGCTCCCGCCGCCACGCCGCGGCGATCTCCTCGGCGGGGTAGCCCGAGGCGTTGTCGACGGGGAGGGCGCCTGGCGCGGGCCGCCCGCCGCCCTCGCTCCTCCCTCCGGGTTCGTCCGCCCTTCCGGGTTCGTCCGTCCCGCCGTCCGTCGGCGTGCTCGTCATTTGCGGCTCCCTCGCGATCAGGTTACGTTTAGCTCTAAATTTAGACCTGAACATTCGACTTGGGGGTCACCCTATGACATCCGCACCAGCAGCACAGGCATCACAGGCACCCGCCGCACGTACCTCGGGCACCCCGCGCCATGTCCTGGTCACCGGCGGAGGCACGGGCATCGGCCGGGCCATCGCCGCCCGCTTCGCCTCGCGGGGCGACACGGTCACCGTCACCGGGCGGCGCGCCGCGCCGCTGGAGGCGGCGGCGAAGGAGACGGGCGCCGAGCCCGTCGTCTGCGACCACACGGATCCGGAGCAACTCGCCGCGCTGCTGGAGCGGCTGCCCGAGCGCGTCGGCGTCCTGGTCAACAACGCGGGCGGCCAGACCGACTTCGGCGCCCCCGACGAGGACGGGGAGGCCGGAGAGGGCGGAGCGAGCGGGCTGGCCTCCTACGCGCGCCGCTTCCGGGCCAACCTGGAGGCGAACCTGATCACCGCCGCGCTCACCACGCACGCGCTGACGGACCGGCTGGCCGAGGGCGGCGCCGTGATCCACCTCGGCTCCATCGCCGCCGACAAGGGCAACGGCGCCTACGGCGCGGCCAAGGCGGGCCTCGCCGCCTGGAACGTCGGGCTGGCCAGGGAACTCGGCGTGCGAGGGATCACCGCGAACGTGGTGTCGCCCGGCTACATCGCGGAGACGGAGTTCTTCGGGGACGCGCTCACGGGCGAGCGGCGGAACCAGCTCGTCGCCGACACGGCGCTGAAGCGTGCGGGGGTTCCGGAGGACGTCGCGGAGACCGTGGCGTTCCTGGCGTCCGAGGGCGGGCGGCACATCACCGGGCAGGTCATCGCCGTCAACGGCGGGGCGCACAGTACGCGTTGACGCGGACGGCGCTTCGTGGCGCTCGCGGACCGCTGCTCGCTGTTCGCCGCGTACGGCGGGTGCGAGGAGGGGCGTCCGCTCCCGTGGGCGTTCCCGTGGGAGCGGGCCACCGGGCCTGGCCGGGTGACGGGGGCGCGGTGGCGGTCCTTCGATGGGCGCGGCCGACGGGGTGGTGCGGGCCGCGATCCGGTCGGGGGCGGCGCCGGTGGGGCGGCGCCGTGCGTGCGGGGTGCGCCGTGGCCCGTGCCGTACGGCCAGGACGACCCCTCGGGCGTCAGTCGATGCCGCGCCAGATGTGCGGCTCGGCGCCGTTCTCGTCCTCGGTCTCGAAACCGGCCAGCGGCCACGAGGGCGCGCCGGGAGCGGCGAAGCCGACGGCGTCCACGGGGGACATGCGGACCAGGGGCCCGGCCGGTGCCGGTGCCCCGGGATGCGGCTCGCTCTCTTCCTCCACGCGCTCCACGCGTTCCTGCGGAGGGCTCACGGTGGTGGTCATGTCGCGTCAACTCCTTCGTACGACCTGGACGTCGGGTATGCCGATTCTGTCCTGCGGCCACGCGTCCCGCAGTTGAATACCGTGCAGACCGCTACTCTTCGGCCATGTCCGCCGGCCGAATGGGACACACGGTCCTTACGTGCGGTTCGCGGGCCGCACCGCCGGGTTTCGGCGCCGTGACGGTCAGTCGGTGCCCCGGCGGATGCGGGGCTCGAAGCTCTCCTCGTCCTCGACGCCAGCGAGGAGCCACGCGGGGGCCTCACGGTGGAACTGGACCTCGTCGTTCCACGGGAGTCTTTCCTGCGTGGGTGGGGTCGTGGTGGTCATCCTCGCGTCAACTCCCTGGCCCTGTCGCCCGGCACGATGAGCCGCCGACGAGGCCCCCGGAGCCGACCGGATCTATCTGGCCGAAAACCGATGCTGCCGACGTCAAGCGGTACGGCCGATTCTGGCCCCTTGGCCCTCGCATCGCAGCTCGGCAGGGCCCGAAGGGATCGGCTCACACGGTCCTTACGGCCTCATGCGGCCCTTCAGGGTGGCTGAAACGGCACCCGGTGCCGCGTAAATGGGGGATGGCTGGCACCGGGTGCTGAGACATATGTCGTCTGCCGCGCGTCTACGAGTCCTGCGGCTCCTGCGACTCGGCGAGCCGCGCCGGGAAGCCGCCGGTCGCGACCGGACCCCAACGGCGCGGTGTGACACGGATGAGCGACTTGCCCTGCTTGAGCATCGCCGCGCGGTACTCGTCCCAGTCGGGGTGCTCCCCGGAGATGTTGCGGAAGTACTCGACCAGCGGCTCGACCGAATCCGGCGCGTCGATGACCTCAGCCTCGCCGTCGATCTGCACCCACGGACCGTTCCACTCGTCCGAGAGCACGACCACGCTCACCCGCTCGTCGCGGCGCGCGTTACGGGTCTTGGCGCGGTCGGGATAGGTGGACATCACGATCCGTCCCGCGTCGTCCACGCCGCACGTCAGCGGCGACGCCTGCGGGGAACCGTCCGCGCGCCGGGTCAGCAGGAGGGCGCGGTGGCGGGGGCGTACGAAGTCGAGCAGGCCGTCGAGTTCGACCTTGGTGTTCGTGGCGATGGAAGGGCTCATACGCCCGAACGTACGCCATCGCCCCCGCTCTCCCCGCTCTCCCCGTGCGTCCCCCGTCCGTCACGTGTCGCACTCCAGGACCGTGCGGCACAGCCCGCACCGCGCCCTGACCCGGCCCTGGACGGGGACGCGGATGCGCTGGTGGCAGACGGGGCACGGGAAGCTGACGCGCAGGGGGGAGTGGCTCTCGAAGGTGTAGAAGCCGTTGCCCAGCGGCGGGACGCCGGGACCGAGGCGGTCCCGCGCCTCCCGGCGGTCCCGCGCGTAGCGCCGACGCGCCGCCCAGCCCGAGGCGGCCAGCGGGGGCCGCGCCGCGTCCTGCCTGGCCAGGTCGCGGCCCGCGACATACGCCTCGTACGCCTGCGGGCTGGTGAACCACACTGCCGGGTCCTCGCCGAAGAGCGCGGCCCGCTTCGCCAGGACGTAGCCGTACTCCTCCGGCGTCAGATAGCCCAGCTTCTGCGAGGAGAGCGCGTCCTGCCGGAACGCGTCGAGCAGCAGCCAGCCCGCGCCGAGGTAGGCGGTCGCGGTGTCGGTGAGGATCTCGTTGTCGCGGGTGCCGGGGAAGGAGAGGCCGAGGCGGTGCAGGTAGACGTGCATCACCTCGTGCGCGAGGGCCGCGCCGATGTCGCGGCGATGGTTCTTGAAGCGGGCGTTCAGCTCGATGAAGTACTCGGGCCCGGCGGTGAGTTCGACGTGCGCGGCGTGCCGCATCTCGCGGAAGCTCACGATCATGCGGGCCTCGGGGAGCCGCAGATGCCGCACCATCACGTGGGCGACGCGCTGCACGCCGAGGTACAGCTCGTCGCCGTCGGCGAAGGCGACGTCCCCCGGCGCGACGCTCGCGTCGAAGGTGCCGATGGTGTCCCAGGACATCCGCTTGTAGAGGGCTGTGAGCGAGGCGCGCACGGTCTCCAGATGAGGGAAGCCGCGCTCGACGGGCGCCGCGCCGTCAGGACCGGCATCTCCCGGCTCGCGGCCCTGCTCCCGCCCGTGGCCCTGCGGCGTGCTTCCGGCCGACGTCATGCCACCACCCCCGCGCCGTGTCGGTCCCCTTGCCACTCTACGGGCGCGGTACGGGGCAGGGCCCGGTCCTGACGAAGCGGGGTCACGGGGTCACGGCGGCAGCGGCGTCGCGGCGGCCGTTAGTCCAACATCTGCCCCGCCTTTGTCCATGGGCACGCTCCGCGCCCCTGCCGCAGGCTGGCGCCGCACCACGTCACACGTCACCGGTGCGCGGCGGCCCGGCGCCCCGCGCGAGCGCGAGGAGGCACGGAGATGACGGAGCGGCCTGTACGGACAGAGCCGGGTACGGCGCACCAGGGCGGCCCCGGGCGGCGTTCCGTCGTCGCCACCGGGGCCCTCGCCGGGGTGGGCGCGGCCCTCGGCGCCGCCGGACCGGGCGCCTCGGCCGCACCCGCCGCGTCGTCCCGTGCGCTCGGCCGGGGCGGTGCGCGGGAGGGCGAGGGGGACGGGGAGGCGCTGATCCGTTCCGAGGAGCTGGAGGTACGGGTCGGCACGGACTTCCCCCGGATCATCGCGTACACCGACCGCGCCACCGGGGCCACCCTCCACGGGCAGCGGGAGCCCGTGACCACGCTCCTCGTCGACGGCACCCCGTACACGCCCCGGACCGCCTGCGAACCCGGCGGACCCGGCGGACCCGGCGAGGACCGCGTCGCCTACACCCTCACCCTGGAGGGCGGTACCGAGGTCGGCGTCGAGATCCGGGTGGCGGGCCCGGCGGTCCACTGGCGGGTCACCCGCATCCACGACAGAAGACGGTCCCCGCGCGTCGGCACCCTCCAGATCCCGGACCTCGCCTTCCTCTCCGTACGGGCCGACCAGCCCGGCGCCACCCTGTACGCCGCGCGCGTCGAGCTGGACAAGGCCAAGAGCGGCGACACGCTCGTCGAGGTCACCCCCGGCACGGCCACGGACCCGGAGCCGGTGGGCTGCGCGTACGCCGTCGTCTCCACCGACGCGCTCGCGGCGGCGATCGAGACCAACACCAGCTACGACAAGCCCGCCGCGACCAAGGGCGCCACCTGGGAGAACGGACGGCTGTGGCGCCAGACCCGCGGAGAGGGAGACGGGGACGGCGCGGGCCGCACCGTCACCGCGCGGCTCACCTGCGGCCAGTGGACCCACCGCGCCGCCACCGCGCCCGACGAGGACACCGAGCCCCTCCCGTACGCCACCGTCATCGTCACCCGCGACCGCAACGGCGACGGCACCGTGGACTGGCAGGACGCGGCCATCGCCCTGCGCGACATCATGACCGACCCGCTCGGCGCCGACGGGCAGCACCTGCGCGTCGTCCCGCACATCCCCTTCAACTTCGCCAGCCAGGCAACCAACCCGTTCCTGGCCACACTTGACCAGGTGAAGCGCATCTCGCTCGCGACCGACGGACTGCGCCAGTTCACCCTGCTCAAGGGCTACCAGTCCGAGGGCCACGACTCCGCGCACCCCGACTACGCGGGCAACTACAACAAGCGCGCGGGCGGCCTGGAAGACCTCAACACCCTGCTGCGCGCGGGCGCGAAGTGGCACAGCGACTTCGGCGTGCACGTCAACGCCACCGAGTCCTACCCCGTCGCGCACGCCTTCTCCGAGACCCTCGTCGACAAGACCGACGAACAGTGGGACTGGCTCGACCAGTCCTACCGCATCGACCAGCGCCGCGACCTCGTCTCCGGCGACATCGTGCGCCGCTTCCAGGACCTGCGCGACCAGACCGACGGCGCCCTCAACACCCTCTACCTGGACGTCTTCCGCGAGTCCGGCTGGACCTCCGACCGCCTCCAGCGCGCGCTGCGCGCCCAGGGCTGGCACGTGACCACCGAGTGGGGCCACGGGCTGGAGCGCTCCGCGCTCTGGTCGCACTGGGCCACCGAGACCGACTACGGCCCCGACACCTCACGCGGCATCAACTCGCGCCTCATCCGCTTCGTCCGCAACCACCAGAAGGACGTCTTCGCCGACAAGTGGCCCACCCTCCTGGGCATCCCCCGCACCGGCAACTACGAGGGCTGGGTGGGCAAGACCGACTGGCACGCCTTCTACGAGCTGATCTGGACCGACAGCCTCCCGGCCAAATACCTCCAGGCGCACCCGATCAGGACCTGGACCACGCACGAGATCACCTTTTTCGGTGACACCGCCACCTCCGTCACCGACGTGGACGGCACCCGCAGGATCACCACCGACGGACGCCTCGTCTACGACGACGGCGCCTACCTCCTGCCCTGGGAGCCCCGCGAGGCCACCGACCCGCACCGCCTCTACCACTGGAACCCGCGCGGCGGACGCACCACCTGGCGCCTCCCGCGCGGCTGGTCCGGCGCCCGCACCGTCCTCGCGTACCGCCTCACCGACACAGGGCGTGCCGACCCCGTCAGGCTCCCCGTCACCCGGGGCGAGATCACCCTCGACGCCGAGGCGAAGCAGCCCTACGTCGTCCACCGCCGCGACCCCGGCCCCGTACCGGACCCGGAGTGGGGCGAGGGCACCCCGCTCAAGGACCCCGCCTTCACCTCCGGCACCCTCGGCTCTGGCGCCTGGACGGCGCGCGGCCCCGCACGCGTGGCGCGCAACGCACTCGGCGACCCCGAACTCGTCATCGCGGGCGGCGGCGCTCCGGCCACCGTGTACCAGCGGCTCGCCCGGCTGCGGCCCGGCAGCTACGCCGCCTCCGTGCAGATCGAGGTCGGCGAGAAGGCGGGCGAGAGGCGACGGGCCGCGCTCACCGTGCGTACCGCCGACGGCGTCACGGCGTCGAACTGGACCGAGACCTCCACCGCCGTCAACCACGTCGCAGCCGACCGCAAGCACGGCACCCGCTTCCAGCGCCTGTTCACCTGGTTCACCGTCCCCGAGGGCGGCGGCCCCGTCACCCTCACCCTCACTGCCGGGGCGGGGAAGGCCACGGTCCGCTTCGACGACGTCCGCGTCGTCCCCTGCCCCCGTACCCGCCGGGAGGGCGCCCTCGTCCACGAGGACTTCGCCCATGTGCCGCAGGGCTGGGGCCCCTTCGTCAAGGGCGACGCGGGCGGGGCCGACGACCCGCGCACCCACATCGCCCAGCGGCACGCGCCCTACACGCAGCGCGGCTGGAACGGAAAGGCGGTCGACGACGTCATCGAGGGCACCGAGGCCCTCAAGTCACGCGGCGAGAACAGCGGCCTCGTCTACCGCACCGTCCCGCACACCGTCCGCTTCAGCGCCGGACGCCGCTACCGGGTCACCTTCCGCTACGAGAACGAGAGCGCGGGACAGTACGCCTGGATCACCGCCGTCGACGCGCCCGAGCCCCGCGAACTGGACCGCACCCCGCTCCCCGAGGCCCACCACCCCGCCACGCACACCCACACCTTCACGGCACCGGAGACCGGCGAGGCGTGGGTGGGGCTGCGCAAGACCGGCGACAGCGCCACGGCCGAGTTCGTCCTCGACACCTTCACCGTGACCGAGCTGGACTGATCCGCCGCGGATCCCCGTACGCTGCTCCCCTCGTAACGGATCGACCCGACCACATCCGCGGGCGGCGAGGGGAGCGGGCGGTGGAGCAGCCGGTACGGCATGCCGAGGAGCGCACGGCGGCATCGCGGACGTCGCAGGCATGGCGGGGGTCGCGGGGGCCGGCGGCCATGCCTCCGCACCGGCCGCCGCCCAGGTACCGGACGTGGATGCGGTACTTCACGCCGGGACCCGTCCACCACGGGCTCGGCCTGGTCTGCCTCGGAGTCGGCCTCCAGCACGGCAGCCTGCCGACGGTCGGCCCGCGCACCCTCGACCACCACGTGGCCGTCGTCATCAGCGCGGGCCACGGCTGGTTCAGGGGAGCCGAAGGGCGCGTCCAGCCCGTACGGGCCCCCGCGCTGCTCTGGCTGACCCCCGGCGTCCCCCACCACTACGCGCCCGACCCGGACGAGGGCTGGGACGAGAGCTTCGTCGACTTCACCGGGACCGCCGTGGCCGCGTACACCGAGCTGGGCTGCGTCGAGCCGGAGCGTCCCGTCGTCCCCCTCACCGACACGGGGCCCGCGCGCACCGCCATCGGCCGCATCGCCCGCGCCGCGCGGCACGGCAACCCGCTGCTGGAGGTCGAGTCGGCCGCCGCGGTCCACGAACTGCTCGTCGCCCTGCGCCGCGCCCGCGCCGACACGACGTCCGACGGAGCGCCCGTACTCCAGGCGCTGGCCCGCGACGCGTTCCTCCCGCTGTCGGTCGCCGAACACGCGGCACGGCACGGCATGACCCCCGCCGCCCTGCGCACCGCCGTGCGGCGCGGCGCCGGATGCAGCCCCAAGGACTATCTGCTGGGCATCCGCCTCGGCCGGGCCAAGGAACTGCTGGCCACGACCGACCTCGCCGTCTCGGCCGTGGCGCGTCGCGTCGGCTACGACGACCCGGCCTACTTCTCCCGGCTGTTCACCCGCCGCGTCGGGACGCCGCCCGTCCGCTTCCGGGAGCGGCAGGGCCGCACGGTCCACGGCGGCTGGAGCCACCGCGTCCCCGACCCTGACCACCCGCCGACCATCGTCGCGGGGCACCACGACGACGGGACACGGCGGCCGTCATAGGGTTCGTGCGTACGGGCCCGCCGTCCGCGACGGCGGGCCCACGTGTGACGGACCGACCGACCCCGGACAGGACGAACCCATGGCGACGACGGACAGCGGAACGGACAGCGGAACGGGCAGCGCGGCGAACACGGCGGCGGATGCTACGGACACGACGGACGGAGTCGAGGAGGCCGTACGCGCCGAGCTGGGCGCCCTGCGCGACAGCATCGACAACATCGACGCGGCAGTCGTGCACATGCTCGCCGAGCGCTTCAAATGCACCCAGCGCGTCGGACAGCTCAAGGCGGACCACGCCCTGCCCCCCGCCGACCCCGCCCGCGAGGCCCGGCAGATCGCGCGGCTGCGCCAGCTCGCCGAGAGCGCCAAGCTGGACCCGGCCTTCGCGGAGAAGCTCCTCACCTTCATCATCGCCGAGGTGATCCGCCACCACGAGACGATCGCCCGCTCCTGACGGGAGCGCTTCGACCGGGCCAGGCCGGACCCGGGTCGGATCAGTGCTTCTTCGGGGCGTCGTCCTCACCGATGTGGTGCACCCGCACCAGGTTGGTGGAACCGGCCACACCGGGCGGCGAGCCCGCCGTGATGACGACCAGGTCACCCTTCTCGCAGCGCCCCAGCTTCAACAGGTGCTCGTCGACCTGGTCGACCATCTCGTCCGTCGACTGGACGGTGGGGCCGAGGAACGTCTCCACGCCCCACGTCAGGTTGAGCTGGGAGCGGGTGGCCGGGTCCGGGGTGAAAGCGAGCACCGGGATGGGGGAGCGGTAGCGCGACAGACGGCGCACGGTGTCGCCGGACTGCGTGAAGGCCACCAGGAACTTCGCGCCCAGGAAGTCGCCCATCTCCGCAGCGGCCCGCGCCACGGCCCCGCCCTGCGTCCGCGGCTTGCTGCGCTCGGTGAGCGGCGGGAGGCCCTTGGCGAGCATGTCGCCCTCGGCCGCCTCGACGATCCGGCCCATGGTCCGCACCGTCTCCACCGGGTACTTGCCCACGCTGGTCTCGCCCGAGAGCATCACCGCGTCCGTGCCGTCCATGACGGCGTTGGCGACGTCCGAGACCTCGGCGCGCGTCGGCCGGGACGCGTCGATCATCGAATCCAGCATCTGCGTGGCGACGATGACCGGCTTGGCGTTCCTCTTGCACAGCTTGACGGCGCGCTTCTGCACCAGCGGCACGGCCTCCAGCGGCATCTCGACGCCCAGATCACCGCGGGCGACCATGATCCCGTCGAAGGCGTCCACGATGGACTCCAGGTTCTGCACCGCCTGCGGCTTCTCCACCTTCGCGATGACGGGCAGCCGCACCCCTTCCTCCGCCATGACGCGGTGCACGTCCTTGACGTCGTGCCCGCTGCGCACGAACGAGAGCGCGATGACGTCGGCCCCCATGCGCAGCGCCCAGCGCAGGTCCTCGACGTCCTTCTCGGACAGCGCGGGCACGGAGACGGCGACACCGGGCAGGTTCAGGCCCTTGTGGTCGGAGACCATGCCGCCCTCGATGACCATCGTCCGGACGACGGGTCCCTCGACGGCGGTCACCTCCAGCGTGACCCGGCCGTCGTCGACGAGAATCCGTTCGCCGGGTGACACGTCGGCGGCGAGGCCCCCGTATGTGGTGCCGCAGCAGGTGCGGTCGCCCTCCATCTCCTCCACGGTGATGGAGAATTCATCACCGCGTTCAAGGAGTACGGGCCCCTCACGGAAACGGCCCAGCCGAATCTTCGGACCTTGAAGATCCGCGAGAATGCCGACGCTACGGCGCGCTTCCTCGGACGCGTGACGCACCCGGTGGAAGCGTTCCTCGTGCTCGGCGTGCGAGCCATGGCTCATGTTGAAGCGGGCCACGTCCATACCGGCGTCGACGAGCGCCTTGATCTGCTCGTACGAGTCGGTGGCCGGTCCCAGAGTGCTGACGATTTTTGCACGGCGCATGGTTTGAGCCTACGACTTACCCATGGGTAGAGAACTCATGTCTGATGACTCTCCAACGTCCTTTGCGTGAAAGGACATTGACAACTAATAAAGTGGGCAAGGGGTCGCTCTGATGAGCGCGAAGAAGGGCCCCGGAGGGCCCCAAGAGGGGCGGCACATTCCGCCCCACGCGCCTCACGCATCATGCTCAGAGCGCGGGGCGCGTCATGAGGAACCGCGCGTTGACCTCCGCGTACACGCTCTGCCGCTGCGGTTCCAGATCCAGCGCGGGCGCCGTCTCCGACGGCCCGGCGAACGCGGAACGCGCCATCCCCTGCCTGCCCTGGAACGGCGGCGGGGCGCCGTCCTCCGCGCCGATGTCGGCCAGCTCCACGAGCGCGGCCAGCTCGGCCCCCAGCGCCCCCGCGTACTCCCGCGCACGGGTCACCGCCTCGTGCACCGCCTGCTGCCGCGCCTCACGGTGCGCGGGCGAGTCGGGACGCAGCGCCCACCAGGGGCCGTCGACACGGGTCATCTCCTGCTCGGCCAGCAGCGTCGTCAGCTCGCCGAGCGCGGTGAAGTCGGCCACCGTCGCCGTGACGTGCACCCGGCCGCGGTACGTGCGCACGCGCTCGCGGCGGCCCTTCTCCGTCAGCTCGGGCGTGACGGAGAACGCCCCCGTCTCCAGCTTCTCGACGGCCTCCCCGTAGCCCTTGACCAACTCCAGCGTCCGCGCGTTGCGACGGGTGAGATCTTCGAGGGTGGCGCGCCTGTCGGTGCCGCGCGCGGTGACCGTGATCGCGAGACGGGCGATCTCCGGATCGAACTCCAGCCGGGCCTCACCCCGGACGGCCAGCCTCGGCGCGTCCGCCGTGCCGTACGGTACGTTCTCGCGCTCGCGCCCCTCAGTAGTCATGGGGGCACCCTCCCACGCCCGGTGCGCCCGGGGGACCCGGCCCGGGGACCCGGTCCCGGTCAAGGGGTGCGCAGGGGGCGGACCTGTGCCGGGGGGACCCCGTCGGGGAGCGGCGCCGACGCGGTGGAAGCCGCCACGTCGCGCAGGCCGAACGAGGTGAACGCGGTCCGGCGCGGCAGCCGGAAGTGCTCACGGCCCGTCACCGCGTTGAGGATCGTCGCACTCCGGTGCGCGGCGAGCCCCAGATCGGGCGCCCCCACCCCGTGCGTGTGCCGCTCCGCGTTCTGCACATAGACCGCTCCGGTCACCGACCGGTCGAGCACGAGCCGGTACCGCTCGTCCACCCGCGGCCGTTCCGACCCGTCGCGCCGGATGTACGGGTCCAGCGCCGCGAGCATCCCCTCGGCCGACCGCTCGCGGTAGCCCGTCGCCAGCACGACCGCGTCCGTCGTCAGCCGCGTGCGCTCGCCCTGCTCGGCGTGCTCAAGGTGCAGCTCCAGTTGCGTGGTACCGATGCGGCCCGCCGTCCGCACGGACACACCGGGCGTCAGCACCGCCTCCGGCCAGCCCCCGCCCACCGTGCGGTGGTACAGCTCGTCGTGGATCGCGGCGAGCGTCTCGTGGTCGACGGCCTTGTGCAACTGCCACTGCCGCGGCACGATCCGGTCCCGCACCTGCTCGGGCAGGGCATGGAAGTAGCGCGTGTAGTCGGGCGTGAAGTGCTCCAGGCCCAGCTTGCTGTACTCCATCGGCGCGAAGGCGCCCGAACGCGTCAGCCAGTGCAGCCCCTCACGCCCCGCCGGCCGGTGCCGCAGCAGGTCGAGGAAGACCTCGGCCCCGGACTGGCCCGAGCCGATCACCGTCACATGCCGCGCCCCGAGAAGCCGCTCGCGGTGCTCCAGATACTCGGCCGAGTGGATCACCGGGACCGTGGGCGTCTCCGCGAGCGGACGCAGCGGCTCGGGCACATACGGCGCCGTGCCGATGCCGAGCACCAGATTGCGCGCGTACGCGCGGCCCAGCGCCTCCGCCTCGCCGCCCGCGTCGAGCTGGGTGAAGTCCAGCTCGAACAGGGCCCGCTCCGGGTTCCAGCGCACCGCGTCCACCTGGTGCCCGAAGTGCAGCCCCGTGCCGCTCGCCACAGGCGCGGCGCCGTTGGCGGGGCCTTCGCCGGAGCCGCCGCGGGCCGCCAGGCCCTCGCTCACCCAGCGGCAGTACGCGTCGTACTCGGCGCGCTCGATGTGGAAGCGCTCGGAGAAGTAGAAGGGGAACAGCCGCTCCCGCTCCTTGAGGTAGTTCAGGAACGACCAGGGGCTCGCCGGATCGGCGAGGGTCACCAGGTCCGCGAGGAAGGGGACCTGGAGCGTCGCGCCCTCGATGAGGAGACCGGGGTGCCAGCGGAAGCCGGGGCGCTGGTCGTAGTGGGCCGTGCGCAGACCGGGGACGCCGTGCGCGAGCGCCGCGAGGGAGAGGTTGAAGGGCCCGATGCCGATCCCGGCGAGATC
The DNA here is from genome assembly GCF_054782395.1 of Streptomyces daliensis. Classification (NCBI taxonomy): domain Bacteria; kingdom Bacillati; phylum Actinomycetota; class Actinomycetes; order Kitasatosporales; family Streptomycetaceae; genus Streptomyces; species Streptomyces daliensis. The sequence goes on along the minus strand of NZ_BAAGSO010000058.1, from coordinate 160,365 downwards.
GAGCGGCGCGTCGCACCGCGTCGGGTTCGGGACGTCCGGGGGGCTGGGACGGTGCTGCTGGGATCCGTCGAGGGGGCCTGGGGAGGCGGGGGCCGTCATCGGGCTGGGTGTCCTTCCGCAGCGGCGTCGTGTACAAGCGTCAGCAGCCCGGCGAGATCACCGGACCGCACATGGGGGTTGAGGAGGGTGGCCTTGAGCCAGAGCCCGTCACCGGCGACGGCGCGCCCGAGCACGGCCCGCCCCCCGGCGAGCAGCCGACGACGGATCGCGGCCACCGCCTCGCCGTCCGCCCCGACGGGCCGGAAGAGCACCGTGGACAGCGCGGGCGCCGCGTACAGCTCGAACCGCGCGTCCGCCGCGACGAGTTCCGCGAACCGGCACGCCGCCTCACAGGTCCGCTCCACCAGCTCCGCCAGCCCCTCGCGGCCCAGCGCACGCAGCGTCACCGCGACCTTGAGGATGTCCGGGCGACGCGTCGTACGCAGCGAACGGCCCAGCAGATCGGGCAGGCCCGCCTCGGTGTCGTCGTCGGCGTTGAGATAGTCGGCGCGGTGGTCCAGCGGGCTCAGCGAACGGCCGTCCGGCACCAGGAACAGCCCGGCGGCGACGGGCTGCCAGCCCAGCTTGTGCAGATCGAAGGTCACGCTGTCGGCCTGCTCCAGGCCCGCGAGCCGGGGACGCAGCCGCTCGCTGAACAGGAGCGGCCCGCCGTAGGCCGCGTCCACGTGCAGCAGCGCGCCGTACTGCCGCGCGAGGGGAGCCAGCTCGGCCAGCGGATCGATGTCCCCGGTGTCGGTCGTGCCCGCCGTGGCCACCACGAGCGCGGGCTCCTCCAGCGACACGAGCACCTTCTCCAGCGCGCCGGGCTCCAGCACGCCACGCGGCGTCGGGACGACCACCGGCGCGGGCAGGCCCAGCAGCCAAGCAGCCCGGTGGACGCTGTGGTGCGCGTTCGCGCCGCAAACGACGCGGACACGCCCGTCCGCCGCGCGTTCCCGGGCGAGCAGCACACCGAGCTGATTGGACTCCGTCCCCCCGGTGGTCACCAACGCGTCGGGCCGCCCCGGCCAGTCGTGGGTGTCGTGGGCTCCGTGGGTGTCGTGCGGGGCGTGTCCGTTGCGGCGGCCGGACGTGACCGGCGCCTCCGGTCCGCCGAGTGACGCGTCGTCGCCGGGCTCGCGGTGCACGGGCCCGACGTGACGGTCGTGACGGTCACACCCGCCGCCATCGCCGTAGACGAGGGCGGCCAGCGCACGGCACGTCAGCGCCTCCAGCTCCGACGCGGCGGGCGCCTGGTCCCACGAGTCCATCGACGGATTGAGCGCGCCCGCCGCCAGATCGGCCGCCGTCGCCACGGCGAGCGGCGGACAGTGCAGATGGGCGGCACAGCGCGGATCGGCCGGATCGGCGGCCCCCTCGGCAAGCAGCCGCACAAGATCGCGCAGCGCCGCAGGGCCACCCGTGCCGCGCTCGGGAATGCCCGCACCGAGCCCCTCGCGCACCCGCTCGGCGACCCGCTCGGGGCCACCGGCCGGCAGCGGGCCGTCGCGCTCGGCGGCACCCTCGAAGAGCGCGTCCAGCACGGTGTCGGTCAACGGCCGCAGCGCGGCGGGTCCTTCGGTGCCGCCCGCGAGCAGGCAGGGGTCGGCGGCGTACGCAGGCATGGGGAGGGCTCTTTCGGATCGTTCGGCGGCGCGGGCGAACCGGCGGTTAGGTGGGCCTAACTTATGCTTGTCCGTCCGGCTTTCGTACCGATCTCACCCGTTCTTCGCCCGAAGGGGGTACGACTGCCCCGAACAGCACCCCCCTCTCTGCTACGGCCCGCGCCCCGTGCGCCACCCCCCCCGCCGCTGACCTCGCCCGCGCCGCACCCGGGCCCCGGGCCGGGCCCGCCGCTGACGGTGCGGCCTCGACCCGCCCCGGCCCCCAGTCCAGCCGTTCGACCTGAGCATCTGGACACCCGTCCCGGACGTGAGCCGCGCCCCCTCCCGACGCCCCCACCGCCCTGGCCCGACACCCCCGCCCCGCAGCCCTACTCGGTCCGGCACCCCCTCCCCACCCGCCACCCCGCAACCGTCAGCCCCGGATCAGAGCGCCCCGCGCACCCTCAACGCCCGGCGCAGATCATCGAGCTGGTCCGCCAGTTGGCGCCGCAACGCAGGCGTCGGCCCCTCACCCGCCAGACACTCCTCACCCGCACGCAACGTCCCCACCTCCACCGACGCACGCGGGAACGCGTACCGCCCCGCCGCCTCAGCCATCGACTCACCACGCCGCCGCGCCAACTCCACCACCTCCACGAAATACCGCCCCGCGAACTCCTCCAGCAGCCCCGCCTGCTCCGGCTGCCAGAACCCCTGAGCCGTCGCCGTGAACAAATAGTTCGACAACGCCTCCGACTCCGAGACCTCCCCGAACATCGCCCGCCACGCCGCCGCCTTCGCCCCCGGATCCGGCAGCGCCGCCCGGCAACGGGCCGCCCCCTCCTCACCCGTCGCACTCGGATCCGCCACCAGCGCGGCCTCCACATCCTCCGCACCCGCCGTCCCCAGCACACACAGCCGCAACAACAACCGCCACCGCAACTCCGCATCCAGCTCCGGACCACCCGGCACCGCACCCGACGCCCACCACACACCCAGCTCATCCGCCGACGTCGCACTCTCGATGAAGTGCCGCACCGCCGTCAGCCGCAACCCCGCACCCGCCGCATCCGCAGCCCCCGCCGTCGCCTCCAGCACCACCCGGCACGTCTCCGCCACCACGTCCAGCGCCTCACCGCGCCGCTCCGCCGCCACAAAACGATCCGCCACCTGCGCCCGCGCGAACGTCAGCACACTCTGCACCACCGCGTTGTCCGACTCCGACGGCAAATGCGCCCGCATCGTCTCCAGATACGCCCACGGCGACAGCTCACCGTCCCGCACCATGTCCCGCGCCGCGTTCCACACCACCGCCCGCGACAACGCGTCCGGCAGACCCGACAACGCCTCCCGCGCCGTCGCCCACGACCCCTCGTCCAGCCGCACCTTCACATACGACAGATCACCGTCGTTCAACAGCACCAGGTCAGGACGCGACCCATCCGCCACCACCGACGACTGACCACTGTCATGCGGCACATCCCGCTCCAGCCGCTCCCGCAGCACCAGCCGACCCCCACCACCCGGCACCCGGTCGTACAACCCCAACGCCAGCCGGTGCGGACGGCTCCCCGCATGCCGCACATCCACATACCACTGGCCCTCCGTCTCCGCGACCTGCGGCGTCAGCGCGTCCACCCCCGTCGTCCGCAGCCACCGCTCCGCCCAGCCGTGCACATCCCGGTCCGAGGCCCGCGCCAGCGAATCGATGAAATCCGCCAGCGTCGCGTTCCCGAAACGATGCCGCGCGAAATGATCGTTGATCCCCGCCAGGAACGTCTTCTCCCCGAGCCACGCCACCAACTGCCGCAGCGCCGAAGCCCCCTTCGCGTACGAGATCCCGTCGAAGTTCAACCGCGCCGCCGCCGTGTCCGGCACCGCATCCGGATCCGGCGCCACCGGATGCGTCGAAGGACGCTGATCCGCGTCATAACCCCAGCTCTTGCGCGCGATCGCGAAATCCGTCCACGTATCCGTGAAACGCGTCGCCTCACTCAGCGTCTGATACCCCATGTACTCCGCGAACGACTCGTTCAGCCAGATGTCGTCCCACCAGCGCAGCGTCACCAGATCCCCGAACCACATGTGCGCCATCTCGTGCGCGATCACCATCCCGCGCGTCTGACGCTCCGTGTCCGTCACCGCCGAACGGAACACGAACTCGTCCCGGAACGTCACCAGCCCCGGATTCTCCATCGCCCCCGCGTTGAACTCCGGCACGAACGCCTGGTCATACGAATCAAACGGATACGGCTCATCGAAAATCTCGTGATACCGGTCGAAACAACGCCGCGTGATGTCCAGCAACTCCTCCGCGTCAGCATCCAGATACGGCGCCAGCGACCGCCGCACATGCAACCCGAACGGCAGCCCCGCATGCTCCGTACGCACCGAGTGGTACGGGCCCGCAGCCACCGCGAACAGATACGTACTGATCGGCTGCGTCGGCGCACACACCCACCGGCCCTCACCCACACGCTCCGTCACCCCGTTGCCCAGCACCGTCCACTCCATCGGCGCCGTCACCGAAACCCGGAACTCCGCCTTCAGATCCGGCTGGTCGAAACACGCGAACACCAGCGGCGCATCCGACATACAGCACTGCGTGTACAGATACGCCAGCCCGTCCACCGGATCCGTGAACCGGTGCATCCCCTCACCGACACGCGAATACGGCATCTCCGCCTCGACCGCCAGCTCGTGCTCCCCCTCGGCCAGCCCTCGCAGCGGCAACCGCCCCTCAGCCAGCGCCCCCACGTCCAGCTCGACGCCGTCCAGCACAGCACTCGACAACGTGACGGGCCGCAGCTCGACGAACGTGTCCGTGCCCGCCTCCCGCACCGTGAAGCGGATACGCGTCGTCGAACCGAAGACCTCCTCGCCGCGTGTCAGGTCGAGATCGACCGCGTACTGCTGAACCTGGAGCAGCCGGGCACGTGTCTGCGCTTCAGAGCGCGTCAATACGGACATGCGCGCCATGGTGCCCCACCCCGGGACCCCGCGCACCGCTGTTGCCCGCCCCGCCTCCCCGGACCCCCGGCTCACCACTTCGGCCCCACATGCACATCCATGAGCGCCACGGACTCACGCCGGGCCACCGAGACGTTGTAGTCATCGCCGCCGCGCCGCGTGTAACGCCACTCCACCCCGACCCTGTCGAGCGTGGCGCCGCACAGACGCAGCAGGTCCCCGGACTTGTTGGTGAAGAAGTACCGCGGATACTCGTACCGCTTCGCCCGCCCGCCGACGATCCGCGTCGTCCAGTTGGTGATCCGACAGCCGTCGGAGTGCACCAGACCCCGTAACAGCCCCCACGGCTCGGCCTCCACGATCTCTTCCTGCCACGGCGCGAGGACGATGGGGCGCTCGTGCTTCTTGCCTGGACCGTGCTGGGGGAAGAGGCAGGGCCAGTGGTTGCTGTAGGCCGTCACCGCTTTGCAGCCCGGGTGCTGGGAGCGCGAGACGCGGTTGTCGGGGCGGACCGCACGCATGGCGTGCTCGCACTCGTCGATCAGACCGGGCCAGGCGTCGGCACAGGCGATGCGCAGGGAGTAGGTGCGGCCCAGGCGGCTGATGCAGCCGTCACCGAGATAGAGCCCGAGCAGATAGGCGTAGGCGGCGGGGTCGTCGGGCAGCCGGGGAAGGCCCATGCACCGTGGGCAGTCGGACGGCGCCTGTAAGGGTTCGAGCCGGGTCTGCCAGGAGCGGAGCGCCGCCCTGGAGATGCCGGTGTGCTTGCTGACCGCGTTGAGGCTCCGGCCCTGGGCCACGAGCGAGAGCGCGTGTTTCCGCGTAGCGATGTCGTACATGAGTACGAGTGTGAGTGCGGCAACAGGTGAACGGGGAAAATCGAAGGCTTGTTCCCTGGAAGGGGTGAACCCCCGCGAAGTCGCTTGCAACCTTCGATTCGAAGGAAAAGTACCCCGGGTCGGATTCGAACCGACACTGTATGGGTTTTGAAGCCATGGCCTCTACCGTTGGGCTACCGGGGCCAGCCTGTGGAATCGAAGGTTTACGACCACCTGCCGTGCGACCACTTTACAGGAGGTGGGTAGGCTCGATGCTCCCACCGTGCGGAAACGAGGAGCCCAGTGAGCACCGCGGACGTCCCCGAGCCCAATACCGACGTGACCGAGGCCGACGAGGCCCCCGAGACCGCTGCCGCGGAGGCCAGTGCGCATGTGCCTCCGTTGACCACGCGGGTCGTGCTCGCCGAGGACGAGGCCCTGATCCGGATGGATCTCAAAGAGATGCTGGAGGAGGAGGGCTACACCGTCGTCGGGGAGGCGGGGGACGGGCAGACGGCGATCGAGCTGGCCCGTGAGCACCGCCCTGACCTGTGCATCCTCGATGTGAAGATGCCGGTGCTCGACGGCATCTCCGCCGCCGAGAAGATCGCGGAGGAGAGTATCGCGCCGGTGCTGATGCTGACCGCGTTCTCGCAGCGTGAGCTGGTGGAGCGGGCCAGGGACGCGGGGGCGATGGCGTATCTGGTGAAGCCGTTCAGCAAGAGTGATGTGGTTCCGGCCATCGAGATGGCGGTGTCGCGGTTCACGGAGCTGAAGGCGCTGGAGCAGGAGGTCGCGGATCTCTCGCAGCGGCTGGAGACGCGGAAGCTGGTGGACCGGGCGAAGAGTGTGCTCCAGACCCAGTACGGGTTGGCGGAGCCTGCCGCGTTCCGGTGGATCCAGAAGACGTCGATGGACCGCAGGCTCTCGATGCAGCAGGTCGCGGAGGCTGTGCTGGCGGATGCCGAGGAGAAGAAGCAGAAGTAGTGAGCGTGTGCCGAGGGCCCGCCCGGACATTCCGGGCGGGCCCTCGGTGTTGTGCGGCCCCGCGTCACGCGTCACGCGTCGCGGAAGGGCGTCAGTCCTCGCCGAGGTACGCCTTGCGTACGGATTCGTCGTGCAGGAGTTCCTGGCCGGTGCCGGAGAGGGCGATGGTGCCGATCTCCATGACGTGGCCGTGGTCGGCGAGGGAGAGGGCCGCCTGGGCGTTCTGCTCGACGAGCAGGATCGTCGTGCCCTGGGACTTCAGCTCGGTGATGGTCTCCATGATCTTCTGCATCATGATCGGGGAGAGCCCCATGGAGGGCTCGTCGAGCATGAGGAGCTTCGGGCGGGACATCAGGGCGCGGCCCATGGCGAGCATCTGCTGTTCGCCGCCGGAGAGGGTTCCGGCGGCCTGGCGGCGGCGTTCTCCGAGGATGGGGAACAGTTCGTAGGCGCGGTTGATGTCCTGTTGGATGCCCGGGGTGTCCTTGCGGAGGAAGGCTCCGAGCTGGAGGTTCTCCTCGATGGTGAGCCGGGGGAAGATACGGCGGCCTTCGGGGGAGTGGGCGAGTCCCATGGCGACGATCTTGTGGGCGCCGACGCCGTTGAGGGGTTCGCCGTTGAAGACGATCTTTCCGGCGAGGGGCTTGAGCAGGCCTGAGAGGGTGCGCAGGGTGGTGGTCTTGCCCGCGCCGTTGGTGCCGATGAGGGTGACGACCTGTCCGGCTTCGACGTTGAACGAGATGCCTTTGACGGCTTCGATCTTGCCGTAGGCGACGCGTAGGTCTTCGACTTCGAGCAGTGGCATCAGTCCTTGCCCCCTTCCTCTGAATCGTTGCGCCCGCGTCCGGTCGCCGTGTCGCTGCCCCCGGGCGCTGCCGTGGCGGCTTGTTCCGCTGCCTGGACCTCGGCGGCTTCTTCGGCGCCGGGGGCGCCTTCGAAGGGGGTGCCGAGGTAGGCGGCGACGACGCGGTCGTCGTTCTGGACCTGTTCGGGGCTGCCCTCGACGAGTTTTTGGCCCTGTACGAGGACGGCGACGCGGTCGCAGAGGTTGAAGATGAACCGCATGTCGTGCTCGATGACGAGGACGGCGGTGCCCTGTTCGCGTACGGCGAGGACGAGGTCGCGGGTGGCGCTGGTCTCGCTGGCGGTCATGCCCGCTGTGGGTTCGTCGAGCAGGAGCAGGCCGGGTTCGCTGGCGAGGGCGCGGGCGATCTCCAGCTTGCGTTGTTCGCCGTAGGGGAGGTTGCGGGCGAGGTGTTCGCGTTTGGCGGTGAGGCCGGTGAACTCGAGGAGTTCCATGGCGCGTTCCTCGGATTCGCGTTCGGCTTTCTTGAAGCCGGGTCCGCGCAGGAGTGCGGACCAGAGTCCTTCGCGGGTGCGGGTGTGGCGTCCTACGAGGACGTTTTCCAGGACCGTCATGTTGGCGAAGAGGCGGATGTTCTGGAAGGTGCGGGCGATGCCTGCCTGGGTGACCAGGTGGGAGCGGTGCGGCAGCACTTTGCCCTTGTAGGAGACGGTTCCCTCGGTGGGGACGTAGAGGCCGGTGAGGCAGTTGAAGAAGGTGGTCTTGCCGGCGCCGTTGGGTCCGATGAGTCCGAGGATCTCGCCGCTGCCGACGGTGAGGTCGACGTTCTGGACCGCGGTGAGTCCGCCGAAGCGCATGGTGACGCCGGAGGCTTCCAGTACGGGGCTGCCGTCCGCCGGTGTGGTGCCGGGGGTTGTGGTCGTGGTTGTGGTGGTCATCTGTCTCATGCCCCCGTCTTGCTGAGGCCGGGTGTGCCCTTGGGCACGTCGAGCTGTCCTGTGTCGTGGAATTCGAGCTGCTTGCGCCGGTCGGCGATGAGGCCCTCGGGGCGGAAGCGCATGAGGAGGACGAGTGCGAGGCCGAAGAGCAGCAGTTGGTAGTCGCCGATGAACTGGAGCTTGGCGGGGATGAGGTAGAGCAGTGAGGCGCCGATGAGGGGTCCGGAGACGGTGCCCATGCCGCCGAGGATGACGGCGGCGAGGAGGAAGGCGGAGTTGGGCGGGACGACCTCGACGAACTGGTACTGCTCGGGTGTGACGGACGAGGTGACGTGTGCCTGTACGGTGCCTGCCATTCCGGCGAGGGTGGCGCCGAGTGCGAAGGCGATGAGCTTGACGCGGAAGCCGTTGATGCCCATGGCGCGGGCTGCGGTCTCGTCTTCGCGGACGGCGACCCAGGCGCGGCCGATGCGGGAGCGGTCGGCGCGCCGGAAGACGGTGACGACGATGATCGTGAAGATCAGCATCAGCAGGTAGTAGTTGGCGAAGGGGCCGAGTTCGAAGCCGAGGACGGTGTGGTCCTCGCCGAGGTTGAAGCCGAAGATCTCCAGGTCGGGGATGTTGGCGATGCCGTTGGCTCCGTTGGTGACGGAGGGTCCTGAGGAGCCGTCGAGGTTTTCCATGACGATGCGGAAGATCTCGCCGAAGCCGAGGGTGACGATGGCGAGGTAGTCGCCGCGGAGCCGCAGGGTGGGGGCGCCGATGAGGACGCCGAAGACGAGTGAGGCTCCGGCGCCGGTGAGGACGGCGGCCCAGAAGGGGAATTGGACGCCGAGTACGGAGGTCTCGGAGCCGGAGACGAGGGCCGCGGCGTAGGCGCCGACGCCGAGGAAGGCGACGTAGCCGAGGTCGAGGAGTCCGGCGAGGCCGACGACGACGTTCAGGCCGAGGGCGACGGTGGCGAAGATGAGGATGTTGGCGGCGACGGAGGTGTACTGGTCGCTGCTCTGGGTGAAGGGGAAGCAGGCGGCGGCGACGAAGGCGGCCGTGAGGGAGATGGTGCGGTGTTTGCCGGTGAGTCCTGCGAGGCGTCGGGTGAGTCCGGCTCTGCCGAGCGCGGGTGCGGCGAAGCCGACGAGGACGAGGTAGCCGACGAAGAGTTCGCCGTACGAGGTGTCGATGCCGTAGGTGAACAGGTAGAGGCCGGCGCCGAAGGAGACGGCGATGACGAGGATCTCGGCCCAGCCGGGGAGTTCCTTGGCGGGGGTGGGCGCGGGTGCTTTGAAGGAGTGCAGCAGCCGCTGCCAGGGGTTGGGCCGCTCCTGTCCCGGGAGGGGTTCGTAGGGGGTGTCGGCGGGGAGTCCGAGGGCTCCGGCGACGGTGGTGAGGGTGGCGAGTACGGCGACCCACATGCCGGGTTCGAAGTTGACGATTCCGCCGAGGGTGCCGGTGATGGCGCCCGCCGTGTACCAGGTGGTGCCGAGGGTGCCGAGGGCGAGGAGGAGTACGGGGCTGTGGGTGCCGCCGGGGGTGAGCCAGCGCAGTCCGCGGACTCGGTAGGCGCCGGAGAGGAGGAAGAGGAGGGTGAGGACGGAGCCGACGAGGGTGAGGAGCTGGAGGTCCACGGGCGAGCCGTAGTAGGTGAGGTCGCCGGGGAATTCGGCGGTCCAGGTCCAGGCGAGCATGGTGCTCGCGAAGGTGGCGGCGGCTCCGGCCGCTGTGATGAGGCGTGCCGCGCCTGCGGGGAGCGGGAGTGCGCCCGGTGTGGTGCGGTCGCTGGTGGTGGTTTTGGCCGTGTCGGGGCCGTCGGGCTCTGCGGGGGTGGTGGGGTCGGTGGCCGTCATGCGTATCACGCCCTGTCCGCGACGCGCTCGCCGAGCAGGCCCTGGGGCCGTACCAGCAGTACAAGGATGAGGAGGGCGAAGGCCCAGACGTTCTTCCAGGCGCCGCCGCCGAACAGGTCCATGCCGGGGATGTGTTCGATGTAGGCGGTGGCGAGGGATTCGGCGAGGCCGAGGACGAGGCCGCCGAGCATGGCGCCGTAGATGTTGCCGATGCCTCCGAGGACGGCCGCCGTGAATGCCTTGAGGCCGAGGATGAAGCCGATCTTGAAGTCGATCTGCCCGTACTTGAGGCCGTAGGCGAGCGCGGCGACGCCGCCGAAGGCGGCTCCGATGGCGAAGGCGGTGACGATGATGCGGTCGGTGTTGATGCCCATCAGCTTGGCGGTGTCGGGGTCCTGCGAGGTCGCCTGCATGGCCCGGCCTGTGCGGGTCTTGGCGACGAAGAAGCCGAGTGCGGCCATGCAGATGGGGGCCGCTATGAGCAGGAAGATCTCGCCGCGCTGGATGTTGGCGCCGAGGATCTCGAAGCTCTCGCCGCTGAACTGGGGGAAGGAGCGGGCCTTCTTGGCGTCCGGGTAGAACGTCCAGATGAGCTGCTGGAGCATGATCGAGAGGCCGATGGCGGTGATGAGCGGGGCGAGCCGTGGTGCTCCGCGCAGCGGCCGGTAGGCGAATCGCTCGGCCCCGATGCCGACGAGGACGGTGACGGCGACCGCCATGAGGAGCATGAGGGGCAGGGCGAGGACGAGCGAGGTGCCCTCGGGGAGGATCAGCCATGCGGTCAGTGCTCCGAAGGAGCCGACCATGACGATCTCACCGTGGGCGAAGTTGATGAGCTGGATGATGCCGTAGACCATCGTGTAACCGATCGCGATGAGACCGTACATCGCGCCGAGAATGAGTCCACTGGCCAGTTGCTGCGGCAGGTCGTTCACCGCTGGGCCTCCGAGTGGTGTCAGATACGACCGCGCGGGGGCGCTGTTGGCGCCCCCGCGGGTGTGTGGGCGTGCGGGACGGGGCGGTTGGCCCGGGTCAGTCGTTGAAGGTGCCGGTCTTGACGGGCTTGTGCTCGCCGTTCTTGACCTCGTACAGCGAGAGCTGCTTGTTGGTGGTGTCGCCGTACTGGTCGAAGCCGACCTGGCCGCTGACGCCGTCGAACTTGACGTCCTGGGTGGCTTCGACGACCTGCTCGCGGGCCTCGTTGATGTCCTCGGGCAGCTTGCCGTCGTTCTTCTCGACGACTGCCTTGACGGCCTCGATGATGGCCCAGGTGGAGTCGTAGGCGTAGCCGCCGTATGCCTCGTAGGGGAGCTTGTAGCCCTCGGCCTTGTAGTTCTTCATGAACTCCTTGGCCGTGTCGAGCGTCTCCAGGGGGGCGCCGACGGAGGAGGCGAGGTCGCCCTCGGAGTTCTTCTTGGCCAGCTTCACGTACTCGGCGCTGAAGAGTGCGTCACCGCCGACGACGGGGCCGTCGAGCCCGGCCTGCTTGGCCTGGTCGGAGAGGGGGGCGCCGGCCGGGTACTCGCCGCCGTAGTAGACGAATTCGGGCTTCGCCTTGGCGATCTTGTTGGCGACGGCGGTGAAGTCCTTCTCCTTGGGGTCGACGTGGTCGGTGCCGACCACCTTGCCGCCCAGCTTCTCGAACTCGGCCTTGAAGGTCGCCGCGAGGCCCTTGCCGTAGGTCTTCTTGTCGTCGACCACGTAGACGGACTTGAGCTTCTTCTCGTTGTACATGTACTGCGCGGCGAACGGGCCCTGGATGGCGTCCGTCGTGGAGGTGCGGAAGTACGTGTCGAAGGGGCGCTCCTTCTTGCCGGTGCGCCAGTTGTTGCCCTGGGACAGCTCGGGTGCCGTGTTGGCGGGCGAGATCTGGACCATGCTCGCCTTGTCGAAGACCTTCTGCATCGACTGGCCGACGTTGGAGTTCAGGGGGCCGACGGCGCCGATGACCTCGTCGTTGGCGACGAACTTGTTGGCGTTCTGCTGTCCTGCCGAGGGCTGGGCCGCGTCGTCGAGCGGCTCCAGCTTGAAGGTGACGCCCTCGGCCGTCTTCTCCTTGTTCGCGGTCTTGACCGCGAGGTCGGCCGAGTTCTTGATGCCCTGGCCCAGAGCGGACAGGTCACCGGTGAGCGGGGCATCGAGCCCGATGGTGACAGTGGTGTTCTTCCCACTGTCCCCGCCGCCGCTTTCGTCGCGTGATCCGCACGCGGAGAGCGTGAGGGCTCCCGCGGTGACGGCGGTGGTGAGTATGAGCAAGGAACGGTGACGCACGATCAGTCCTTTCCCCTGGCGCGGCCATCACAGGTGAATGGCCGTAGGCGCGCCGGGCCGTACTGGGGTGGTACAGATCGGTGCTCGCATCGCACGCCCGGCGGCGCGGTGACTGGCGGTGACTCTATGGCCGAGGACTGGAGTCGGGCAGAGGTGCAAGCCAGGATGTGACTCTCTTGTTATTGACGCGCGTCGAGGTGTACCTCTCCGGGCGCGGTGTCCCTTACAACGGTTCTGTTTCGGGGTGTATCGGCGATGTAGCGGACACGTATCGGGCATCGAAGGGCCAGTTGGCTCAGGGGGCGGGTGCGGAGGGGCGCGAAGAGGGTCCGCATACCGTACGGAATACCCGCGTCAGTTCGTGTGCGTACCTTTCTCCCGGGATCACGCTGAAGTCCTGTACCGCGCGCGTGTTACGGAGCGTCACTTCGAGGAAGGGCATGCCCGCGTCGATCGGCAGCCCTCGGCAACTGATGATCCGCGCACGCAGGATGAGCTTCTTGGGGGAGTACGCGGTGACCTCGACGGGGTGCGGCGAGGCGGAGGTGAGGTCGAGCGCTTCGTAGCCCTGGGTGACGCGTTCGACGGAGACGGGCGAGGTGGTGCTGGCGAGCAGCTCGATCGTGAACGTCCCCTCGTCGGGGGAGACGTCGCTGATCCGCGAGAAGCTGACGCTGACGGCCTGCGCGGGGTAGGGGGCGCGGGCGCGCGGCGGGGCGTGCGGGGGGCCGGGGCGTACGGCGAGCGCGTAGCCGGTGGCGGCGGCGAGCAGGGCGAGGCCGAGCGCGGTGACGGCCGTGCGGCGTACGCGGTGGGGGAGGGTTTCCCAGCGCTCGTGCAGGCGCCGTGATTCGTCCCCGGCCGCCAGCACTTCGGGTTCGCGCACGGAGTCCCCCATGCGCGTGAAGCTAGCGGGCTCGCGGGCCGGGGGCCAGAGCGCGTGCCGGTGCGCGGCCGGGCGCACCGGTTGCGGGCGCTCCGGCCGCGTGGTGCGGTCGGCGAAGGGTCAGCGGGCGGTCAGCACAGGGTCAGCGCGCGGCGCCCTCGGGGTTGCCGGTGCTGCCGCCGTCGGGTGAGGCGTCGCGCAGCATGCAGGTCAGCCGGGCCGTGCACACCCGCTTGCCCCGCTCGTCGGTGATGACGACCTCGTACGTGGCGGTGCTGCGGCCCTGGTGCGCGGGGGTGGCGACGCCGGTGACCAGCCCTGAGCGCAGGCCGCGGTGGTGGGTGCAGCTGAGGTCGACGCCGACGGCGATCTTGCCGGGGCCGCCGTGCAGCATGGCGCCGACCGAGCCGAGGGTCTCGGCGAGCACGGCGGAGGCGCCGCCGTGCAGCAGCCCGTACGGCTGGGTGTTGCCCTCTACGGGGAGGGTGCCGACGACCCTCTCCGGTGCCGCCTCCACCACCTGGAGGCCCATGCGCTCGCCGAGGTGACCGGCCGAGAAGAGGGACGGCAGGTCGAGCCCTGAGCCCGCCCACTGGTCGAGGATCTCCTGCGGGAACTTGGTCGTGGTCTGCTCGCCCATGGGCTGCGGCTCCGATCACCCTCGTGCGGCCGGCACCGTCGGCCGGTCATGTCGCTGTCGTACCCACCTGTTCCTATCAGGTGGCTGAGCGTGCGCTCAGGAGGGAGTGACGCGGATCACCACGGACTTGCTGGCCGGGGTGTTGCTGACGTCGGCGGTGGCGTCCAGGGGCACGAGGACGTTCGTCTCCGGGTAGTAGGCGGCGGCGCAGCCGCGCGCGGTCGGGTAGTGCACGACGCGGAAGCCGCGCGCCGTACGCTCGGTGCCGTCGTTCCACTCGCTGGTGAGGTCGGCGTAGGCGCCGTCGGCCAGGCCGAGCGCCGTCGCGTCCTCGGGGTGTACGAGGACGACGCGGCGGCCGTTCTTGATGCCCCGGTAGCGGTCGTCGAGGCCGTAGATCGTGGTGTTGTACTGGTCGTGGGAGCGCAGCGTCTGGAGCAGCAGCCGCCCCTCCGGCAGCCTCGGGTACTCGACGGGCGCCGCGGTGAAGTTGGCCTTCCCCGTGGCGGTGGGGAAGCGGCGGTCGTCGCGCGGCGCGTGCGGCAGCGCGAATCCCTCGGGGCGTGCCACGCGGGCGTTGAAGTCCTCGAAGCCGGGGATGACGCGGGCTATGCGGTCGCGGATCGTCGCGTAGTCCTTCTCGAACTCCTCCCACGGCGTGGCCGAGTCCGCGCCCAGCACGCGGCGGGCCATCCGGCTGACGATCGCGGGCTCGGACAGCAGGTGCTCGCTCGCCGGGTCCAGGCGCCCGCGCGAGGCGTGCACCATGCCCATGGAGTCCTCGACGGTCACGAACTGCTCGCCGCTGCCCTGGAGGTCGCGCTCGGTCCTGCCCAGCGTGGGCAGGATCAGGGCGCGGGCGCCCGTGACGCAGTGTGAGCGGTTCAGCTTCGTGGAGACGTGCACCGTCAGCCGTGCGCGGCGCATCGCGTCCTCGGTGACGTCGGTGTCGGGCGAGGCGGCCACGAAGTTGCCGCCCATCGCGAAGAAGACCTTGGCCTGCCCGTCGCGCAGGGCGCGGATGGCGCGGACGACGTCCAGCCCGTGCTCGCGCGGGGGCGCGAAGCCGAACTCCTTCTCCAGGGCGTCCAGGAACGCGGGCGCGGGCCGCTCGAAGATGCCCATGGTGCGGTCGCCCTGCACGTTGCTGTGCCCGCGCACGGGGCAGACGCCCGCGCCGGGGCGGCCGATGTTGCCGCGCAGCAGCAGGAAGTTGACGACCTCGCGGATGGTGGGCACGGAGTGTTTGTGCTGGGTGAGGCCCATCGCCCAGCACACGACGGTGCGCTCGGACTCCAGGACCATGCGCAGGGCGGCCTCGATCTCGGCCCGGTCCAGGCCCGTCGCCGCGAGCGTCGCCTCCCAGTCGGCGTCGCCCTCGCGTGCGGTGCGCGCGAACTCCTCGAAGCCGTGCGTGTAGGTGCGCACGAACTCCTCGTCGACGGCGCCCTCCGTCTCCAGGACGAGCCGGTTCAGCGCGCGGAAGAGGGCTTGGTCGCCGCCGATGCGGATCTGGAGGAACAGGTCGGTCAGCGGGGTGCCGCCGCCCGCGAGGCCGCGCGGGGTCTGCGGGTTCTTGAACCGCTCCAGGCCCGCCTCGGGCAGCGGGTTCACCGTCATGATCTTCGCACCGCCCGCCTTCGCCTTCTCCAGCGCGGAGAGCATGCGGGGGTGGTTGGTGCCCGGGTTCTGCCCGGCGACGATGATCAGATCGGCCTTGTGGAGGTCGTCCAGCAGCACGCTGCCCTTGCCGACGCCGAGGGTCTCGGTGAGCGCGGAGCCCGAGGACTCGTGGCACATGTTGGAGCAGTCGGGCAGGTTGTTGGTGCCGAACTCGCGCGCGAAGAGCTGGTAGAGGAACGCGGCCTCGTTGCTGGTGCGGCCCGAGGTGTAGAAGAGGGCCTCGTCCGGGGAGTCCAGCGCGGTCAGTTCCTCGGCGATGATGTCGAACGCGCGCTCCCAGGAGACCGGTTCGTAGCGCTCGCCGCCCTCGGGCAGGTACATCGGCCGGGTGAGACGGCCCTGCTGGCCGAGCCAGTAGCCGGAGCGGTGCGCGAGGTCGGCGACGGGGTGCTCGGCGAAGAACTCCGGGGTGACCCTGCGCAGCGTCGCCTCCTCGGCGACGGCCTTGGCGCCGTTCTCGCAGAACTCGGCCGCGTGCCGCTTGTCCGGCTCGGGCCAGGCGCAGCCCGGACAGTCGAAGCCGTCCTTCTGGTTGACCCGGAGCAGGGTGAGCGCGGTGCGGCGCACCCCCATCTGCTGCTGGGCGATGCGGAGGGAGTGCCCGACGGCGGCCGTTCCGGCGGCGTAGTGCTGGGGCGCGGAGACGTCGGGGGAGTCCTGGACCGGGTCCTGAGCAGGCGGCTTACGCATGGTGCCGATCCTGCCACGGTGTGCGGCGCGGACGGGAGGGGGACGGGGCCGGGGTGCCGGAGGGCACACTGCGCGGGTGACCGAGCGTGGCGGGAGTGACACGAGGGGACGCGGGGTGACGGCTTCGGCCCGGCTTCGGCCCGGCGCTTCCGGGGCTCGCGGGCGGGGGAACCGGATTGTCAGTGGGCCGTGACAGTATCGGGGACGTGGCTAAGAAGGCATCGAAAGAGACGGCACCCCAGCACGCGCAGCGCCTGCTCCTCATGGACGGGCACTCTTTGGCCTACAGGGCGTTCTTCGCGCTGCCCGCGGAGAATTTCTCCACCTCCACGGGCCAGCCGACGAACGCGATCTACGGCTTCGCCTCGATGCTGGCGAACACCCTGCGCGACGAAGCGCCCACCCACTTCGCCGTCGCCTTCGACGTCTCGCGCAAGACCTGGCGCTCCGAGGAGTTCGCCGAGTACAAGGCGAACCGCTCCAAGACCCCGGACGAGTTCAAGGGCCAGGTCGAGCTGATCGGGGAGCTGCTGGACGCGATGGGGGTGCGCCGCTTCGCCGTCGACGGCTTCGAGGCGGACGATGTCATCGCCACTCTCGCCACCCAGGCCGAGGCCGAGGGCTTCCAGGTCTCGATCGTCACCGGTGACCGCGATTCCTTCCAGCTCGTGAGCGATCAGGTCACGGTGCTCTACCCCACGAAGGGCGTCTCGGAGCTGACGCGCTTCACGCCCGAGAAGGTGCTGGAGAAGTACGGCCTGTCGCCCTCCCAGTACCCGGACTTCGCGGCCCTGCGCGGTGACCCGTCGGACAACCTCCCGGGCATCCCCGGCGTCGGCGAGAAGACCGCCACGAAGTGGATCACCCAGTTCGGCTCCCTCGCGGATCTCATCGAGCGCGCCGAGGAGGTCAAGGGCAAGGCCGGGCAGAACCTCCGCGAGCACCTGGACTCCATCAAACTCAACCGCCATCTGACGGAGCTGGTCAGGGACGTCGAGCTGCCCTGCCGCCCGGATGACCTGGAGCGCGCGGCGTACGACAGGGAGGCACTCGGAGTCGTCCTGGACGCGCTGGAGTTCCGCAACCCGAACTTCCGGGAGCGGCTGTTCGCCGTCGATCCCGGAGCGGTCGAGGAGGAGATCGTCCCGGACGCCGGAGTCCAGGTGGACGGCGCCGTGCTCGGCGCGGGCGAGCTGGGCCCGTGGCTGGACGAGCACGGGGGCGTGCCGCTCGGCCTGGCCACGGTCGATGTGTGGAAGCTGGGCACGGGCAGCGTCAGCGAGATCGCGCTGGCCACGGCCGAGGGCCCGGCCGCCTGGTTCGATCCCGCGCAACTGGACGAGGCCGACGAGAAGGCGTTCGCCGCCTGGAGCGCCGACACGGCCAGGAAGAAGGTCCTGCACGACGCCAAGGCGATCATGCGGGTCTTCGGTGAGCAGGGCTGGAGCGTCGAGGGCGTCCACATGGACACCGCGCTGGCCGCCTATCTGGACAAGCCGGGCCGCCGTTCCTTCGCGCTGGACGCGCTGTCCGTGGAGTATCTGGGCCGCGAGCTGGGCCCAGCGGCCGAGGGCGGCGGACAGCTCGCCTTCGGCGTGGACGAGCAGGCGGAGGCCGAGGCGCTGATGGCCAAGGCCCGCACGATCCTCGATCTCGGCGAGGTCTTCGAGGGCAGGCTGGCGCAGGTCGGCGCGGCGGAGCTGCTGCGGGACATGGAGCTGCCCACCTCGGCGCTGCTGGCCCGCATGGAGCGCGCGGGCATCGCGGCCGACCGCGAGTGGCTGACGAAGATGGAGCAGCAGTTCGCCGACGCAGTCCAGCAGGCGGTGAAGGAAGCGCACGCGGCGGTGGGCCACGAGTTCAACCTCGGCTCGCCCAAGCAGCTCCAGGAGGTCCTCTTCGGCGAGCTGGGCCTGCCCAAGACGAAGAAGACCAAGACCGGCTACACCACGGACGCCGACGCCCTCGCCTGGCTCGCCGCGCAGACCGAGCACGAGCTGCCGGTGCTGATGCTGCGCTACCGCGAGCAGCAGAAGCTGCGCACCACCGTCGAGGGCCTGATCAAGACCATCGCCGCCGACGGCCGCATCCACACCAGCTTCAGCCAGACCGTGGCGGCGACGGGCCGCCTCTCCTCCACGGAACCCAACCTCCAGAACGTGCCGGTGCGCACGGACGAGGGCCGCGCGATCCGCAAGGGCTTCCGCGTCGGCGAGGGCTATGAGTCCCTCATGACCGCGGACTACAGCCAGATCGAGCTGCGCGTCATGGCCCACCTCTCGGAGGACGCGGGCCTGATCGAGGCGTTCACCTCCGGCGAGGACCTGCACACCACCGTCGCCTCGCAGGTCTTCGGCGTGGAGAAGTCCCAGGTCGATCCCGAGATGCGCCGCAAGATCAAGGCGATGTCCTACGGGCTGGCGTACGGCCTGTCCGCCTTCGGCCTCTCCCAGCAGCTCGGCATCGCCCCGGACGAGGCCCGCAGGCTGATGGACAACTTCTTCGAGCGCTTCGGCGGCGTGCGGGACTATCTCCAGAACGTCGTGGAGGAGGCCCGCGCCATCGGCTACACCCAGACGATCCTGGGCCGCCGCCGCTATCTCCCCGACCTCAACAGCGACAACCGCCAGCGCCGCGAGATGGCCGAGCGGATGGCGCTCAACGCGCCGATCCAGGGCACGGCGGCCGACATCGTCAAGATCGCGATGCTGCGCGTGGACGAGGCACTGCGCAAGGAGAAGCTCAGCTCGCGCATGCTGCTCCAGGTGCACGACGAAATCGTGCTGGAGATCTCGCCGGGCGAGCGGGAAGCGGTGGAGGAGCTGGTCCGGCGCGAGATGGCCGGGGCGGCAAAGCTGCGCGCCCCGCTGGACGTCTCCGTCGGTTCCGGCCCGGACTGGGAGTCCGCGGCGCACTGACGCAGGCGGAGGCGGGGCGCCGCCGTCGACCGAGCGGGTTGCGGTGCTCCCCCTCCGGAGGGGCCCTGCTTCGCGGGGCGGGGCCCGTTGGCCGGGTAAGTGTGCTGGCTGAGGGCCGGGCGGGGGTGCTGGCGCGTCCGGCCGGGGTGGGCTCCGGTTCCGTGTCCGGGGCTCGTTGGCCGGGTGCGTCGGGCAGGGGCCGCAGGAGCTGGGCGGGGGTTCCGGTGCCTCGGCCGTGGCGCGGGCCGGTTCCGCGGCCGGGCGCCGTTGCGCCGCTTGGCGCAGTCCCGCGTGCGGCGCTGGCACACGTCACCGGAAGGTGGGCCCATGGTCGTCAACGGCACCCCTCCCGCCCGGACAAGCGCACCCATGGCGCCCCGCACCCGCCCCCATCCGACCGAGGTGACACCGGTGGCTGCCCGCGCCCGCGCGGGCAGCCGCGCACTGGTCGTCGGCGCCCTGGTCCTCACCCTGTGCGCCCCGGCCTCCGCGACGCTGGCGGCCACCGCCCCTCACCACGCCGACCCCGGCATCCCCGACGGCACCCCCGCCGCCTCCGCCACCCCGGCGAAGCCGTCCGCGTCCGCGAAGCCGTCCGCGTCCGCGAAGCCGTCCGCGTCCGCGAAGCCCGCCGCTCCGAAGATCTGCACCTCGCCGACGCGCCCCGCCTTCGCGGCGCGCGTCGAACGCGAGCTGCGCAAGGTGCTGCGGACCAGACCGGGGTCCATCGCGTTCGACGTGCGCGCCGAGGCGTACGGGATGCGCTGCCGGTCACGGGAGCGATCACAGTACGAGGCGGCCAGCGTCACCAAGGTGCTGATCATGGAGGCGACGCTGCACCGCGCCGAGACGCGCGGCAAGGACAAGGGCAAGGGCGGCGGACTCACCAGCCGGGAGGCACAGCTCCTGCGCGCGATGATCACGCGCTCCGACAACTCCGCCGCCTCCACCCTGTGGTCGGACCTGGGCCGGTCCCGTCTGCACGCGTTCCTGCGCGAGGCCGGTACGCAGGACACCACGCTGGGCCCGGGACGCCTCTGGGGCCTCACCCGTACCTCGGCCCGCGACCAGACGCGGCTGCTGGGTCTGCTCACCAACGCCAAGTCCTTCCTCAAGAACCGCAGCCACGCGCTCACCCTCCTCGGCAGGGTCCAGCGCGGCCAGCGCTGGGGCGTCTCGGCCGGGGTGCCGCGCCGGGTGCGGGTCCATCTGAAGAACGGCTGGCTGTCGCGGCCCTCGGGCGGCTGGCGCGTCCACAGCGTCGGCGCCTTCACGGGTGGCGCGAAGGGTCCGTACCGCATGGCCGTGCTCACCCAGGACGACGGGTCGATGGCCCAGAGCGTCCGGACGATCGAACGCCTGGCGCACGCCGTGAACCGGAACCTTCACTCCGGGCGCAAACAGGAACGCCGGGGCTACACGCCGCACGGCTCCATCGACCGGACCCCGGACGGCAGCGTTCCGGCGGACACCGCGGACACCGCGGGCACCGGAACCAGCCCGCAGAGCCCCGGCCCCGTCGACGGCCCGCAGCCTTCCGACGGCCCCGGACCCTCCGAGATCCCCGATCCCCCCGAGCCCCCGGAGCACCCCGGACTCTCCTAGCGCCCGCAGCCCCGCAGCCCCGCAGCCCCGGGAATCCGGGACCCGGAAACCCCGGAGTCCCGGGCCAGGCCCCGGGGACGAATCCCCCTCACCTTCGCGAAACCGGAATCCGCCTCGGGTCCGGCACCGTCCCGAACCCGCCAAATGCGCCGGGAGTGCCCGGAGTGCCCCACGAGCGCTGACTTCGGGCCTGGACTTGTCGTAAGGTCACGACAGTTCACGGGTGCGGTGTCCGAAGGGGAGAGGACGGGACGGGCTCATGGGGCGGTACCGCGGTAGGCACGCAGCGGCCAGGCAGTACACCGCTACGGACGGAGGGCGGCGCGTAGGCGGCAGCAGGCTCCGCAGGGGAGTGACCAGTACGGCCATCGCGGCCGTCGCGATGGCGGCGCTCACCGCCTCGCAGGCACCGGGCGCGGTGCTGGGCGGCGGCTCGGACGAGGACGGCAAGGCACGCGCGGACTCGGCGCAGCGCGACAGTGGTGCCCAGGGCGACGACTCGTACCACACGGAACTGCCACCACTGGAGTCCCCCGCGCCGTCCGACGGCGCCTCGGCGATACCCGGCGTGGGAGAGGCGGAGTCGGGCATACCGGCCTCCGTACTGGACGCGTACAAGAAGGCGCAGTCCTCACTGACGGCCTCCCTGCCCAACTGCGGGCTGCGCTGGGAACTCCTCGCGGCCATCGGCAAGGTGGAGTCGGGCCAGGCACGCGGCGGCGCCGTCGACAAGAACGGCACCACCCTCAAGCCGATCCTCGGCCCCGTGCTGAACGGCGAGGGATTCGCCCGGATCACGGACACGGACGGCGGCGAGTGGGACGGCGACTCGACGTACGACAGGGCCGTCGGCCCGATGCAGTTCATACCGTCGACGTGGGCCAGTTGGGGCGCGGACGGGAACGGCGACGGCCGCAAGGACCCGAACAACGTCTACGACGCCGCGCTCGCGGCGGGCAAGTACCTCTGCGCGGGCGGCCGTGACCTGTCACAGAAGGCCGATCTGGACCGCGCGATCCTGAGCTACAACAACTCCCAGGATTATCTGCGCACGGTCCTGTCCTGGTACGAGTTCTACCGCAAGGGCGCCCACGAGGTCCCGGACGGCCTGGGCCAGCTTCCCACCTCTCCCGGCGCGGGCAACAAGAACGCGTCCGGCGGCTCGTCGGGCGGCAGCGGTAGCGGCAGCAGCGGCGGGAAGTCGGGTGACAACGGCGGTTCCGGCAAGGGAGGCGGGAAGACCCCGGGCGGCAACGGCTCCCAGAAGCCCAGCAAGCCCGGCAGCCCCAGTCCCGACCCGTCCAAGCCCGGAGGCAGCGGCGGCGGAGGCGGGGAGAGCGAGTCGCCCTCCCCGAGCCCCACGGCCCCCAGCGTCCTGGAGCACGACAGCGACCGCGCGGTGACGGCGACGGCGGGCGGCACCTTCGCCGAGCGCCTGCGCGTACGCGCTGAGAACAGCAAGGGCAAGCCGGTCGACGAGGCGCGCGTGAAGTTCGCCATCGTCGGCGAGACCGGCGCGCGTTTCCCCGGAGGCGCGCGCAGCGCCACCGTCTCCACCAACGCCGACGGCATCGCCACCGCGCCCAAGCTGAGCGCGGGTGCCGAGGCCGGGACCTTCACCGTCCGCGCGACGGCCGTGGGCACCTCGCTGCGGGCCGACTTCAGTGCGACGGTCAAGGCCAGGGCCGACAAGCTGACCCGCGTCTCCGGCGACGAGCTGAAGGCCGGGGCGAACGGCAGCTTCGCCGACGCGGTCGAGGTCAAGGCCACGTACAAGGGCGCGGCCGTGCCCGGTGTGCCGGTCTCCGCCAAGATGATCACCGACGGCGCCCTCCCCGTGCAGAACCACAAGGGCCCGTACTTCAAGGCGGACGGCAAGACCGTGCGCTCCCTCAGCGGCCTCAAGACCGACGCCGAGGGCGTGCTGCGGCTCCCGAAGATCTACACCGACGGGAACGAGGGCACGTTCAAGCTCCAGCTCACCACGGCCGACGGCGCGAAGCTGACCGTCGAGCTGGAGGTGGCGAAGTCCTGACGGCCCAGGCCCAGGCCCAAGCCCGGAATTGACCCGCACCGGACACCACCCGCACCGCACCGCCGTCACGCCGCGACGGCGGTGCGGTGTTTCGCGTACGGCCCGGCCCACTGCGGTGCGGTGCGGCCCCGTCCGGTGCGACGTGTTCTCATCTCGCGCCCCCGTTGCTACGGTGCCCCCGCCCTGACGCTGTATCAGTTCTTCCGTACGGGAGGTACCGAGCATGCGCGCCCTCGTCGCGGCCGGGATCGGTCTGGTGGCCGCCGTCGCCCTCGTCCTCGCGATGACGGCCGTCGGCGTCCCGCCCGGCGAGACCTCACCGAAGCCGCTGCACACCACCGTCCCCCGGCACCCGTAGCAGGAGGGCCGTCACGCCATGCGCCGCCGAGCCAGTCTGGTCCTTCTCGCCTTCGCGGTCTTCTTCACCGCGCTGTCCCCGCTCATGCGCTGGTACGCGTTCCCGCGCCTGGCGAAGATCCCGCCCAGCCAGTACCAGGACATGGTCCTAGAGGCGAAGAACGCCACCCTCCTCGACTACGCGACCATGAAGCCCAAGAAGGTCGACAAGGTCAGCATCGTGCAGACCCTCAAGGGCAACGTGAAGGAAGCCGGGAAGGTCAAGGACAGCACGGGCCGCGACGTCGTCGTCTGGGACACCCTCAGCTACGTCGCCGACCCCGACGGCGAGATGGTCTCCCGCATCCCCGAGCGCTACATCTTCGACGCCCACACCCAGGAGCCCGTCCACGCGAAGGGCGAGCACGTCGACGGGGACCCGGTCAGGCGCGAGGGCGTCGAGTACAAGTGGCCGTTCCTCACCGAGAAGCGGGACTACGAGTACTTCGACTTCCAGACCCGCACCTCGGCGCCCATCCACTACAAGGGCACCCAGAACTTCCGCGGCCTGGAGGTCTACTACTTCGAGCAGACCATCCCGTGGACGAAGGTCAAGGTCCCCAAGAAGCTCCCCATGGGCGCCACTCCCGAGGTCGTGAAGCAGGCCGGGATGGAGCGCTGGTACAGCACGAAGCGCATGTTCTGGGTCGAGCCGACAACCGGAGCGCCCGTCAACGGGGAGGAGATCCACAAGGAGGAGATGCGCTGGACGGGCAAGCCCGACAAGGAGCCGCTGACCGCCTTCGCCGGGCACGTGAAGATACGCCCCGACTACCTCGACGCCACCTACGACCTCGTCAGCTCCCAGCGCCAGCTCGTGCTGCTGCTGACCGCCTATCTGCCGTGGGGCTTCCTCGTACTCGGCGGCGGACTGCTCACGCTCTCGCTGCTCCTGGAGGCGCGCTCCCGGCGCCCCTCGGGCCCGGCGTCCGACGACGACGCCGCAGCCCTCGACCCGGACCCCGATCCCCAGCCCGCCGGGGTCTGACCCCGACCGGTCTCGGGGCCGCCGCCCGGCCCGGCCTGCCTCAGCCGCCCGCCCGCTTCCCGCCCGCACCGGACCCGCCCGCACGCCCCGGCTGCCCCGCACGTCCCGCCTGACCCGCACGGGACGACACGCGCCGCGTCGGCTCCGCCGTCGTCGGATCCTCGGGCCACGGGTGCTTGGGGTAGCGCCCGCGCAGCTCGGCCCGTACGGAGTGGTAGCCCTCGCGCCAGAACGAGGCCAGGTCCGCCGTCACGGCGGCGGGCCGCCCCGCGGGCGACAGCAGATGGACGAGCAGCGGCACGCGCCCACCCGCCAGCCGCGGCGTCTCGCGCCAGCCGAACAGCTCCTGCAACTTCACGGCCAGTACGGGCTGGTCCCCGTCGTAGCCGACGCGTATCCGCGACCCTGACGGCACCTCGACGCGCTCGGGCGCCAGCTCGTCCAGCCGCGCCGCCTCGCCACCGCGCCAGGGCAGCAGCCCCTTCAGCACCTGCGCGGCGTCGATCCGGGCCAGCGCGGCGCGTGAACGCGCCTGCCCCAGCCAGTCGCCGGCGCGCTCCAGCAGCGCCTCGTCCGACACATCGGGCCAGGGCTCGCCCAGCTCCCTGTGCAGGAAGGCCAGCCGGGCGCGCAGCGACCTCGCGCCCTCCGACCAGCGCAGCAGCCCGAGCCCCTCGCCGCGCAGCCCGTCGAGCACCGCTTCCCGCACCCGCGCCGGATCGGGCGACGAGAGGGGGCGCGCGGACAGCTCGACCGCGCCCAGCGTCTCCACTTCGCGGGCCACCACATCACCGCGCGCGCCGTCCCAGCGCACCTCTTCCCGTACGCCGTGGAGCGCGCCCGCCGCACGACGGGCAGTCTCCTCGTCGACGGCGGCGGCCAGCCGCACCCGCGCGAAGGCGTCGCCCACCGGGCGGTCCGCGACCGCCACGGCCAGCCATGGCGCGTCCCGCAGCGCCGAGCCCTCCCGCAACCGGGCACGCGTGCCCGAGGCCATCAGGCAGGCGCCCGCGCCCCGCGCCCGCCCGACCCGCTCCGGATACGCGAGCGCCACCACAGCGCCCACGGCCCCGGCCTCGTCCAGGGAGCCGCTGTCGGCCCGTCGCCCTTCCCCGGGGGAAGCCTCCGGGGACGACGTGCTCTCCAGCGCGCCCCGCAGCCTGGCGACCTCAGCGCGCCAGCGCGCCCCGTACGCGTCGTGCCCGCGCCGCGCGGCCCGCAGCGCCTCCGCCGCGTCGTCCCCGTACTCCCTCGGCGGCTCCTCGCTCAGCAGCGCCACCGCCTCGGCCGCACGCTCGCGGCCCACCAGGTCCGCGCCGTCGAGCAGCGCCCTGGCCAGGCGCGGCGGCAGGCCCAGCCGCGCCATGCGGGTGCCCCTGGCGGTCACCCGTCCGTCGGGGCCCACCGCGCCGATCGCGCCGAGCACCTCCCGCGCCGCGGCCATCGCCCCGGCCGGAGGCACGTCAAGCAGCGCCAGGTCCGCCGCGTCGGGGCTGCCCCAGCACGCGGCCTGGAGCGCGAAAGCCGTCAGATCGGCGACCGTGATCTCCGGCGACGGCCAGCGCGGACGGCCCCCGTCCTCCGCCTCCGCCCAGCAGCGGAACGCCACACCGGGCGCCTCCCGACCGGCCCGGCCCACCCGCTGGGCCGAGGCGGCGAGCGAGACCCGCACCGTCGCGAGCGAACCCAGCCCCCTCGCGTGGTCCGTCCTGGGCTCGCGGGCCAGGCCCGAGTCGACGACCGCGCGCACACCGGGCACCGTCAGGCTCGACTCGGCGACGGACGTCGCGAGGATCACCCGCCGCCGCCCGCCCCCAGAGCCCTCCGTATCCGATGTATCCGACGTATCCGAGGGGCCGCGCCCCCGCAGCACCGCGTCCTGTGTCGCGGCGGGCGCCCTCCCGTGCAGTTGCAGCACGTCAGCGTCCACGTCGCCCAGCAGCCCGGCCACCCGCGCGATCTCGCCGACCCCCGGCAGGAAGCACAGCACATCGCCGTCGGGACCCCCACCCCCGCCCATGCCCCCGGAAACGCTGTCCAGGGCCAGCCGCACCGTCGCCGCCACGTGCCGCAGCAGCGCGGGATCGACCCAGGTGCCGTGGGCCGGACGCACGGGCGCGGGCGGCGGGACGTAGCGGACCGCGACGGCGTGCCCCTCGCCACTGGCCCACACGACCGGCGCGGGCCCGGAACCGTCCAGGACGGTGAGAAGCTGCGCCCAGGACGCGCTGTCCTGCGTCGCCGAGGCCGCGATCAGCCGCAGCTCGGGGCGCAGCGTCGCGCGTACGTCGACGAGGAACGCGACCGCCGTGTCCGCGTCCAGATGGCGCTCGTGGCACTCGTCCACCAGCACGACGTCCACCCCCGGCAGCTCCTGGTCCCGCTGGAGCCGTTGCAGCAGCACCCCCGTGGTGACGACCTCGACCCGCGTGCGGCGCCCCACCTTGCGCTCCCCGCGCACCGTGAAGCCGACGTTCTCACCGGGGCGCTGGCCCAGCAGCCACGCCATGCGCCGCGCGGCCGAGCGCGCCGCCATCCTGCGCGGCTCGGCGACCAGCACGCGCCGCGGCGGAGCGCCGTCGTCCAGCAGCCCGGCCAGCGCGAGCGGCACCAGCGTGGTCTTGCCGGTGCCGGGCGGCGCGTGCAGCACGGCGGTCCCGCGCGCCTCCAGCGCCTCCCGTAGCGCGGGCAGCGCTGCGCGCACGGGCAGCCGCTCCCACGCGTCGGCGCGCGCCCCGGCGCTCACGAGCCTCCGCCTCCGCCCCCGTGGCCGCCCCTGTTGTCGTCGCGGCCGTCGTCACGGTCGTCGTCGCGCTCGCAGACGAAGATCGCCGTGCCGGGCAGCAGCCCGCCGCGCAGCGGGGACCAGCCGCCCCAGACCTGCTGGTTCCACTCCGGCCACTCGGGCTCGACGAGGTCCACCAGCCGGAAGCCCCCGGCCACCACGTCCCGCACCCGGTCGCCCAGCGTCCTGTGGTGCTCGACGTAGACGGCGCGGCCCGCGTCGTCCTGTTCCACGTACGGGGTGCGGTCGAAGTACGACGTGATCGCCGCGAGCCCCTCGGGCCCCGGCTCGTCCGCGAAGGCCCACCGGACGGGATGGGTGACCGAGAACACCCAGCGCCCGCCAGGACGCAGCACCCTGCGCACCTCGCGCATCACCCGCACCGGGTCCGCGACGAAGGGGACGGCGCCGAAGGCCGAGCAGGCCAGGTCGAACGACCCGTCGGCGAAGGGCAGCGCCCTGGCGTCGGCCTCCACGAGGGGGAAGGGGGGATCGCCGCCGAGGCCGTCGCCGATCCGCAGCGCGTGCTGGAGCTGCCGGTGCGCGAGGTCGAGCGCGACGGGACGGGCGCCCTGCGCCGCCAGCCAGCGCGAGCACTGCGCGGCGCCCGCGCCGATCTCCAGCACGTCCAGGCCGCGCAGCGAGGAGGCCGGACCCAGCAGCTCCGCCTCCTCCTCGTCCAGCCCCTCGGGGCACCACACGAAGCGGGCGTCGCCGAGGAAGTCGCCGTGGTCGTTCTGGTACTCGTCCGCGTTGCGGTTCCACCAGCCGCGGTTGGCGAGGCTGCTCTCCGCGTCCCCGGCCGCGCGCCGCACGGCCTCCGCTTCCTCGTCGACGGACGAGGCGGGAGTGGGGTCGGCGGGCGTGGAAGGTGAAGAAGGTGTGAAGGGTGCGGGATCGTGCTCGTGGGGCACTGGGGGCTACCTCGCGGTGTCGTACGGGACGCTCCTGCCCGGCCCGTCGGTCACGGCCGGACGCCCCGGGTCGTGCCCGGGGCTGTCAGTATCGCGCCACGACCCGTATCCTCGCTGGTGAAGCTTGTGGCGACGAGGTGGCCGCGTGGCCGCGCTGCACCCGCCGCGCGTGCCGTCCGGGGCGGACTCTGCCGGGTATGGGAGGTTCCATCCCAGGTGTGCTCTTTCGCGCATTGACCATGCCCAGCAGCCCCCGTATGCTACAAGTTGCGCTGCGGGCCTGCGCGCCTCGGACGGAGCAGGTCGCGCTCGCATCTGGTGGATGTCCCCTCGGGTAAGTGGCTCTCAAGGCCGTGTCCGGCTGGCTTGCATGTAGGTGCGATGGAACGGGCTCTCGGCGTAGCAGTACCTACGACTCACTGTCCGTACCGGAGACCCTTTCCCACATGACGAGCAGCACCGAGACCACCGCCACCACCCCGCAGGTTGCGGTTAACGACATCGGTTCCGAGGAAGAATTCCTCGCCGCGATCGACGAGACGATCAAGTACTTCAACGACGGCGACATCGTCGACGGCGTCATCGTGAAGGTCGACCGGGACGAGGTCCTGCTCGACATCGGTTACAAGACCGAAGGTGTCATCCCTTCCCGAGAGCTGTCGATCAAGCACGACGTCGACCCCAATGAGGTTGTCGCCGTCGGTGACGAGATCGAGGCCCTGGTCCTCCAGAAGGAGGACAAGGAAGGCCGCCTGATCCTCTCGAAGAAGCGCGCTCAGTACGAGCGTGCCTGGGGCACCATCGAGAAGATCAAGGAAGAGGACGGCATCGTCACCGGTACGGTCATCGAGGTCGTCAAGGGTGGTCTCATCCTCGACATCGGCCTCCGTGGCTTCCTCCCGGCTTCCCTGGTCGAGATGCGCCGTGTCCGCGACCTCCAGCCGTACGTCGGCAAGGAGCTCGAGGCCAAGATCATCGAGCTGGACAAGAACCGCAACAACGTGGTCCTGTCCCGCCGTGCCTGGCTGGAGCAGACGCAGAGCGAGGTCCGCCAGACCTTCCTCACCACCCTCCAGAAGGGCCAGGTGCGCTCCGGCGTCGTCTCCTCCATCGTCAACTTCGGCGCCTTCGTGGACCTGGGCGGCGTGGACGGACTCGTTCACGTCTCCGAGCTGTCCTGGAAGCACATCGACCACCCCTCCGAGGTCGTCGAGGTCGGCCAGGAGGTCACGGTCGAGGTCCTGGACGTCGACATGGACCGCGAGCGCGTGTCCCTGTCGCTCAAGGCGACCCAGGAAGACCCGTGGCAGCAGTTCGCCCGGACCCACCAGATCGGCCAGGTCGTGCCCGGCAAGGTCACGAAGCTCGTGCCGTTCGGCGCGTTCGTCCGCGTGGACGAGGGCATCGAGGGTCTGGTCCACATCTCCGAGCTGGCCGAGCGCCACGTGGAGATCCCGGAGCAGGTCGTCCAGGTCAACGACGAGATCTTCGTCAAGGTCATCGACATCGACCTCGAGCGTCGCCGCATCAGCCTCTCGCTGAAGCAGGCCAACGAGTCCTTCGGTGCCGACCCGACCGCGGTCGAGTTCGACCCGACGCTCTACGGCATGGCCGCGTCGTACGACGACCAGGGCAACTACATCTACCCCGAGGGCTTCGACCCCGAGACCAACGACTGGCTCGAGGGCTTCGAGACCCAGCGCGAGGCGTGGGAGAACCAGTACGCCGAGGCGCAGAGCCGCTTCGAGCAGCACCAGGCGCAGGTCATCAAGTCCCGCGAGGCCGACGAGCAGGCCGCGGCCGAGGGTGCCACCGGTGGCACTCCGGCGCAGCAGGGCGGCGGCCAGAGCAGCAGCGGCGGTGGCCAGGGCGGCGGCGGCTCGTACTCCTCGGAGTCGAGCGACGACGGCGGCGCCCTCGCCTCGGACGAGGCCCTGGCGGCGCTCCGCGAGAAGCTCGCGGGCGGCCAGAGCTGAGGCCGAGCCGAGTGCTCACCGCGCTGAACGAGCGGCGGGTGAGGGCCGAGGCGTGAGCGCCGGAGCCTGAACCGGGACCGACAGACAGCACGGCCAAGTGAGGCCCGTTCCCTCCGGGGAGCGGGCCTCACGGCTGTTTCCGGCCGGCCGTGGTCTCGCGGTCGCCGCCCGTCGGCCGATTCCGCGGCTGTCGGTCCGATGCCGTACGTTCACAGAGGGCGACGGCCGGAATGCGCGGGCGGCGGCGGACGTTATGCCGGGGGTAAGCGACGAGGAGGGGCGGCAGCAGTGCTGGAACCGCACAGTGCGCAGAGCATGTATACCTGGGACGCGAGCGGACTCGCGGCGGTCGACGCGATCGTGGACGAGCCAGACGGCGCCGGGCTGGTGATGCTCTACCACTTCGAGGGCTTCATCGACGCGGGTGACACCGGCGACCAGATCGTGGAGCGGCTGCTCGACAGCCAGCCCTACGTCACGGTCGCGCGCTTCGACGTCGACAGGCTCATCGACTACCGGGCCAGGCGCCCGATGATGACCTTCCGGCGGAATCAGTGGGTCTCCTACGACACCCCGCGCCTGGACCTGCGCCTCGTGCGGGACGCCACGGGGTCCCCGTTCCTGCTGCTGTCGGGGCCCGAACCCGACGTCGAGTGGGAGCGGTTCACGGCGGCGGTGCGCGAGGTGGTGGAGCGCCTCGGCGTCCGTCTCTCCGTCAACTTCCACGGCATTCCCATGGGCGTCCCCCACACCCGCCCCGTCGGCATCACCCCGCACGGCAACCGCACGGATCTCGTCGCGGGCCAGCGGGACGTCTTCGACGAGGCGCAGGTGCCGGGCAGTGCGGCGGCGCTGGTCGAGCTGCGGCTCGCGGAGTCCGGGCACGATGTGCTCGGCGTGGTCGCGCACGTCCCGCACTACATCGCGCGCTCCACGTATCCGGACGCCGCGCTCGTCGTCATCGAGGCGATCACCTCGGCCACCGGGCTGGTGCTGCCCGAGGTCGCCCACGCGCTGCGCAGCGAGGCGCTCAAGACGCAGAACGAGATCGAGCGGCAGCTCGCCGAGGGCGACGAGGAACTGGTGTCGGTGGTGCGCGGCCTGGAGCAGCAGTACGACGCGCTGGCCGGTGCCGAGACGCGCGGCAGCCTGGTGGCCGAGCCCGCCGAGCTGCCCTCGGCCGAGGAACTCGGCGCCGTCTTCGAGCGCTTCCTCGCGGAGCGCGAGGAGGAGGGCGGCGGCGCGGGCGGCGCGGGTGGCCCGGGTGGTGGTCCCGGTGAGGGGCGCGGCGGGGACGGGTCCGACGGCGGGCGGTAGCCGGGGCGCCGGACGCGCGGTGCATGCGGGGCGCGGGGGAGGCCGGGCGGGGTGTGATGGCGCACGGCGCGCGGCGCACGCGCCATGGCGGGCGCGGGCGGGTAACGGTGGCCGCGTGTCCGGTCAGCGGGCCCGCACCGTATAGCGTGGCGCGCATGGGCATGGTCAAGGTCGGACTGACGGGCGGGATCGGCGCGGGCAAGAGCGAGGTCTCGCGGCTGTTCGCGTCGTACGGAGCGGTGATCGTCGACGCGGACAGGATCGCGCGCGAGGTCGTGGAGCCGGGCACGCCGGGACTGGCGGAGGTGGTCGCGGAGTTCGGGACGGACGTCCTCGCTCCGGACGGCAGCCTGGACCGCCCCAAACTCGGCTCCATCGTCTTCGGTGACACCGAACGGCTGGCCGCGCTGAACGCCATCGTCCACCCACTCGTCGGCGCGCGCTCCGCCGAACTGGAGCGGGAGGCGGGCGAGGAAGCGGTCGTCGTCCACGACGTTCCGCTGCTCACGGAGAACGGCCTCGCGCCGCTCTACGACCGGGTCGTGGTCGTCGACGCCTCGCCCGAGACACAGTTGGACCGGCTGGTACGGCTGCGCGGCATGGGGGAGTCGGAGGCACGGGCCCGCATGGCGGCCCAGGCGACCCGCGAGGAGCGGCTCGCGGTGGCCGACATCGTGATCGACAACGACGGCGCGCTGGAGAACCTGGAACCGCAGGTCCGGAAGGTCTGGGAGGGGCTGCGGGCCTGACCGCGCGGCGTGCGGGCCGGGTGCGGGCCGCGTGCGAGATCGCCGGTGGCACGTGTGAGACGGCATGGTGACGGGGAATAGTCGCCGACAGCGGTGTGTTGTGGTGTCCGTCAACAGGCTCGTCGAACCGTCGGAAGAGACGGTTCCCCTGGACACGCACGCGCGGCAAGCGCGTCGTGCGGCACCGCGGTGAGGAGGCAGCCCGTGCCCGAGGCCACGCCCGAGACCCATGTCATCGAGTTCCGAGCGGCGGAGCATCTCATCGAGGCGCGTGACCCACGCGGTGCGGTGAAGCTGCTCGACTCGGTCATCTCGGCCCATCCGGAGAACACGGCCGCGCGTCTGCTGCGCGCCCGCGCGTTCTTCCTGGGCGCGCAACTGCGCTCGGCGGAGATGGAGTTCCAGACCGTGCTGGAGCGCGAGCCCGACAACGCGTTCGCGCACTTCGCGCTCGGCCGTACGTTGCAGCGCGCGTCCCGTGGGGACGAGGCGCGCCGTCACTTCCGGCTGGCCGCCGCGCTGGATCCGCGGCCCGACTTCATCGAGGCGGCGAACTTCGACCCGCCCCGCGCGGCGGGCTGAACCCCGGCCCCTGTCCGGGCCCCTGTTCCTCCGATCCTCTGCTCCCTCTGATCCTTCCGTGTACGGCCGTGGGTACGGCCACGTCGTGATGCCGCTAGGGTGTCCGGCTGGGCCGTACCCACACGTATGTGCGAGCGGCCCGGACCGTACAGGCACCTACGGGCACCCGCGCGCGGTGGCGTGCGGTGGACACGTCAGAGCAACGGGGGAGGGCCGTTCATGGCCGCGTGGGGACGGGGACAGGGCACGGCACGGGCCGGAGCGCCCGGGTTCGGAGCCGGGGCCGGAGACCTCGATCCGGGGCGGCACGGCCTCTCCGCGCATGCGCCGCTCCCGAGCTGGAAGGGGCGCGCGCTGGGCGGGTTCCTGCTGCTGGTGGCCCTCGTCTGCGCCGGCGTCTCCGTCTACAACGCCGCCCACGCCGCGGGCCTCGCGGGCCGCCACGGCACGCTCACCGTCGAGAACTGCTGGGTCGAGCAGGGGCGGCGGCACAGCAGCGACAAGACCATCTGCTCCGGCGTCTTCCGGCCGGCGGACGGCTCGGCGCCGGACCGCGAGGCGACGCTGACGCGCGACCTCGCGCGAGGCGACACGGTGGAGGTGCAGCAGACCGCCAGGGGCTATCTGGCCACGGGCTTCGGCGAGACCTGGCGCTGGAACGCCCTCTTCTTCGTGGGCTGGATCGCCGCGGGGATCGGCGTCGTCTTCGTCGCGAGCGGGATCTTCCCGCGGCGCGGCCAGGAGTCGGCCGTCACCGAGCGGATACGCGGGACGCGGTCGGCGGTGGCCGCGAAGTACCTCTGTCTCGGCGGTGTCGCGGGGGTCGCCGTGAGTCTCTATCTCACCTGGCTCTTCTGAGTACCTGGGCGAGAGCGGGTGTGCGGGCGAGTGGGTGAGCGGGTGAGCGGTGGCGGGATCACCGGCCGGACGTCTCCCGTGCCCACCGTGCGAGTGCCGCGAAGTCCGCTTCGCGCAGCCCGTGCCGCGCGTCGACGTGGTGCAGCAGCGCGGGACCCTTGTGGACGGCGGCCACGAACTGCCTCTCCCGCTCCGTGATCCGGTCGTCCACCCACGCGAAGGGCCGCCCGGCCGCCCACTCCACGATGGGCCGCGCCTTCCAGAGCAGCAGGCCGGGCTCCTCGGCACGGAACATCATGGGCCACTCGATCACGGGCAGCTCGGGCAGCCCCAGCACGGGGCTTATGCACTCGTTCGCGTCGTGCGTCCAGGCGGTGGCCCACACCAGTTCGCACGGCAGCCCCGCCAGCAGCCGCCCGTGCTCGGCTTTCAGCCACACCCGCAGCGTGGCCGCCTTCCTGCCCGGCACGGAGGGGTGCCGTTCCAGCCATCCGGTGGGGCGGAAGCGGTGGGTGGTGTAGCCGCGGGGCCGTAATCGCCACCGTGCGGCGAAGGGGTTCAGCGGCCCGTCGACGTCCAGCAGCAGCAACGGTCGTTCGCTCGTGCTCATGCCCATGCCCATGCATGATGCGTACCCCCTCACGGGAGGAACGCCAGCGCGTCGGACGCGTCGGACGCGCTGGGCAGTGGCGGGACGGCCGAGAAGGAGCGATCGACTGCCGGGCGCGTGCCGGGGCGCATACGGTGAGGGGATGGACATCGACGCCGCCGTCACCCTCGCTTCCGCCGCCGCCGGTGGCGCCGCCACCGCCGCGGGACAGAGCGCCTGGCAGTCCCTCGTCTCCCTCGTGCGCCGCGACGGGCGCACCCCCGCACCGGACGAGCCGGACCCCGCCTCCGTCGACCCCTCGAACGAGGACGCCGTCCGCGTCCTCGTCGGGCACATCGCCGACCGCGCACGGGACGACGAGGCGTTCGCGGCGGACCTCATCCGCTGGGCGGAGGCCCATCGCGCCTCGATCCAGGTGGACAGGTCCGAGGTGCACAACACCGTCTCGGGCAACGCCAAGATCAGCGGCAACGTCATCATGGCCCGCGACATCCAGGGCGGCATCAACCTGGGCTGAGCCCTCCCCGCGCCCCGCCTCTGCTCTTGCCCCGCCCTGCTCATCGGCGCACGTCAGAACAGTGCGCCGGGTCCGTAGACTCGGAACCCGGAACCCGGAACCCGGAACCGGAACCCGGAACGGGGCCGGGCGAGCACGGGCGGAACGTAAGGCATGAGGCGTGAGGGAACGGTGACGGTGCGTACGTCGGGGCCGGGGGAGGAGCGGCCCGCGAGTGACGTGCTCGCGCGCTGTGCGGTGGCCTTCCTGCCGGGCGACCCGCCGCGCGAGGGCCGGTTCGCCTTCTGGAGCCCGGACGGCACACCGCCTCCCGACCACGCCCGGGGCGAGCGGTCCGACCTCACCGTCGTCGCACGGACACCGGAGACCCAGGAGGGCGACGGGGCGGGGGCGGACGGGGTGCGCGCTGTGACCGTGCCCGCGCTCCTGCTGCCCGTCGCCGAGGCCGTACCCCTCCTCGTACGGGCCCGGCTCGCGCCCACGCCCGCGCGCCCCGTCGCGCATCCGGCCGCCGCAGCCTGGGGAGCGGCGGCCCTGCACGCGCTGCATCTGGTGGCGCGGGGGCGGCTGCTGCCCGGTCTGACGGACGGGGACGCCGACGCCTGGCGGGCCGGTCCGCTGGAGAGCGACGACATCGCGTATCTGCGGGCCGTCGCCGCGGCCATGCCAGCCGAGGCCCACGCCGTACCGCTGCCGCACGCCGCTTCCCCCGGCGGCCCGCGCTCCTCGCGGGAAGCGGCGGCCACGGGTCCGCCGCGGCTGCCAGCGCCGGAGGCGCTCGTACGGGCGCTGCTCGACGCCGTCGCCGACACCCTGCCCCGTACGCCCGCAGGCCCCGCCGCCGTCGGCGCGCCCTTCGCCGCGCACGCGCCGCAGCGGCTGCCCCGCGCACGCGAGTGGGCCGCGGAGATCGCGGCGGGTGCCGACGCGGGCGTACGGATCTCGCTGCGCCTGGACCTCTCCGCACGCGATCTCTTCGACGGCGGCGCGGCACCGGAACCCCGCGCCCCCTCCGGCCCCTCCGGCCCCTCCGGCCCCTCCGGCCCCTCCGGCCCCTCCGGCTCCTCGGACCCTTCGGCCCCCGCGGGGCCGGGCGGCGCGGACGAGTCGCACTCGGGCGCCGCTGCCGTCGTGCAGGTGCACAGCCTCGCCGATCCGACGCTCGTCGCCGACACGGCCCAACTGTGGGCCGACGAGGAGACGGCCGAGCGCTTCGGCTCCCGCGCGCGGGTCGAGACGCTGCTGACGCTGCGCCGCGCGGCCCGCGTGTGGTCCCCGCTGGCGCGACTGCTGGACCGGCCGGTCCCCGACGTACTGCCGCTGACCGGCGACGAGGTGTACGAGCTGCTGGGCAGGGCAGCGGCCAGGCTGGGCGCGGCCGGGGTCCAGGTGCACTGGCCGCGTGAGCTGGCGCGTGAACTGACGGCCACGGCCGTCGTAAGGAGCCCGGCGCCCGGCTCGGCGGCGGACGGCTTCGGCTTCTTCGACACCGACGAACTCCTCCAGTTCCGCTGGCAGCTCGCGCTCGGCGGCGAGCCGCTGACAGAGGGGGAGATGGACGCGCTCGCCGAGGCGCACCGGCCTGTCGTGCGGCTGCGGGACGAGTGGGTGCTCGTCGATCCCGCGCTCGTGCGCAAGGCGCGCAAGCGCGACCTCGGCCTGCTGGACCCGGCCGACGCGCTGGCGGTCGTGCTGACAGGCGAGGCCGAGGTGGACGGGGAGCGCGTCGAGGCGGTGCCGGTCGGCGCGGTCGCGCGGCTCCGCGAGCGGCTGACGGCCGAGCCGGGACCCGTCGCGGCGCCCGAGGGGCTGCGTGCCACGCTGCGCGACTACCAACTGCGAGGGCTGGCGTGGCTGGACCTGATGACCTCGGCCGGGCTGGGCGCCTGCCTCGCGGACGACATGGGCCTGGGCAAGACCGTCACTCTCATCGCGCTGCATCTGCGACGGGCCCAGGCGCGACGGGATCAACGGGATCGGGGGCAGGCCCCTGAGGGGGCGGGTGCCGCGACCCTCGTCGTCTGCCCCGCCTCGCTGCTCGGCAACTGGCAGCGCGAGATCGAACGCTTCGCGCCCGGCGTGCCCGTGCGGCGCTTCCACGGGCCCGAGCGCTCCCTGGAAGGGCTGGCCGGAACCGGAACCGGAACCAGCGCCGAACCCGGTGGGGGTTCCGGTACGGAGGACCCCGGCTTCGTCCTCACCACGTACGGCACCCTCCGCACCAGCGCGGCCCAACTCGCCGCGCACGACTGGGGCATGGTCGTCGCCGACGAGGCCCAGCACGTCAAGAACCCCCGGTCGGCGACGGCCAGGGCACTGCGGACGGTCAAGGCGCCGGCGCGGGTCGCCCTCACCGGGACGCCCGTCGAGAACAACCTCTCCGAGCTGTGGGCCCTGCTCGACTGGACGACGCCGGGGCTGCTCGGCCCGCTGACGACGTTCCGCGCGCGGCACGCGCGCGCTGTCGAGGGCGGCGAGGACCCCGACGCGACGGCGCGGCTGGCCCGGCTGGTGCGGCCGTTCCTGCTGCGGCGCAAGAAGTCGGATCCCGGCGTCGCGCCCGAGCTGCCGCCCAAGACCGTCACCGACCACCCCGTCGCGCTCAGCCGCGAACAGGCCGCGCTCTACGAGGCCGCCGTGCGCGAGACGCTCGCCCGCATCGAGGAAGCGGAGGGCATGGCCCGGCGCGGACTGGTCATGAAGCTGCTCACCTCGCTCAAGCAGATCTGCAACCACCCGGCGCAGTACCTGCGGGAAGCGGCCCCCGGCGCCGCCGCGCGCTCGGGGAAGCTGGAACTCCTCGACGAGCTGCTCGACACGATCCTCGCCGAGGACGGCTCGGTCCTCGTCTTCACGCAGTACGTGGAGATGGCACGCCTGCTGGCCACGCACCTCGCGGACCGCCGCATTCCGGCCCAACTGCTGCACGGCGGCACGCCCGTCGCGCGGCGCGAGCAGATGGTCGACGCGTTCCAGGCGGGCGAGGTGCCCGTCTTCCTCCTCTCCCTCAAGGCGGCGGGCACGGGCCTCAACCTCACCCGTGCCGGGCACGTGATCCACTACGACCGCTGGTGGAACCCGGCCGTCGAGGAGCAGGCCACGGACCGCGCGTACCGCATCGGGCAGACCCAGCCCGTACAGGTGCACCGGCTGGTCAGCGAGGGGACCGTCGAGGACAAGGTGAGCCAACTGCTGGAGGCGAAGCGGGAGTTGGCGGACGCCGTGCTGGGCGGTGGCGGCGAGGCCGCGCTGACCGAGCTGACCGACGCGGAACTCGCCGATCTCGTCTCGCTGCGGAGGACATGATGAGAGACGGCTCCTCGCCTTCGGCCCCGCGCTCGTCCTCGTCCCCGTCGCGGACTCTCGCGCCGCTCGCGCCGGATCCCGGCAGCCGCGGCCCGTTCGCCCGGTCGTGGTGGGGGAACGCCTGGGTGCGGGCGATGGAGGAGGGCTCCTCCATCGACCCCGGCCGCCTCTCGCGTGGACGTACGTACGCGCGCGGCGGAAACGTCGACGCGATCACGGTCACGGCAGGGCGGATCGTGGCCCAGGTGCACGGCAGCCGTTCGCGCCCCTACCGCGCCGAGGTCCGGCTCCGTACGTTCGGCGACGCCGAATGGGAAGCGCTGCTCGACGCGGTCGCCGCCCGGCCCGCCCGTATCGCCGCGCTCCTCGCGAAGGACATGCCCGGCGATCTGGTGACCGCGGCCGAGGAGGCGGGCGTCCGGCTGCTGCCCGACGCCAGGGAACTGGACTGGCGCTGCTCGTGCCCCGACCGGGGCCACCCCTGCAAGCACGCCGCCGCGCTCTGCTACCGCGCCGCGCACTTCCTGGACGCCGACCCCTTCGTCCTGCTGCTGATGCGTGGCCGCGAGGAGGGCGAACTCCTCGACGAGCTGGCCCGCCGCAACACGGCGCGCGCCGCCGACGCGCCGCCGGCGTCCTCGCATGCGGAGGGCGTCGGCGCCCGCGAGGCGTTCGCGACGGCGGTACGTGCGCCGCTGCCCGATCCGCTTCCGGTCGCCGCGGCGCCGGGCCAGCCGCCCCTGTTCCCCGACGCCGCCGATGTGCCCGACGCTTCCGGTGCCGCGGGTGCCGCGGGTGCCGCGGGTGCCGCGGGTGCCGCGGGTGCCGCCGGTGCCGTCGATGTGCCGGAACCGGCCGCGCTCGAATTCCTGGCCACGGACGCGGCGGCCCGCGCCCACGCCTTCCTCGCGGGGACGGTCAGGGCGGCCGGGGCGCCCGGGCCGGACGGGGCGGAGGCCGGGCCCGGTGACGACGGGTCAGTGGACGCGCCGCCGCCCCCGGATCCCTTCGCACGGCTGTCCCCCTGGCATGACGCGGTCCGGCTGGCGGCGACCCACCCCCACCTCACCGGCCGCCGCACCTTCTCCCCTCTCTTCGCTGAACTCGCCCGCGCCACGGGGCACACCGCACAGGACCTCGCGCGTGCCGCTGCGGCCTGGCGACAGGGCGGCGCGGCGGGCCTGGCGGTGCTGGAGGACGCGTGGGACCCGCCCGCCGGTGGCTTCGACCGTGCGCGCGGGGCGCTGTCGGCCGCTGACCTGCCCCGTATGACCATCCGCCGCAACCACCTCACCGACCCCACGGGCACGCTCCAGCTCCGCTACGGGAGGGACGGCCGCTGGTACCCGTACCGCAGCGAACCGGCCCGCGACGACTGGTGGCCCGAAGGCCCCGCCGACGACGATCCGGTGGGCGCGCTCACGGGCTTGCTGGACGAGTGAGCGGCGAACGCGAGGCGAGGGCGGGGCGGGCCGAGCCCGCACGTCCACGTATCGCACGTATCCCACGTACTCCACGTATCGCCTGGTGAGCAGGGCCTTCACCGCCGACTTCTCTTCTGGCACGCTGATCGCTTCGACCGGACCTCACCGTTCCACAGGCCCGGCCGTGCCCCGTCGCTCACGCCTCGCCCTCACCCCTCACCCCTCGCCTCTCGTCGCCGCGTACAGGAGCCGCCGTCATGAAGCGCGCCGCCACGTTGTCCGCCCTCGCCTGCCTGCTCGCCGTGACCAGCGCGGCGCCCTCTGCCCCCGCGCCGTCCCCGGGGCCCTCCGCGTCGCGGGACGCGTCGATCAACGCGGCGAGCGCGCGCAAGGGACACGCCTCCCTCCTCGACACGGTTCCCGAGCGCGGGCTCCTGCGCGTGTGCACGACGGGCGACTACCGCCCCTTCACCCACCTCGACCCGGAGAAGGGCACGTACAGCGGCGTGGACATCGACATGGCCCGCGACCTCGCGACGAGCCTCGAAGCCAAGCCGAAGTACGTCGAGACGACGTGGGCGAAGCTCGTCGACGACCTCTCGTCGGGCAAGTGCGACATCGCCGTGGGCGGCGTCTCCATCACGCTCCCGCGCGCCCGCGACGTCTACTTCAGCGAGCCCACCCGCGAGGACGGCAAGACGCCGATCGTGCGCTGCGAGGACAAGGACAAGTACCAGACGCTCCAGCAGATCGACCGGCCCGGCACCACGGTGATCGTGAACCCGGGCGGGACGAACGAGCAGTTCGCGCGCGACAACATCAAGCAGGCGACCATCAAGCTGCACCCCGAGAACACCACGATCTTCGAGGAGATCGTCGAGGGCCGCGCCGACGTGATGATGACCGACGCGAGCGAGACCCGCTACCAGGCCAAGATCCACCCCGAGCTGTGCTCCGTCCACCCCGACGAGCCCTTCACGTTCTCGGAGAAGGCGTACGCGCTGCCGCGCGGGGACGAGCAGTTCAAGGAGTACGTGGACCAGTTCGTGCACCTCGCCACGCACGACGGGACGTACGAGAAGTACGAGGACGAGTGGATGAAGTGAGGCCCGGCGGTCCGGCGGTCCGGCGGTTCCGCGGTCCGGCGGTCTGCCGGGGGAGCGGGGCGCGTGCATCATGGGCGGATGCCGTTCGAACCGATCACCTGGGAGCGCCTGACCGAGTCCCTCGCCGACCGCGTCGCGGCGACGAAGGCGGGGGACGGCGGACCCTGGCTACGGGTCGCGCTCGACGGCGCTCCGCCCGCGCGCCCGGCCGGCCTCGCGGAACGTCTCGCCGAGGCACTGCGCGTACGCGGCCGTCCCGCGCTGACGGTCGCGGCCGACGGCTTCCTGCGCCAGGCTTCGCTGCGGCTCGAACACGGCAAGCGGGACCCCGACGCGTACTACGACCTCTGGTACGACACGAGTGCGCTGTGGCGTGAGGTCTTCAACCCCCTGGACCCCGGCGGGAGCGGCCTCGTGCTCCCCGACCTGCGCGACCCGTCGACGGACCGGGCCACCCGCAGCGACCGTGTACGCCTCGCCGAGGGCGGGGTACTCCTGCTGCACGGGCCGCTGCTGCTCGGTCGCTGGTTCCCGTTCGACCTGTCCGTCCACCTGAAACTGACCCCCGCCGCGCTGGAACGGCGCTCCGAGGAGAGCGCGCGCTGGACGCTGCCCGCGTTCGCCCGCTACGAGGAAGAGGTCTCCCCGGAGACCACCGCCGACGTGGTGATCCGCGCGAACGATCCCCGTCATCCCGCGTGGAACGCGCAGGGCGAGTGAGGTGCGCGGGTCAGCGCCGTGAGGGGGCGCGCTCGGCGTCGATCT
Organism: Streptomyces daliensis; assembly: GCF_054782395.1. Taxonomy (NCBI): domain Bacteria; kingdom Bacillati; phylum Actinomycetota; class Actinomycetes; order Kitasatosporales; family Streptomycetaceae; genus Streptomyces; species Streptomyces daliensis. The sequence goes on along the minus strand of NZ_BAAGSO010000058.1, from coordinate 119,339 downwards.
CGCTCCGCAGCCCCGCGAGATAGCGCCGTGCCTCCGCCTCTTCTCCGGCCCGCGACTCCGGCGACTGCCGCTCGTACTCGTGCCGGGCCGCGCCTACCCGGTCCGCGAGCGCGTCCGCGTAGGCGCCGACCCGTACGGCTTCCCGCAACCCCATCCGCCCGGCGAGCACTTCCCGCGCCATCTCCCCCAACGCGTCCCGCCCCCCTCCACGCCTTTCTTCCGCCAATCGCTCCAACGCCCGCCTCAACGCCCGCGCCCGCACCTGATCCCCTCCGGTGAGCGGCAAGAACTCAACATCCTGAACCTGCAACGCTTCCCGCCCGGAAGCGTCGTTGCCCTGCGCCATGTGTCAGCTCCTTGTGGGGACGGCGGGGTGGTCGTATGCGGTGCCGGGGACGGGGAAAGTCATGAGTTGGCTGGCGAGCGTGGCGCTGAGACCTTGGATGATGCCGACGCTGGCGTTGACCGTGTTCTGTGTCCTGGAGAGGGTCTCGGTGATCTGCCCCCAGTGCTTCAGCATGCGAGCGATGTGGATGGACGCGACTCCGTAGCCGACGGCCGCCCCGACACCGGTCCAGGAAAACGCTGTTCCCTCGGCCAACAGAACGGCGGTGATGATGACGTCGTCTGCCAGAGCGGCCAGCACGCCCTTTGCCGCTTCCGCCGCCGAGAAGACCGCGTGCGCGATCTCTCTGTATTCTCCGGAAAGTTTCGTCAAGGACGAGTTGTAGTTGACCGTCTTTTGCTGGAGGGTGTCGAAGTAGAGGTAGGCCATGTCTGCGGCGTGCCCCTGCCAGCTCGCGTCCAACTCTCTGTTTCCGCCTTGAATATTGGCAGCGATGTCGTCACACATGGACCCGAGGTTCTTCCAGGCTTCAGCGCAGCGGGCAAAGGCTTGCCAATCACCGGTGAACCATTGGAGCGTTTCGTCCAGCGGGTTGAAACCGAAGACCATCTCGTAAACTTCTAGAACCCACGCTGTTGGGCTGAGCGCGTCGCTCACATCGTTGAAGATCTCCAGAAGCCCTCTTGAGTACTCTTCCGGTTCGGAAGGTGGGGTCAAGCGCGCCGTAGGCTGTCTCGCGTCCTGAAATCCGCTCATCGAGGGGTTACCGGGTAGGTCGCGTCGATACTCCGGGCGGTATCGATGTCGGTGCGGGTGTAGTAGGCGCTGACACGGAGAAGTTCGCTCTGGCACGAACCAAGCACTGAGGCCAGCTGGGAAAGAGCGCCGGTGACGTTGTCGACGACATTCCGATGGGGGCCGACGGCGAGCTTCAGTAACCCCTCTTCCCACCAGTCGATCGGAGTGTGTTTGTCGACGTATTGAAGTCCATCAGTGATGTCGTCAACTGCCCTGCCCACTTGACGGGCGAACGACTTCAGGTCGGACGGTTCAACTTCGAGCCTCATGAAACCACCAGAATCGAAAGCGTGAGCAACGAGGGGGTGTCCTGTGGATGGGCGTGTACGTTACACCGCATGCTGAATGGCAATGACGATCTTGGTAGGGAATTCTCCCGTTCCAGCCTCTCGGTCCCGCTAGGGCAGGAGTTCGAGGACGGGTGGCAGCGCATTCGCTGGAATGGAGCGGCGCTGGCGCTTCTTTTCTGTGTCCCCGGGGGAGCGGCGCCCCTGATCGGGGCGTTCGTTCTCGGGGAGGCGCTTGTGCTGCCGGTGATTGGCCTGCTGCCCACGACAGTTGCGGCGGTGGCGGCCGTCCTCGGGTACCGGCGTCGACGAGGCGGATACATCCTGGGATCCATCGGGCTGACCGTGGGCTGGGGGCTCTTGGGCCTGGCTCTGCGGGCGATGTGACCCGATCGGTTCGCTCGATCGAGGTCCAGACCTCAAGAGGGTTACGCCGAACGGGTGACACTCCGCCTCGCCCCGGCGTCCGGTATGAACCAAGGGTGGGTGCCCCCTCAACATCTGGGCCCTGGGGATAGCTTGCAGCTATGGATCATGTGAGCGACCAGATACAAGGGGCCGGCGCGCTGCCCGGGCAGAGTGGGTACGCCGCGACGGCGGAGATCGCGCCGCGTGCCGTCGGGCAGGTGCGGACCACCTATGCGCCGGATCCGGACGGGGACCCGGACCCGGGGGAGATCGTGTGGACGTGGGTGCCGTACGAGGAAGGGGACGGCCGCGGGAAGGACCGGCCCGTGCTGATCGTGGCCCGGGAGGATCGCGGGACCGTGCTGGCCGTGCAGTTGACGTCCCGTCAGCGCGACGGTGACCCGGACTGGCTCCCTCTCGGCGCCGGGCCGTGGGACCGGAGCGGACGGGACTCGTGGGTCGGCATCGACCGCGTGCTCCGGATCCACCCCTGGGGCATGCGCCGCGAGGCATGCGCCCTGGACCGCGCCCGGTTCAACCGCGTCGTCCACCGCCTGCAACAGGTCTACGGCTGGCGGTAACCCCTCCACCACCCCGTCGCGCCGTACTCGCGAGTACCGACTTGGTCAAAGGGGCGCGCGCAGGGGAGCGCGTCTCTAACATGGGGCGGCCACATGTGTGTTCATTGTGTGACGGTTCCTTGTTCGTGAAGCGGTCTCCCGCGTAAGGATGGCGATGGGGCGATGGTGATATCGGCGGTGGCGGTTCCGGTCGACGCGTTCTCGTACGGGCTGGTGACGCCGCTGGCGGCGTACGCCGTGGCCTGCCTGGGCAGCGCGTTAGGACTCAGATGCACGGCGCGGGCGCTGAGCGTGGACCGCTCGGAGCGGAAGGGCTGGCTGACGCTCGGCGCCCTGGCGATCGGTACGGGCATCTTCGCGATGCACTTCATCGCGATGATGGGCTTCACGGCCCAGGGCGTCGACATCGGTTACGACTTGCTCACGACGTACGCCAGTCTTCTCGTCGCCGTGGTCGTGACCGGCGTCGGTGTCTTCCTCGTCGGCTACAAGGGGCGGAACTCCGGCGCCCTGCTCGGCGGTGGGGCGATCACCGGTCTCGGTGTCGCGGCCATGCACTACTTGGGCATGGCGGGGATGCGGATGTCGGGCGAGGTCGTCTACGAGACCGGCACCGTCGTGCTCTCCATCGGTATCGCGGTCTTCGCGGCCACGGCCGCGCTCTGGTTCGCGACGTCCGTGAAACTCTTCGGCTCCGCGCTCGGCGCAGCGCTCATCATGGGCGTCGCCGTCAGCGGCATGCACTACACCGCCATGGAGGCGGTGTCGGTCCACATCCACGGGTCAGGGCTGGGCGGAGGCGGCACCTCCGTCATCGGCACGCTGACTCCGATCCTCATCGGCCCCGTACTGCTGCTCCTGTTCGTCGCGCTCTTCGTGAGCCTCGACCCGATGATGGAAAGGGACCGGCGCCGCCAGTGGGGGAGCAGGCCGGGAGAGACCACCGGTGAGAAGCTGGAGTGGACACCGTTCGAACGGCGTTGACCAGGCTGACCAGCACGCGCGTCACCCGCCACCCGTCAGCCGCCCCACCCGTCACCGTGAACAGGGGATGAGAGCAGCGATGACCACGCCGCAGCAGCCGCCACCGCAGCAGCCGTCACCACTGGAGGACATGCCGGAGGACTGGCAGCGCGCGCTCGCGGTCGTCGCGCATCCCGACGATCTGGAGTACGGGGCAGCGGCGGCCGTCGCCGAGTGGGTGGAGGCTGGTAAGGAGGTCACGTACCTGCTGGTCACGCGGGGCGAGGCCGGGATCGACGGGCTCGCGCCCGACGAGTGCGCCACCGTGCGCGAGGCCGAACAGCGGGCGAGCGCACGGGCCGTCGGCGTCTCGACGGTCGAGTTCCTCGGGCAGCGCGACGGCGTCATCGAGGAGGGTCCGGTGCTGCGCGAGGACATCGCGGCGGCCGTACGCAGGCACCGGCCCGAACTGGTCGTCACCATCAACCACCACGACACGTGGGGCGGTACGTACTGGAACACCCCCGACCACCGTGCGGTCGGCCGCGCCGTGCTCGACGCCGTGGGCGACGCGGGGAACCGGTGGATCTTCCCCGGGCAGTTGGAGCGCGACGGTGCCGGTACCGGTACCGGCACGTGGGGCGGGGTGCGCTGGGTCGCCGTCGCCGCGTCGCCGTACGCCACGCACGCGGCGCCGGTCGGCGACAAGGCCGTCGAACGCGCCGTCGCCTCGCTGGCCGAGCACCGCGCGTATATCACCGCGCTCAGCGACGAGGATCCCGTGGCCTATGCGCGCTCCGTCGTCGACCGAGGGCTGGGCATGGGTGCGGAGCGCTACGGCGGGCGGCGTTGCGTCTCCTTCCAGTTGTATCCGCGGTGAGCCGTTGGGGCCGTACGGGGGACGGACAGGGCCGGAAGGGGGTCGGACGGGGCGCTACGGGCCGGTCCACGGCCGGATTCGGGCCCCGCGAGATTGACACGACCGGGGGACGGCGAACGGCCTAGCGCTGGGCCGCCCGGGTCACTCGCGCCGTCTCAGGGCGAGGAGCGCGAGGGCGGCGACGGGGAGGAGCAGCGCCGCTCCCATCACGTTGAGCCACCCGTATCCGGCCTGCGCGACGACGAGCCCGGAGAGGGCTCCGCCGACTCCGGCACACGCGTTCATGGTGAGGTCGGAGAGGCCCTGGGCCGCGGCGCGTGTCGCCTGGGGCACGGAGTCGGTGAGCAGGGCCGAGCCCGAGACGAGGCCCGCCGACCAGCCGAGGCCGAGGAGGAAGAGCCCGGCCGCCGACTGGACGTGGCTGCCGTCCGACGTCCCCGCGAGGGCCGCGGCGCAGACGAGCAGCGCGAGGGCCAGGAAGATGACGCTGAGCCGCCCGATGCGGTCGGCGAGCCAGCCCATCAATGGCGAGAACGCGTACATCCCGGTGATGTGGCCGCTGATGACGAGGCCGATCAGCTCGATTCCGGCGCCGTGGTGACCGAGGTCGACCGGCGTCATGACCATGATCGAGACCATGGCGGTGTGCGAGCCCGCGATCGTGGCGAGGGCGAGTCGTGCGCGCGGAGAGGCGGCGACCGCGGCCAGACCGGCCCGCAGCGAACGCTCCTCCGCGCCGGTGCCGGTACTGGTACCGGTTCCTGCCTCCGCATTGCCCGTCTCCGCCGCCGCGTGGGCCGCGTCCGCCGCGGCGAGCGCGCGGGCCGTGAGCAGGGGGTCGGGACGCAGGAGTACGTGGACCAGTGCGGCGGCCACGACGAAGACCCCGGTCGCCCAGAGGAAGGGGCCAGCGGCGGCCGGTATGCCGAGGCCGACGACGCTGCGTCCGGCCGGAGCGGCGATGTTCGGGCCGAGTACCGCGCCGATGGTCGTGGCCCAGACGACGGTGGAGATCGCCCTTCCCCGCTGGTCGGGCTCGGCGAGATCGGCCGCGGCGAAGCGGGCCTGGAGGTTGGCGGAGCTGCCGGCGCCGAAGGCCGTCATGCCGCACAGCAGGAGCGGGAAGTTCCCGAGGGCGGCCCCGACCACGACGACCGCGCCGCCGACGGCCCCGATCAGATAGGCGAGGGTGAGTCCGGGACGACGGCCCCGCGCCGCCATCAGCGAGGCGAGCGGGAGCGACAGCAGCGCGGTACCGATCACCGACGAGGTGGAGGCCAGCCCGGAGACCGCCTCCGAGCCGCCGATGTCCTTGGCCAGTACGGCGGCCAGCGCGATGGCCGTCGCCACGCCGAGGCCGCCCAGGATCTGACTGACGATGAGCACGGCGTTCGTACGGCGCCGCAGCGCGGGGAGGCCGTCCCGCGAGGGGAGTCCTGGCACGCCCGGCAGCTCGCGTGGAGCGGATGCGCCAGATACGGCGGGTGGGCCGGGTGGGCCGGGTACGGCCGCTCCGGTGGCCGGATCGACCGCGTCCGCCGTGGGGGCCGCCGGGTCCGAGGTGCTGCGGCCGGTACTGGGGGAGGGGCGTGCGCCCTTGCCTATGTCAGGAGTGTCGGCCTCGTGATGGGTGTCGGTCACGGCGGGAGTCTGTCACCGAGGAGCGTGCGCGGGCCATGCTTTTGCCGTCCGTCCACGCGTTCCGCCTCCCTGGCGCCCGCTCCGGCCCCCGGGCGCGTCGCGCGGTCAGGGCCGCCGTGGAGCTGTTCTCCGTGCGGTGGAGGGGGTGGGGGCGGGGCGGCCTCCGGCCTCCGCCGCCGCCCGGCGGCGGCACTCCCCGGCCAGCGCCGGATACGCGGCGGCTATCGCCCCGTACATCCGCCCGCGCAGCACCCGTGTGCCCTCGTCCCGGCTCTCGGTCGTCGGCAGGGCCTCCAGCAGGGAGTGCCGGTCGCCCAGCAGTTCGTACAGATAGCGCACCTGCCAGCGGGCCAGCGCTGCCGGATCTGCCGTGTCCACCGTGGCGGGGCTGGGGACGTGGCCCCAGCTGTCGGCGGCGCGCTGCGCGTCCCGCACGTTGCGGTGCTCGACCGCGCGGCGCGCCAGCTCGCCGGGGGACAGCCGCGGCAACTTCATCGGCGCCGTCCTGACCGCTTCGAGCGCCCGCTCCCTGCGCCGGTCAGCCGCCCGTCGCAGCGCCTCGCCGCGGCGTCGGCGCGTCGTGCTCGTGCGCGCGAAGACGGGATCGCGCTCGGCCTCGTCGACCCGCGACGTGAGATACAGCTCCATGGGCTCCGTCCGGTCGGGCCCGCCGAGCAGAGCGCGTATCAGTCCGGGCGTCCAGCCCCGTGCCCTGAGCGTGTCCAGCGAGCAGAAGGTGACCGCCCGCTGCCGCTCCACAGCGGACGCCCCCTGCGACGACCGTTCCTGCGAGGGCCGACCCTGCGACGACCGTGCCCGCGAGGGCGGCTCAGCGCTGGGCCGCAGCCGCGCGGGCTCGTACGGCGAAGGAGCGCGCCGTACGGGGGTGTGCTGCGTGAACGCTGAACGGGGCACCGTCATGATCCGTCCTCCTCCGGGCCGTGGCGGCCGTACCAGCCATGGCACACGAGCGGCGCCCACCACGCGACCCGGACCACGCGAACCAGGACCGCACCCCCAGAGACCGGGGCACGCCGATCCGGCTCAGAACAGCGGTTCCGGCAGCAGCCCCTCCAGGGCCAGCAGCGTGCGCTTGGTCTCCAGTCCGCCGCCGAAGCCGCCTATGCCGCCGCCGCTCTCGACCACGCGGTGGCAGGCGACGACGACCGGCAGCGGGTTGGAGCCCATGGCCGCGCCCACCGCACGCGCCGCGCCCGGTTCCCCGACCCGGTCGGCGAGGTCCTGATAGCCGACCGTGGCGCCGAAGGGGACGGACTCGTGCAGCGCGTGCAGAACCCGTGCGTGGAAGCCTCCGGACAGGGACCAGTCCAGGTCCACGGTGAAGGCGCGCAGCTCGCCGCGGAAATACGCGTCGAGCTGGGAGACGGCCTCGCCGAGGACGGCGTCCGCCGGGTCCCGTATCTCCTCCGGACCGGGGCCCTCGGCGCCCGCGGGCACCGGCCCGCCCGGGACCGCCCCGCTCCAGGGCCTGGGCTCGCAGCGCAGGCGTCCCGCCAGTCGGGTGAGCGCCTTGTCCGCCGTGGGCGCGTCGGCGTGGAAGACCACATTGACCAGGCCCTCGCCGGTCGCGGCGAGCAGCAGCGGCCCGAGGGGGGTGTCCCGTACCGCCCACGCACAGGAACGGGCCGTGCTCGCCGTCGTCTCAGTCATACGGGAACCCTAGAGCCGCCCACTGACAAGCGGCCCCGGGGCGGCCGGGGGACGGCTCCGGAGCGGATCCGGAACGGCCCCTTCCCGACCGTTGCCCGTACCGGCGGTCCGGATCAGCCGCCGGTCTCCTGCCGGACGACGTCCGGATAGTTGGAGATGATCCCGTCGACCCCCGCGTCCGCGACCTTGCGGGCCGTGGCGGCGTCGTTCACCGTCCAGGCGTACGTCTCCAGCGGCTTGCCGTGGGGGCCCTTCACGCTGTGGATGGCGTCCACGTACTCCTTGGACACGGTCGTGTACTTCGGGTTGATCTGGTCGGCGAAGCCCGCGTAGGTCTTCAGCTCGTTCTTGGGCGGGTTGCCGAGGAAGCCCGTCTTCAGCGCGGGCTTCAGGCCGTGGATCTTCTTGACCGAGTCGGCGTTGAAGCTCTGGACGACCAGCTTGCTCTTGAGGTGCCGCCCGTCGAGCCAGCCCTTCTTGGTCAGCTCCTTGAGCACCTGGGCCTCGATCCCCGGGTACAGCTCGGGCGCCTTCAGCTCCATCAGCAGCTTCTGGCCGTTGCGGGTGACCCGGTCGAGGTACTGGTCCAGCGTGGGGACCTTCTGGTTCTGGTAGCTCTCGCTGAACCAGCTTCCCGCGTCGAGCTTGGCGATCTCCTTGGCCGTGAAGTCGGACACGTTCCAGGGGGAGCGGTCCGGGAAGACCTTCTCGGCGTTGGTCGTACGGTCGAGCGTCGTGTCGTGCATCACGACCAGCTTGCCGTCCTTCGTGCGCTGTACGTCGTTCTCGACCCAGCTGATGCCCAGCTTGCGGGCCTTGTCGACCGCCGCGAGCGTGTTCTCGGGAGCGTGGCCCGAGGCGCCTCTGTGGGCGACGGTCGTGGGTGGCTCTGTCTTGTCGGCCCGCTGAGGGGCGGCGTGGGAGGGACTGGCGGAGAGGATGAGTGCGGACATACCCAGGAGAGCGCCGGTGGTGGCGGCTACGGCGGGGCGCATCAACATTCGGGACTCCTCGCGATCGACCGTGCACGGACAGCGAAGAGGATTCCCGTTGCGCGATACACGAAAGCAGAAGCGGAGTGGCCGTGATGTGAACGTATAGCGTCCGGGACTCGCCTTGCGCGAGGTCGATGTCAGTGGCGAGTCGTACGGTGGATCGCATGCGGCCCCAAACCCAGATCGAACGCAAGGTTGCGCCCTTCGAGGTCGTCAGCCCCTACCAGCCCAGCGGTGACCAGCCGACGGCCATCGCCGAGCTAGCGCAGCGCGTCAGCGCAGGTGAGAAGGATGTCGTGCTGCTGGGCGCGACCGGCACGGGAAAGTCGGCGACCACCGCCTGGATGATCGAGAAGCTCCAGCGCCCCACCCTGGTGATGGCGCCGAACAAGACCCTGGCCGCCCAGTTGGCGAACGAGTTCCGCGAGCTCATGCCGAACAACGCGGTGGAGTATTTCGTTTCCTATTACGACTACTACCAGCCGGAGGCGTACGTCCCCCAGACGGACACCTACATCGAAAAGGATTCCTCCATCAATGAGGAGGTCGAGCGGCTCCGGCACAGTGCGACGAATTCGCTGATCACCCGCCGGGACGTAGTCGTCGTCGCCTCCGTCTCCTGCATCTACGGTCTGGGCACGCCGCAGGAATACGTAGACCGGATGGTGCCGCTCAAGGTCGGCGAAGAGGTCGACAGGGACCAGTTGCTACGCCGTTTCGTGGAGGTCCAGTACACGCGCAATGACGTCTCGTTCACCCGCGGCACCTTCCGGGTGCGCGGCGACACCATCGAGATCTTCCCCGTCTACGAAGAGCTGGCCGTCCGCATCGAGATGTTCGGGGACGAGATCGAGGCGCTCTCGACGCTCCACCCGCTCACCGGCGAGGTCATCTCGGACGATCAGGAACTGTACGTGTTCCCGGCCTCCCACTATGTCGCTGGCCCGGAGCGGATGGAGCGCGCCGTCGCGGACATCGAGGCGGAACTGGAGCAGCAGCTCGCCTCCATGGAGAAGCAGGGCAAGCTGCTGGAGGCCCAGCGGCTGCGCATGCGCACGACGTACGACATCGAGATGATGCGCCAGATCGGCACCTGCTCCGGCATCGAGAACTACTCCCGGCACATCGACGGCCGCGAGCCGGGCACAGCGCCGCACACGCTGCTCGACTTCTTCCCGGACGATTTCCTGCTCGTCATCGACGAGTCGCACCAGACCGTCCCCCAGATCGGCGCGATGTACGAGGGCGACGCGGCCCGCAAGCGCACCCTGGTCGATCACGGCTTCCGGCTGCCCTCGGCGATCGACAACCGGCCGCTGAAGTGGGAGGAGTTCGTCGAGCGGATCGGCCAGACGGTCTATCTCTCGGCGACCCCCGGACCGTACGAGTTGTCGCGCTCCGACGGCTATGTGGAGCAGGTCATCCGCCCGACGGGCCTGATCGATCCCGAGGTCGTCGTCAAGCCGACCGAGGGGCAGATCGATGATCTGGTCCACGAGATCCGCACCCGCACCGAGAAGGACGAGCGGGTCCTCGTCACCACCCTCACCAAGAAGATGGCCGAGGACCTGACCGACTATTTCCTGGAACTGGGCATCCAGGTCCGCTATCTGCACAGCGACATCGACACGCTGCGCAGGGTCGAGCTGCTGCGCGAGCTGCGCAGCGGCGAGTTCGACGTGCTGGTGGGCATCAACCTGCTCCGTGAGGGCCTGGACCTCCCCGAGGTGTCGCTGGTGGCCATCCTGGACGCGGACAAGGAGGGCTTCCTCCGCTCGGGAACCTCCCTGATCCAGACGATCGGCCGCGCGGCGCGCAACGTCTCAGGCCAGGTGCACATGTACGCGGACAAGGTCACCCCGGCCATGGAGAAGGCCATCGACGAGACCAACCGCCGCCGCGAGAAGCAGATCGCGTACAACACGGAGCGCGGTATCGATCCCGAGCCGCTGCGCAAGAAGATCGGTGACATCGTCGCCGACATCGCCCGCGAGGACATCGACACCGAGGAACTGCTCGGCTCGGGCTACCGCCAGGAGCGCAAGGGCGGCGGCAAGGACGGCGGCGGCACCAAGGGCAAGGCGCCGACCCCCGCCAAGTCGGCGGGCAAGGGCAAGGGCAAGAAGGCCAAGGGCGAGGACGAGCAGCTCACCGACAGGCCCGCGGCCGAACTCGCCGAGATGATCGAGGAGATGACGGAGCGGATGCGCGCGGCAGCCGCGGATCTCCAGTTCGAGGTCGCCGCGCGCCTGCGCGACGAGGTGGGGGAGCTCAAGAAGGAGCTGCGGCAGATGAAGGAGGCGGGGCTCAAGTAACGCGCGTGAGCACGTCCGGCCCCCGCCCGTACCAGCGGAGTGTTGCAAGAACGACACAAAGGGGGACGGGCGGTCCGGGCCCCGCGCGCGCATGCGTAGGGTGCGGTGCGTGACAGCCGTCGGCTGCGACGGCGGCCAGCCATGTCGAGAGGGGAACGCACGTGACGGTCAACTTGTCCAAGGGGCAGGCGATCAGTCTCCAGAAGAGCGACGGAGGCACGCTGAACGCGGTGCGCATGGGCCTGGGCTGGAAGTCGGCGCCGCGCCGCGGCCTGTTCGGCAAGCGTTCCAAGGAGATCGACCTGGACGCCTCGGCCGTGCTGTTCGCCGACAAGCAGCCGGTGGACGTCGTCTTCTTCCGCCACCTGGTGAGCGACGACGGCTCGGTCAAGCACACCGGTGACAACCTGGTCGGCGGCGCGGGCCAGGGCGGCGACGACGAGGCGATCATGGTCGACCTCCAGCGGGTGCCCGTCCACATCGACCAGATCGTCTTCACGGTGAACTCCTTCACCGGGCAGACCTTCGCCGAGGTCGAGAACGCCTTCTGCCGCCTCGTCGACGAGACCAACGGCCAGGAACTGGCGCGCTACACACTGACCGGCGGCGGCCAGTACACCGCCCAGATCATGGCCAAGGTGCACCGTCAGGGCAGCGGCTGGCAGATGACGGCGGTGGGCAACCCTGCCAACGGCCGTACGTTCCAGGACCTGATGCCGGCGATCCTGCCGCACCTGTAGAACCGGCCCGCGCGGGCGCCACGAGGGGGGACGTGAGGATGACGGCCGAGCTTGTCCGGGGGCAGAACCACCCACTGCCGGAGACCCGCCTGGAGATCCGGATCTCGGCGGGGAAGCCGGTCGTGGCGGGGGCGAGCCTGAACGACGAACAGGGGCGGGTCCGCGAAGCGGAGTGGATCGCCCACCCGGCACAGCCGCGTCTTCCGGGCCTGGAGGTCTCCCGCCAGGCCGCCGCCGACCACAGGCTCGCCGTCGATCTCGGCGCACTGCCCGCCGACGTCCACCGGGTGAACGTGCTGCTCGCACTGCCCGCCGGAGTCGGCGGCCCCGCCTCCTTCGGCACCCTCGCGGCGCCCTTCGTCGCCGTCACGGGGCTGGAGGGCGACGAGGTCGCCAGCTACACCGTCACGGGTCTTGACGCGGAGTCGGCTGTCGTGGCCGTCGAGCTGTACCGCAGGCAGAACGCCTGGAAGGTGCGCGCCGTCGGCCAGGGGTACGCGGGCGGTCTCGCCGCCATGCTCGCCGACCAGGGGCTGCCACAGGCGGACGAGCTGGCCGCCACGATCAACGAGGCCGTCGCCGCGGGGCTGGCCCGCTCCGTCGCGCCCCCGGCGGGCCCGCCCGGCGCGGCCCGCGCCCGCAGCGGCGCCCACGCGTCCTCCGGCCACACCAGCACCCAGGCGGGTGCGGGCCAGGGGGGCGGGGGCGACCCGGCCACCGGAGGCGCGACGGCCGGTAGCGGCGCACCAGGAAGCGGCGCGGGGACGCCGTCCGCCGACGGCTCCCTCGGCGCGCCGGGACCGGGACCGGTCCCCGGCGCGGGTGCCGCCCCAGCCGCCACGGGGCCCGGCGGCCCGATCGACTACCAGCACCCCGGCCGCCGCCCGGCCGCTCCGCCCCCGCCACCGCCCGCACCGCCCACCGCGCCGCCGACGAGCGGCGATCCGCACGCCCCCGTGGCCGGAGACGCCGCCGGGTGGTCGATGGAGGAGCGGCTCTACAACCAGGTCTGGGGCATGTTCGAGGACCTGGCCCGTACGGTCGCCGCGTACCGCTCGGCCGTGGACTTCGCGGAGTCGCGGCAGGAACAGGAGCTGGACCAGGTCCTCTCCGACCCCCGCACCCGGGTCGGCCCCGTGGCGGACGCGGCCCGCAAGGAGGCGGGGGACAAGCACGCCCGCCTCGTCGAGCAGGCCCGCGCGGTGCTGGACCGCGACGTTGCCCAGCTGGCCGCCGAGTCCGAGGTGGTCGAGCCCGCGCTGCCGCCCGCCTTCGCGGGCTGGGACAGCCCCGTGTGGCAGGCGTACCAGGTGCCCATGGAGGTGCCGATGGCGATGCGCCTGGGGGACCTCAGCCTCACCGAGAGCGAGGCGGCCGGGCTGCGCATCCCGATGCTGGTGCGGCTGCCGATGGAGCGCGGGCTGTGGATCGACAGCGGCCGTGAGCAGGGGACCGCCGACGCCTCGCTCGCCGACGCGGACGAACTGCGCCGCCGTGCCGCCATAGCCGGAACAGCCATCGCCGCGCGGCTCGCCGCCGTCTACCCCGTGGGGGACTTCACGCTCCACGTGATCGACCCGGCCGGAACCGCGGCCCCCGCCCTCGCCCCGTTCGTGGACAGCGGCGTGCTGGCCGAGCCCCCGGCAGCGGGCGCCGCCGGGGTGGCCAGGACGCTGGAGCGGCTGACGCAGCGCGTGGACCTGGTGCAGATGGCCGTGCGCAGCGGCGCGGCCGACGCGCTGCCGCCCGACCTCGACACCGCGGAGCAGTTGCTGATCGTCCACGACTTCCCGCACGGCTTCGACGACCGCGCCGTCACCCAGTTGCGCTACCTCGCGGACGAGGGCCCCTCCGTCGGGGTCAACCTGATGCTGATCGCCGACCGCGAGGACGCGCGTGCCTACGGCCCGGTGCTCGATCCGCTGTGGCGGGCCCTGCTGCGCGTCACCCCTGTGGCCAGCGGCCACCTCGCGGATCCCTGGGTGGGACACGCGTGGACGTATGAGCCCTCAGTGGCTCCGGACCACAGCCAGGTGATCCCGCAGGTGCTCGGGAAGGTCGCCGCGGCCCGGCGCGTCTACGGGCACTGAGCGTGCTGAGGCCGCTCTGACCAGGGGTTCCATGCCCCGTCCCGTTCCCCCGTACGGATGCATGGTCGTGCCCCCTACCTGCGCTCTTTACTATTGCTTGGTATTGCTTTACTGTTCCTTGTGCGGAGGGGAGTATTCCCAGCCTCGCGGCGTTCTCGTCAATACGGATCGGCTCGTCCGATCCCGGGACGTCGGTCCAGCGGCACTTGTCACTGGGCGGAAGAGACCTCCGGCCCATGCGAACATGCAAGCCGGAGGTTGCGTTCATGGACGTGTCCCTATCGGTCTGGGTGCTGACCATCGTTGGTCTGTGCGCCCTGATCGCCGTCGATTTCTTCATCGGGGGCCGTAAGCCCCACGAGGTCTCCCTGAAGGAGGCCGGGACCTGGACGATCGTCTGGGTCGTCCTCGCCGCACTGTTCGGCGTCGGCCTCTTCCTCTTCGAGGGCGGTCAGCCCTCGGGAGAGTTCTTCGCCGGTTACATCACGGAGAAGTCGCTCAGCGTCGACAACCTGTTCGTCTTCGTCCTGATCATGGCGAAGTTCGCGGTCCCCACCATCTACCAGCAGCGGGTGCTGATGGTGGGTGTGCTGATCGCGCTGGTGCTCCGCGCCGTCTTCATCGCGGCCGGTGCCGCGATCATCTCGACCTTCTCCTGGGTCTTCTTCATCTTCGGCGCCTTCCTCATCTGGACCGCCTGGAAGCTCATCCAGGAAGCGCGGGCAGGCGAGGAGGACGAGGAGTGGGAAGAGGGCCGCCTGATGAAGGCCGTCGAGCGCCGCTTCCCGTCGACGAACAAGTACCACGGCACCAAGCTGTTCATCGTCGAGAACGGCAAGCGGCTGATGACGCCGATGCTGCTCGTGATGCTGGCGATCGGCACCACCGACATCCTGTTCGCGCTGGACTCCATCCCCGCGATCTTCGGTCTGACCCAGGACCCGTACATCGTCTTCACCGCCAACGCCTTCGCCCTCATGGGTCTGCGGCAGCTCTACTTCCTGATCGGCGGCCTGCTCAAGAAGCTGGTCCATCTGTCCTACGGGCTGTCCGTCATCCTCGGCTTCATCGGCGTCAAGCTGGTGCTGCACGCCCTGCACGAGCTGGGGGTGCACGTCCCGGAGATCAGCATCCCGGTCTCGCTGGGCGTGATCTGCGCGGTGCTCGTCGTCACCACCATCACCTCGCTCATGGCCTCCAAGAAGCAGGCGAAGGCCGAGCAGGCGGAGCAGGAGAAGGCCGACAAGGAGAACGCGGACGCGTCGTAACGTCCGTCCGTACGGCCGCCCCGCCGTACGGCCGCGCGGCGCACGCGCCGCATGGGGCGGCGGGAGGATCCCTCCCGCCGCCCGTCGGCGTTTCCGGTGCCCTTCCGGCCCTTTCCGGCCCCGGAGCACCGGATCAGCGGGCGACGACCACCCGGCGCTCCGCGCGTTCGCCGTTCACCGTCACGGCGAGGGTCACCGTGCCGGGGCGCAGGGCGGTCAGGACTCCCGTGGCGGGGGAGTAGGAGGCGACGCAGCGCCCCTTCTTCCCGCTCCCCTTCACGCACAGGCCGCGCGAACCCGACCAGTCGGCACTGAGGGGCCAGGCGACCGGTATGGCACGGGCCGCCGCGCCCTCGCCCTGGAGGACGGTCGCCGGTGTCTTCGCCGAGTCCCCCACGGACAGCTCCGACGGCGCCTCAAGGGTGAGGCCGTCCACATGGGCCCGCGTCTGCGCGGAGATCCAGCCGCCGGAGCCGGAGCGCGGGCCCGAACCGGAATCTGAGCCGGCGCCGCCCGTTCTGGGCGTGCCCCGGTCCACGCCCAGCATCGACCACCCCGTGAACCCGCCCGAAGCGGCCCCCGCCGCCGGCGCTTTGCCGGAGTTGCCGTTGACGAGATACGGGACGCCGTCCACCCGCGAGGCGTCGAAAGCCCCCGCGTGCGCGCCGATGAGGACGGCGCCCTTGCCCGTACGGTCCTGGAAGTCGCTCAGCCAGTCCTCCAGCAGGTCCGCCTCCATCCGGTCGGAGAGCTGGCTCGCCGACTGGCCGGTCGGATCGCGCGGCGGGACGTGCTGGAGCACTGCGACCGAGCTGACGGAACGGTCCTTCGCCGCCGAGTCCAGCGCTCGCCGCAGCTCCTGGAACTGCGCGTACCCGCCGCCGCGCACCGTCAGGGACGAGGTGTCGAGAGTGACGAAGCGGGTGCCCTTGTGATCGAAGGTGCGCTGCGTCGGACCGAACTCACGGACGAAGTTGTCTATGCTGCCGCCCATGACCTCGTGGTTTCCCGGTACGTAGTACCAGTCCACGGCGTCCCCCAGCTCCTCCTCCAGTATCGAGCGCGCGAACCTGAGATCCTCGGGCGAGCCCTCGTCGACGAGATCGCCGTTGATGACGACGAAGTCGGGCTTCGCCGCGCGGATCTCGCGCAGGGTGCGACGGGCCTGCCGCACCAGCGGGCTGTCCGGCGCGCGGGCGACGAACTGGGCGTCCGACATGACCGCGAAGCGCCAGTCGCGGCCCTGGGTGTCGGCGGCCGTCGAGATCAGCGGGTCCTTGTGGCGGGGCGTCGCGGGCAGATCGACGTCCGGCGGGGTGCGGGCCACCAGCTCGTCGAGCACCACGTCGCCCGTGTACTGCTCGGCCGGCCGGGTCTCGGCCAGATAGAAGCGGTACACGCTCACCGGATACGCGACCGCCCCCGGAACGGGGAACGTGACCTCCTGCCAGCCCGTCCAGTCGACGTTCGCGCCGCGCAGCACATGGTCCGTGCCCATCGCGTCCTTGAGGTGGAGGGAGGGCCAGGCGCCCCTGCCGTCGCCCTTGATCCACATGGTGAAGCTCTGCGGCTGCCCCTCGACGGGGATCTGCGCCGGAGGGGTGGCGTAGGCGGCGCGGGTCGCCGTCGACCTGCCGAAGTCGTAGCGCATCCGCAGCCCGGTACCCGTGTGCCCCGCAGGCTCCGCCGCGAGGGAGCCCTCGGCGCGCGCGGCGCTGAACTTCCAGCTCCCCGCGTCGTCGAACCCCGCGACCCGCTGATCGTGCAGCCCGACGGTGACGGCGAGCCGCGTCGTACGCCCCTCGACCGTGACGTCGACGACCCCCGAAGCGGCCTCCTGGCCGGGACGGGCCTTGACGGTGAAGCCCCCGGCGGCCGTGTCGGGGGTGATGGTGAACCGCGAGCGGTCGTAGTCCAGCCGCACATCGGCCGGTTCCACCGGGGCGCTCGTGCCTCCCGCGTCGTAGCCGAGGATCCCGAAGGAGCCCTCGGCCTGCGCGTCCGCGAGGCCCACGCGGTCACGGGTGGCGCGTACGCGGTCCAGCTCGCCGAGGACCTCCAGCTCGGCCGAACCCTTCGCGCGCCCCTGATGGGCCGTCACCTCGGTGCTGCCCGTGCGACGGGCGTGGAAGACCCCGGAGGCGTCGGCGCGGCCCACGGCGGGGCGCTCGGCGCGCCAGTCCGGGGTGCCGTCGGCGGGGCCGTACGTCTCGTCGTAGCCGGCGGCGGTCAGCTTCCTCGTCAGCCCGGGGAAGACCCGCTCGGGGTGGCCGCCGGGGACGTTGTCCGCCGTCGGCGCACGCTCGGGGTCGGCTGCCGTCTCGACCCAGAACCCGTCCAGCCGTCCGCTGCCCTCCGGCGCGGTCAGCGCCAGCCCGTTGGGCACCGCGCGCTCCTCCCCGTCCGAGGGGGAGTTCTCCAGCTGGGGCTCCTCGGCACCGGGCTCGCGGGCGAGCAGGGTGGAGGAGCCGCCGCCGTCGAGGTTCAGGGCGTTGTACGCGCCCAGCTCGTCCATCATCCGGCCCAGCTCGGTGAGGGTGACCCCGCCCGAGGCCGCCTGCCGTCCGTCCACGGTCAGGACGTGCATCGTCGAGCCGTCCTTGGAGAAGCCGACGGCGGTACGGGGCGCCGCCGTGTTGTTCGGCCCGCCCTCCCAGTCCTGCGGCTCGCCGTCCACGACCAGCAGCCCGCGCCCGCCGACGGCCGTACGCGGCACGGGGCTCCCGTCGTCCGTCCGCACGTGGTACTCGACCGAGACCGGATCGCCGGGGTCCAGGGAGTCCAGGGTCTTCGCGCCGACGTCGCGGCCGACCAGCACCGTGGCGCCCTCCTCGATCGGCCCCTTGCCGGGCGTGTCCGCGATGGAGGCCACCTTGCCGTCCTTGACGGTCACCTCGGCGGTGTCCGCGGCGCCGTCGGCCGTCATCGCGCGGTCGGCGTCGCCCCACTGGGAGTTGTACGCGCCGATGCCGTTGCCCGGCACGTTGGCCGCGTTGTAGCCGCCCAGCGGCTCCTTGCCGTCGGGGAGGGTGAGCGTGCCCTCGAAGTAGAGGTCCAGGACGCGGCCGGCCGCCTCGGGGCCGATGCCCACGGCGGCGGAGTTCCCGGCAGCGGGGGAGTGGGTGGGCTCGCCCTCGCGCACGCCGGGGCCGAGCGGTGCGCCCGTCTCGTTGATGTCGAAGAAGTCGGCGTTGAGGGAGGCGACGGTACGGCGGCCCTCGCCGGGGTCGTGCTGCTTGGTCAGCTCGCTCACGGTCTTGCGCTGGGAGACCTTGCCCGAGGAGAGGTAGTCGGTCCGGGTGCCGCGCGTGCCGCTGCCGAGTTCCAGGCTGAGGGCGTCGGCCCGCAGCCACTTGTCGGGCTCCAGCCGTTCGAAGGAGGTGAGCGTGGCGCCGGGTGCGACGGGGCGGCTCTCACGGGACAGCTCCATGCCGTCGCCGGCCGTGCCCGGTGCGGTCGTGGTGCCGGGGGTGGCCGGTGCGGTCGCGGTGGCCGGTGCGGTCGCCATGCCCGGAGTGGTCGCGGCGCCCGTCGAGGATGTCGCGAGAGATGCCGCTTCGGGCGCGGGCCGATCGGGTGGCGCGACGGCTCCCGCGGGTGCCGCCAGCCCCGCCGCGAGCGCGGAGACGGCCGTGGCGGAGAGCAGGGAGCGGGTGAGGAGTCTTCTTCTTCTGCGTGCGTGGATCTGGGTCTGAGTCACAGCATCCCCCACAAACACGTGTGTTCCATGCGCTTCCTGCGCACAGCGCGGCACAGCGTCCCAAGGGGGACCGGTCTACACCAGAGGCCGCGCGAGAAAACGGTGCGAACAACACGCCGCGTGTATCTGACGGTTGAGTCATTCCCGCGCCGGGGCGCGTACGCCCCCGCCTGCGAGGGAACTGCTGAGCGGCGGCGCGGAGGGCTGCGGGGGAGCGCCGGTGGCATGGTCGCAAACATTGCGGGACACGACATGAAACGGATTCTGCCGAGCGAGTCACGACTATCTGTGCACGTCTTTTGAACGCAATGCCCATGTCGCTTGCGTAGGTCCACTCCCGGGCGAGACGGTTTCCGTTCATCGAGCCCCAGAGAACGAGCCCATAGAGAGCCGCATCAGGTGATCACCCGCACTACGGGTGGCACCCGCTGTGACGTCCTGTCGTGAGGTCGTCCCAATGCCCGCACCCCGTCCCTCGCGGTCAGCCGCACCTCTGCTGCCGTCCTCCGACCTCGACCTCCCTGACCTCTGGCGCGCCGTCACCGACAGCGCACCGGGGCCGGTGCTGGCCTTGGACGGGTCCGGACTGGTCATCCTCGCGAACGGACACGCGCAGGCCGCCTTCCCCGGGCTCGCGCCCGGCAGGCCGCTCGCGGAGGCGTCGATTCCGCACTGGCTGACCAGGGCGTTCCTCGCACAGCGGGAAGGCGGGACGGGGCGGAGCCCCGACGAGGTGCGCGGACGCCTCGCCGACCGCTGCGTCAGAGCGCGGCGGCGTCCCCTCGGCCGCGGCGGTGACGCGTGGTGGCTGACGGAGACCGACGAGGGAGCGGCACGCGCGGGGCGCACAGGGGCGACGGCCGAGCACGAGCGAGCCGAGTACGAGCGGATGGCGTTCCTGGCGGACGCGTTACAGAGCCTGGTCGGCTGCCTGCGCCCTGACCGGTGCAGGGCGTCGATCGCCGAGCTGGCTGCGGGGCGGCTCGCTGACGCGGCCCTCGTCGTCACCAGTCACCGCGAGGGGCGCCTTTTGACGGTGACGTCGGCTTCCGCTTCGGCGTCGGGATCGGCCCCGGCTTCGGATGCGGGCCCCGCTTCGGGTGCGGGCTCCGCCCAGGAACCCGCCCGGGCGCGGGCCTCGGGACGCGCCGCCGAACGGACCGTGAGCGCCCACCCGCGCGACGTCCCCGGCCTGGCGGAGGCACTGACCGGAGCGCCCCCGGCGCGCTCCGGCTGGACCGACCCCGCGCACCTGCCGTCCTGGGTGCCGCCCGAGGGGTTCGGCGAGGTGGGCGACTTCGTCGTCGTGCCCCTGGTCAGCGGCCTCGTCCCCGCCTCGGCGCTCGTGCTGCTGCGGAGCGCGGAGAAGGGCGGCGGCGGCTTCGGCGAGGACGGCGGCTTCGGCGAGGACGGCAGCTTCAGTGACGACGAGGTGCTCTTCGCGCGGCTCTTCGCCACACGCGCGGGCTCCGCGCTCTCCTCGGCCTGCCTCTACGCCGAGCAGGCCGCGGCGGCCGACGTCCTGCGCGAGGGACTGCTGCCGCCCGCGCTCCCGAGCGATGATCGCGACGGCCTGGACCTGGCGGGTTCCTACCGGCCGGCGCTCGCTCTCGGCGGGGTCGGCGGCGACTTCTACGACCACTACCCGCCCGCCCCCGGCACGCACGAGAGCACCGTCGTGCTCGGCGACGTGTGCGGCAACGATCTCGAAGCCGCCGCCGTGACCGGCCGGGTGCGCCACACGCTGGCGGCCCTGCGCCAGTGGGAACAGCACGACCATCCGCGTACCCTGCGCGCCCTCAACGGCGCCCTGCTGAGCGCCGGCTGCCCGCGCTTCGTCACCCTCGTGCTGGCCTCCGTGACGCCGGTGCGGCAAGGGGAGGGCGGCCTCGCGCTGCGGCTGACCACGGCCGGGCATCCGCCGCCGCTGATCGTCCGGCGAGAGGGCCGAGTGGAGGAGGCGGCGACAGAGGGGACCGTCCTCGGCGTGTTCGACGAGATCGAGGCGACCAGCTTCGAGACGACGCTACGACCCGGAGAGAGCTGCCTGCTCTACTCCGACGGCATCACCGACGCTCGCGGCGGCCCGACCGGCCGACGGCTCTTCGGCGAGGAACGGCTCGGCCCGGTCCTGGAGACCTGCGCGCGGATGACCTCCGCGGCGCTCGTCGAACGGGTGCAGAGCCAGGCCATGCAGTGGCTGGAGGGCCAGCAGCACGACGACATGACCCTCGTGGCCATCACCGCTCCCTTCCGCGTGCGTGACGACGCTGTGTGACGACGCGGCCGGGGCCGTAAGGAGGGAAGATGTTGAGACCCGATGAACGATGAAGAG
This sequence comes from Streptomyces daliensis, assembly GCF_054782395.1. NCBI lineage: Bacteria > Bacillati > Actinomycetota > Actinomycetes > Kitasatosporales > Streptomycetaceae > Streptomyces > Streptomyces daliensis. The sequence continues at coordinate 98,321 of NZ_BAAGSO010000058.1, read as the reverse complement.
AGTTCGGACGAAGCGGGCACGGGCGAGAGAAGCCCGGACGTAACCGGCCCGTCTGGAGGGCCCGCGGGATCTGCGGCGTCCGCGGTGGGCCCTGACGGAGCGACGCTGGAAGCGCGCGTCGCGGAGTTCGTCGCCGCGGTCTCCGAGGGCGACGAGCACACAGCACTCCGCGTGGTGAACGGCGCCCTCGAAGCGGGCACGGAGCCGGAGGACGTGCTCCTGCGGATCATCGCGCCCGCGCAGTACCGCGTCGGCGAGGACTGGGCGGCCGACCGGATCAGCGTCGCGACGGAGCACGTGGCCACCGGCATCAGCGACCGCGCCGTCGCGGCGGTCGCGGCGACCCACTCCGCGCCCCGCGCCTGGTACCGCGGCCGTATCGCCGTGGCGTGCGTCGAGGGGGAGTGGCACGCCCTTCCGGCGCGCATCCTCGCGGAGGTGCTGCGGCTGCGGGGCTGGCGCGTGGACTTCCTCGGCGCGCATGTGCCCGGCACCCATCTGATCGACCATCTGCACCGCACGGGCGCGCATCTCGTTGCGCTGTCGTGCTCGCTGCCCGTCCGGTTACCCGCCGCTTACGTCGCCGTCTCGGCCAGCCAGGAGGCGGGCGTTCCCGTGCTGGCGGGCGGCGCTGGATTCGGCCCCGACGGGGAGTACGCGCGGACGCTGGGCGTGGACATGTGGGCGCCCGACGCCGTGACGGCCGCCTCCCTGGTGCACGACGAGTGGCCGGTGCTCGGGGGCACGCGGGTGCCGGATCTGGCCCACCTGGAGGATCAGGAGTACGCGCTGCTGATGCGGGACCGGCACCGCCTGGTGGCGGACACGCTGGCCGCGCTGCCCGCGCGCTTTCCGGCCATGAAGTCGTACACGAGCCATCAGATGCGGTGCACGGAGGACGACCTCTCCTGCATCGCCGAGTTCCTGGCGGCTGCGCTGTACGTCGACGACCAAACCCTGTTCACGCGCTTCCTGCTCTGGACGGCGGACATTCTGGAGGCCCGGAACGTGCCGGTGGTCTCGCTGCTGGAGGCGTTGGACCTGATGTCCCTCTCGTTCCGGGACTTCTTCCGGGCCGGTGCGGTGGTCGGCGCAGGGCTGACGGCGCTGCGGGAACGGGAAGGGGAGCGGGGCGGGGGAGGGCCGATGGGCGTGGGCTGAGGACCGCGCCCCGTCCGCCGCGTCAGTAGCCCCCGCCGGAACCCGAACCGGAACCGGAACCCGAACCGGAACCGGAACCGGATTCGGGGCCCGCCACGAGCTTGCCGTCCTTCTCCCGTACGGGAACTTCGGGGAGGGGGTTCGTGGCGGGACCTCTGATGACCTCTCCCGTGGTGACGTTGAAGCGGCTGCCGTGGCAGGTGCAGTCGCCCTCCTCCTTCTTGACCGTGGACAGCACGCAGCCACGGTGTGTGCACACCGCGCTGAACGCCTTGAACTCGCCCTTCGACGGCTGGGAGAGCACGAGCTTCTGCTCGCGGAAGAGCTTCGCCCCGCCGACGGGGACACCGCTCGCGGGGCCGAGGTCGACGGGGGCCGTGGGGGTCGCGGTGCCCTTGGCGGGCTGCTCCTCCCCGCCGCCGGAGGAGTCGGAGCAGGCGGTGACGGCGAGGCCGAGTCCGGCCACCGCCGGCACGCGCAGGACGGTACGGCGCGGGGTCTGCTGATCGTTGATCGTCACGCTCCGTACGATACGTCACCGTCTGTGGTGGAGTGCTCCCTCGCCGACGCATCCGGTGCCGCGTCCTGCCGCGTCCCGCCCCGCAACGCAACGCGAAGGGTCCCGTCGTGCCGCGGCACGACGGGACCCCTACGCCTCTACAGCCTCACGACCGCTTGCGCGCCGCCGTCTTCTTCGCGGTGGCCTTCTTGCCCGTGGTTTTGGCCGTGGCTGCGGTGGCCGTCTTCTTGGTCGCCGCAGAGGTGGCCTTCTTGGCGCTCGTCTTCTTCGCGGGCTTGCGGCCCGCGCTCCGCACCGGTGTCGCGTCGCTCACGCGGTCGCCCAGGAGGTCCCGCAGAAATTTGCCCGTGTGGCTGGCCGGGACGCCCGCGACCTGCTCCGGGGTGCCCTCGGCGACGACGAGACCGCCGCCGTTGCCGCCCTCGGGGCCCATGTCCACGACCCAGTCCGCGGTCTTGATGACATCGAGGTTGTGCTCGATGACGATCACCGAATTGCCCTTGTCGACCAGGCCCTCCAGCACCGTGATCAGCTTCCTGATGTCCTCGAAGTGCAGCCCGGTGGTGGGCTCGTCGAGCACATAGACCGTGCGGCCCGTGGACCGCTTCTGGAGTTCGCTGGCCAGCTTCACCCGCTGTGCCTCGCCGCCCGAGAGGGTGGGCGCCGACTGGCCGAGCCGGACATAGCCCAGACCCACGTCGTTCAGCGTGCGCAGATGGCGGGCGATGCCGGGCACCGCCTCGAAGAAGTCCAGGGCCTGCTCGATCGGCATGTCCAGGACCTCGGCGATGTTCTTGCCCTTGTAGTGGACCTCCAGGGTCTCCCGGTTGTACCGCGCGCCGTGGCAGACCTCGCACGGGACGTAGACATCCGGGAGGAAGTTCATCTCGATCTTGATGGTGCCGTCGCCCGAGCAGTTCTCGCAGCGCCCGCCCTTGACGTTGAAGGAGAAGCGCCCCGGCAGATAGCCGCGGACCTTCGCTTCCATGGTCTCGGCGAAGAGCTTGCGGACGTGGTCGAAGACACCGGTGTACGTCGCGGGGTTGGAGCGCGGCGTACGGCCGATGGGCGACTGGTCCACGTGCACGACCTTGTCCACCAGATCGTCGCCCTCGACGCGCTTGTGGCGTCCGGGGACGCTCTTGGCGCCGTTCAGCTCGCGGGCCAGGTGGGTGTACAGGATGTCGTTGACCAGGGTGGACTTGCCCGAGCCCGAGACACCGGTGACGGCCGTCAGCACGCCCAGCGGGAAGTTGACGTCGATGTCCTGGAGGTTGTTCTCGCGGGCGCCGTGGACGGTCAGCCTGCGCTGCGGGTCCACGGGACGGCGCACGTCCGGGATCGGGATCTGCCGCTTGCCGGAGAGATAGTCACCGGTCACCGAGTCCCCGTTGGCCAGCAGCTCCTTCAAGGTGCCGCTGTGCACGACCTTGCCGCCGTGCTCTCCCGCCCCTGGGCCGATGTCCACGACCCAGTCCGACGCCTTGATGGTGTCCTCGTCGTGCTCGACGACGATCAGGGTGTTGCCCAGATCGCGCAGCCGCACCAGGGTCTCGATCAGCCGGTGGTTGTCGCGCTGGTGCAGCCCGATGGAGGGCTCGTCCAGCACGTACAGCACGCCGACGAGGCCCGAGCCGATCTGGGTGGCCAGCCGGATGCGCTGGGCCTCGCCGCCGGAGAGGGTGCCCGCGGCGCGGTTGAGCGTCAGATAGTCCAGGCCGACGTCCACCAGGAAGCGCAGCCGCTCGTTGACCTCCTTGAGCACCCGCTCGGCGATCTTCTTCTCGCGGGAGTTGAGCGTCATGCGGCCCAGGAATTCCGAGCACTCGCTGATCGACATCGCGGAGACATCCGCGATCGACTTCTCCTGCACCGTCACCGCGAGCACGATCGGCTTGAGCCGCGTGCCCTCACAGGCCGGGCAGGGCACCTCGCGCATATAGCCCTCGAAGCGCTCCCGGCTGCTGTCGGTCTCCGCCTCCTGGTGGCGCCGCTTGACGAACGGCACGACGCCCTCGAAGGCGGTGGTGTAGGCCCGCTGGCGCCCGTACCTGTTGCGGTAGCGGACCTCGATCTGGGTCTTGTGCCCGTACAGCAGGGCCTTCTTCGCGCGCTGCGGCAGGCCCGCCCAGGGGACGTCCATGCGGAACCCGAGAGCGTCGGCCAGGGCGCCGATGAGACGGCCGAAATAGTCCCGGGTGTGGCCGTGGGACCACGGGTGGAGCGCGCCCTCGTCCAGGGACTTGTCCTCGTCCGGGACGACCAGCTCCGGATCGACCTCCATCCGGGTGCCGATGCCGGTGCACTCGGTGCAGGCGCCGAACGGGGAGTTGAAGGAGAAGGTGCGCGGCTCCAGCTCCTCGAAGGACAGATCGTCGTACGGGCAGTAGAGGTGCTCGGAGTACATCCGCTCGCGCTGCGGGTCGTCCTCGTCGAGATCCACGAAATCGAGGATCACCATGCCGCCCGAGAGGCCGAGCGCGGTCTCCACGGAGTCCGTGAGGCGGCGCTTGGCGCCGTCCTTCACCGTGAGGCGGTCGATGACCACCTCGATGGTGTGCTTCTCCTGCTTCTTCAGCTTCGGCGGCTCGGAGAGCTGGATGGTCTCGCCGTCGACCCGCGCCCGGCTGTAGCCCTTCGTCTGGAGCTCGCTGAACAGATCGACGAACTCGCCCTTGCGCTCGCGCACCAGTGGCGAGAGCACCTGGAAGCGGCTGCCGGGCTCCAGGGCCAGCACCTTGTCCACGATGGCCTGCGGCGACTGCCGCGCGATCGGGCGCCCGCACTCGGGGCAGTGCGGCTTGCCGATGCGGGCGAAGAGGAGCCGCAGATAGTCGTAGACCTCGGTGATCGTGCCGACCGTGGAGCGGGGATTGCGAGAGGTCGACTTCTGGTCGATGGAGACTGCCGGTGACAGTCCCTCGATGAAGTCCACATCGGGCTTGTCCATCTGGCCGAGGAACTGCCGTGCGTACGCGGAGAGCGACTCCACGTAGCGCCGCTGGCCCTCGGCGAAGATCGTGTCAAAGGCGAGCGAGGACTTCCCCGATCCCGAGAGCCCGGTGAAGACGATGAGGGAATCGCGAGGGAGGTCGATCGAGACGTTCTTGAGGTTGTGCTCGCGAGCGCCACGGACGAGAAGACGGTCGGCCACGCCGGTTGGCACCTTTCGTGTGAGAACGGGGCGCCCTCGACTGCGCGGGAGCCCCCGACCAAGAGTATGGGTGGCGTCGTCCGAATGTCCTTGGCTTCCGGTCGACACTGCCCTTCGAGCCTATAGCACGTGCTTTCGATTTACGGCCCCCTTCGCCACCTTCCACCCGAAGGAGTGCCCCCACTAACTTGGGGATCATGACTTCTCCCGCGCACGACTCCGCTCTCGTACGGGAAGCCACCGGCCGCCTTCTCGCCGCCACCGCCGCGCTGGGCGACGCGGACGTCGCCGAGCCCTCCCTGCTGCCCGGCTGGACCCGCGGCCACGTCCTCGCACACCTCGCGCGCAACGCCGACGCGCTGGTCGAGGTGCTGGGCGGCCGGCCCATGTACGCCGACGGCGAGACCCGCGACGCCGACATCGAGCGGGGCGCCGCGCGGCCCCTCGCCGCCCACCTCGACGACCTGCGCCACAGCTCCGCGCGCCTCGACGGCGCGTTCGCCGCGCAGCGCGACGCCGTGACGGGCGCCGCCACACCGGCGGCGGCTGACTGGGACCGCGCCGTGGAACTGCGCAACGGCGTGCGGGACACCGCCGCTTCCCTGCCCTTCCGGCGCTGGATCGAGATCGAGCTGCACCACGTGGACCTCGGTATCGGCTATGGCTTACAGGACCTTCCCGACGCCTTCGTCGGCCGGGAGCTCGCCAACTTGGCCGCGCGCTTCCGCGGCCACCCCGAGATTCCGCTGCCCCTGGAGCTGCGCGCCGAGGGCGGCGGCCACTGGGAGACGGGCGCGACGGACGCGCCCGGCGGGGAGCCCTTCGTGATCACGGGATCCGCCGTGGCACTCGTCGGCTGGCTCACAGGGCGTACGCCCGGAACCGGCCTCTCCGCGAGCGGCCCTCTGCCAACACTTCCGCCACTCTGAACTATTCCCTCCGGCCGCTCTCCCCCCGGGGGCGCGGCCGGAAGTGGTGGCCACGCAGATCACGCGGACCACACAGGTCACACCGACCACGTACCGGCGACGGGGACCCGACAGCCCAGGGGGCGGGCATTAGGCTGGGCGCATGGCTTACAGCGGAGCGGTGAAGGTCGGCGGACCCGCGGACGTGCACGAGCTGACCAGCCTGATGATCTCCAAGGTCGCGGTCGGCCCCATGAACAACAACGCGTATCTGCTGCGCTGCCGGACGACCGGCGAGCAGATGCTGATCGACGCGGCGAACGAGCCGGAGACGCTGCTGCGCCTCGTCGGCGAGGACGGCCTCGCGTCCGTCGTCACCACCCACAGGCACGGTGACCACTGGCAGGCGCTCGAAGAGGTCGTCGCCGCGACCGGCGCCCGTACGTACGCGGGGCGGCACGACGCCGAGGCCGTCCCGGTGCCGACGGGCGTCCTCGTGGACGACGGCGACACGCTGCGGGTCGGCGAGGTCGAGCTGACGGCGCGCCACCTCGTCGGGCACACGCCGGGCTCCATCGCGCTCGTCTACGACGACCCGCACGGCCACCCGCACCTGTTCACCGGCGACTGCCTGTTCCCCGGCGGCGTGGGCAACACCTTCGGGGACGCGGACGCCTTCGTGAGTCTGCTGCACGACGTCGAGACCAAGATCTTCGCCCAACTCCCCGACGAGACCTGGGTGTACCCGGGCCACGGCGACGACACCACGCTGGGCGCCGAGCGTCCGCACCTGGCGGAGTGGCGCGAACGCGGTTGGTGAGGCGCGCCGCGCGTCCGACGGGTCTCCTGGCGGGGCCCGTCGTCACACCCCGCCAGTAGGGTGTGAGGCATGGCAGACCCCTCCAGCTACCGTCCCAAACCGGGAGAGATCCCCGACTCGCCGGGGGTCTACCGTTTCCGTGACGAGCACCGTCGGGTGATCTACGTCGGCAAGGCGAAGAGTCTGCGCTCCCGGCTGGCCAATTACTTCCAGGATCTGGCCAATCTCCACCCGCGCACGCGCACCATGGTCACCACCGCGGCCTCCGTCGAGTGGACGGTGGTCTCCACCGAGGTCGAGGCGCTCCAGCTCGAGTATTCCTGGATCAAGGAGTACGACCCCCGGTTCAACGTCAAGTACCGCGACGACAAGAGCTATCCCTCCCTCGCGGTGACGATGAACGAGGAGTATCCCCGCGTCCAGGTCATGCGCGGCCCCAAGCGCAAGGGGGTGCGCTATTTCGGGCCCTACGGGCAGGCGTGGGCCATCCGCGAGACCGTGGACCTGATGCTGCGGGTCTTCCCCGTGCGCACGTGCTCGGCCGGTGTCTTCAAGCGCTCGGCGCAGATCGGCCGCCCCTGCCTGCTCGGGTACATCGGGAAGTGCTCGGCCCCCTGCGTCGGCCGCGTCAGCCCCGAGGAGCACCGCGAACTGGCCGAGCAGTTCTGCGACTTCATGGCCGGGCACACCGGTTCCTATCTGCGCCGCCTGGAGCGGGACATGCAGGAGGCGGCCGAGGAGATGGAGTACGAGAAGGCGGCCCGCCTGCGTGACGACATCGACGCGCTCAAGCGCGCCATGGAGAAGAACGCGGTGGTGCTGACGGACGCCACGGACGCCGATCTGATCGCGGTCGCCGAGGACGAGCTGGAGGCGGCCGTCCAGATCTTCCACGTGCGCGGCGGCCGGGTGCGCGGGCAGCGCGGCTGGGTCACCGACAAGGTGGAGGACGTGACGACGGCCCAGCTCGTCGAGCACGCGCTCCAGCAGCTCTACGGCGAGGAGAGCGGGGACGCGGTCCCCAAGGAGGTGCTGGTCCCCGCGGTGCCCGAACCGGCGGAGCCGATCACGCAGTGGCTCGCCGGGCGCCGGGGCTCCGGCGTCAGCCTGCGCATCCCGCAGCGTGGCGACAAGCGGGCGCTCATGGAGACGGTGCGGCGCAACGCGGAGCAGTCCCTCGTGCTGCACAAGACCAAGCGCGCCTCGGACCTGACGACGAGGTCGCGCGCGCTGGAGGAGATCGCCGAGGCGCTGGAGCTGGACTCGGCGCCCCTGCGCATCGAGTGCTTCGACATCTCGCACTTCCAGGGCGACGATGTGGTGGCCTCCATGGTCGTCTTCGAGGACGGGCTCGCGCGCAAGAGCGAGTACCGCCGCTTCCAGATCAAGACCTTCGCGGGCCAGGACGACGTGCGGGCGATGCACGAGGTCATCAGCCGCCGCTTCCGCCGCTATCTCCAGGAGAAGCAGAAGACCGGCGAGTGGCCCGAGGGCGACGCCGCGGGCCCCGGCACCGACACCCTGGCGGCCCCCGCGTCCGGCCCCGCGTCCAACGGATCCGGCCCCGCGTCCAACGGATCCGGCCCTGCGCCCAACGGTTCCGGGCCCGTCGCCGTCGAGGAGGCCGTCGAGGAGCTGGAAGGCCCCGCCACCGGCAGCAGGGACGAGGACGGCAGGCCGAAGAAGTTCGCCTACCCCCCGCAGCTCCTCGTGGTCGACGGCGGCCAGCCCCAGGTCGCCGCCGCCCGCGCGGCCCTGGACGAGCTGGGCATAGACGACGTCGCCGTCTGCGGCCTCGCCAAGCGCCTCGAAGAGGTCTGGCTGCCCGGCGAGGACGATCCCGTCGTGCTGCCCCGCACCAGCGAGGGGCTCTACCTCCTCCAGCGCGTACGGGACGAGGCGCACCGCTTCGCGATCACCTACCAGCGCAGCAAGCGGACGAAGGCGCTGCGGGCCGGACCCCTGGACGCCGTCCCCGGTCTGGGTGAATCCCGCAAGCAGGCACTGATCAAGCACTTCGGCTCGGTGAAGCGGCTGCGCGCGGCCACGGTGGAGCAGATCTGCGAGGTGCCAGGCGTGGGCCGCAAGACGGCGGAGGCGGTAGCGGCGACGCTGTCGGGCGCTGCACCTGCCGCGCCCGCCGTGAATACGGCGACCGGTGAGATCGTTGACGAAGAATGACCGTAAAACGGTTGAAGAGGAATGACCGTAAGACGACGGGGGGACCAGAGCATGAGCACACAGCACGAGCACGAGCGTGAGCCCGAGCGGCGCGCCGACGAGCAGGGCGAGAGCGGAGACGGAGTCCAGGTGAGTACGGGCACGCCGGCGGAGGCCGAAGAGGCGACGATCCCCGAGCTGGTGATCATCTCCGGGATGTCGGGTGCGGGACGCAGCACGGCGGCCAAGTGTCTGGAGGACCTCGGCTGGTTCGTCGTCGACAACCTCCCGCCCGAGCTGATCCCGACCATGGTCGATCTCGGCGCGCGTTCGCAGGGCAACGTGGCCCGCATCGCCGTCGTCGTGGACGTCCGGGGGCGCAGCTTCTTCGACAACCTCAAGCAGTCCCTGTCCGATCTGGCCGCCAAGCAGGTCAAGCGCCGGATCGTCTATCTGGAGGCCAGCGACGAAGCCCTGGTGCGCCGCTTCGAGTCCGTACGCAGACCGCACCCCCTCCAGGGGGACGGCCGGATCGTGGACGGCATCGACGCCGAGCGTGACCTCCTGCGCGAGCTGCGCGGCGACGCCGATCTGGTCATCGACACCTCCAGCCTCAACGTCCACGAGCTGCGCGCCAAGCTGGACGCCCAGTTCGCGGGCGACGAGGAGCCGGAGCTGCGCGCCACGGTGATGTCGTTCGGGTACAAGTACGGGCTCCCCGTGGACGCCGATCTGGTGGTCGACTGCCGCTTCCTGCCCAACCCGCACTGGGTCCCCGAGCTGCGCCCGTACACGGGCACCAGCGAGGAGGTCTCGAACTACGTCTTCAACCAGCCGGGCGCCAAGGAGTTCCTTGACCGCTACTCGGAGCTGCTCCAGCTCATCGCGGCGGGCTACCGCCGCGAGGGCAAGAGATATGTCACCGTCGCCGTCGGCTGTACGGGCGGGAAGCACCGCAGCGTCGCCATGTCGGAGAAGCTGGCGCGGAGACTGTCCGACGAGGGTGTGGAGACCGTGGTCGTGCACCGGGACATGGGACGTGAGTGAGGCGTATGCCGCGTAGGACGGTCCGGCTCCGGCGTCTGGTCGGCCCGCGCGGCGCCCAGCCCAAGGTGATCGCGCTCGGCGGAGGGATGGGCCTGTCCGCCTCTCTGACGGCCCTGCGCCGCATCACGGGGGATCTGACCGCCGTGGTCACGGTCGCCGACGACGGGGGCTCCAGCGGGCGTCTGCGGGACGAGCTGGGCGTGCTGCCCCCGGGCGATCTGCGCAAGGCCCTGGCGGCGCTCTGCGGCGACGACGACTGGGGCCGCACCTGGGCCGAGGTCATCCAGCACCGCTTCGAGAGCAAGGGCGATCTGCACGAGCACGCGGTCGGCAATCTGCTGATCGTGGCACTGTGGGAACAGCTGGGCGATCACGTCCAGGCCCTGGACCTGGTCGGGAAGCTGCTGGGCGCGCACGGCCGGGTGCTGCCCATGTCGGCCGTGCCGCTGGAGCTCCAGGCGCTGGTGCGCGGCCACGACCCGGCCGAGCCCGAGGCGCTGTCCACGGTGCGCGGGCAGGCGACGGTGGCCCTGACCCCCGGCGAGGTCCAGCAGGTGCACGTCGTGCCGCACGACCCGCCCGCGGTCCCCGAGGCGGTCGAGGCGGTCATGGACGCCGACTGGGTGGTCCTCGGGCCAGGGTCCTGGTTCTCGTCCGTGATCCCGCACCTGCTGGTGCCCGAGCTGCTCCAGGCGCTGACGGTGACGAAGGCCCGCAAGGTCCTCGCACTCAACCTCGCACCGCAGCCGGGAGAAACAGATGGTTTTTCCCCGCAGCGTCATTTGGAGGTTTTGGCCCGACACGCACCTAAACTCGCCTTCGACGTGGTGCTGGCCGATCAGGACGCCGTGCCCGACCAGGATTCTCTGCGCGAGGCCGCACAGCGGCTCGGCGGGACGGTCGAGCTGGCTCCCGTAGCGGCGCCGGACGGTCTTCCCAGACACGACCCAGAGCTGCTGGCCGCCGCGTACGACCGTATTTTTCGGATGCATGGAAGGATCGGCCCATGGCGATGACGGCTGCGGTGAAGGACGAGATCTCCCGGCTCCCCGTCACCCGGACCTGCTGCCGGAAGTCCGAGGTCTCGTCGATCCTGCGCTTCGCGGGCGGCCTGCACCTGGTGAGCGGGCGCATCGTGATCGAGGCGGAGCTGGATACGGGCATCGCGGCCCGCCGGCTGCGCAAGGACATTCTTGAGATCTTCGGACACGCCTCCGACCTGGTGGTGATGGCGCCAGGAGGACTGCGGCGCGGCAGCCGTTACGTCGTACGGGTGGTGGCGGGCGGTGATCAGCTCGCCCGGCAGACGGGGCTGGTCGACGGCCGTGGCCGCCCGATCCGCGGACTGCCCCCGCAGGTGGTCTCCGGGGCCACGTGCGACGCCGAGGCGGCGTGGCGCGGGGCCTTCCTCGCGCACGGCTCGCTGACGGAGCCGGGGCGCAGCTCCTCGCTGGAGGTCACCTGCCCGGGGCCGGAGGCGGCCCTCGCCCTGGTCGGGGCCGCGCGACGGCTCCAGATCGCGGCCAAGGCGCGCGAGGTGCGCGGCGTGGACCGCGTGGTGGTCCGTGACGGTGACGCGATCGGCGCGTTGTTGACGCGTCTTGGCGCCCACGAGTCCGTGCTCGCGTGGGAGGAGCGGCGGATGCGCCGCGAGGTCCGCGCGACGGCGAACCGGCTCGCGAACTTCGACGACGCGAACCTGCGCCGCTCGGCCCGCGCGGCCGTCGCGGCGGGCGCGCGTGTGCAGCGGGCGCTGGAGATCCTGGCGGACGACGTGCCCGAGCACCTGGCCGCCGCGGGCAGGCTCCGCATGGACCACAAGCAGGCGTCCCTGGAGGAGCTGGGCGCGCTCGCCGACCCGCCGCTGACGAAGGACGCGGTCGCGGGCCGCATCCGCCGCCTGCTGGCCATGGCGGACAAGCGGGCACAGGACCTGGGCATCCCCGGCACGGAGTCCACCCTCACCGAGGAGATGGTCGGCTAGGGGGCTCCGGGACCTCTGGTCCGGGCCGGGGATTCCGGGCCCGTAGACCGCCCGACAGCGTGGTCGGACGGTGCCGTGAGGGCGGTGGACAGGCCGTGACCAGGCCGTATGAAACCGCCCTCGGTCCCCGTGCGGGGGCCGCCCGGCCGATGTCACCTCCGCCGCCCATGCGCGGTAGGGTCGGACATGGTCGGGGACATCCCAAACAGCTTTCGCCGGTGTCCTCACCGGCGTACCAACGAGGAGATCGGTTCGTGACGATCCGCGTAGGCATCAACGGCTTCGGCCGCATCGGACGTAACTACTTCCGCGCGCTGCTGGAGCAGGGTGCGGACATCGAGATCGTCGGTGTCAACGACCTGACCGACAACGCGACCCTGGTGCACTTGCTCAAGTACGACACCATCCTGGGCCGCCTCAAGCACGAGGTCAGCCACACCGACGACACCATCACGGTGGGCAACCAGACCTTCAGGACCATGGCGGAGCGCGACCCGGCCCAGCTTCCCTGGGGCGAGCTCGGCGCCGACGTCGTGATCGAGTCCACCGGCATCTTCACCAAGCGTGACGACGCGGCCAAGCACCTGGCCGCCGGTGCGAAGAAGGTCCTCATCTCGGCCCCGGCCAAGGACGAGGACATCACCGTGGTCATGGGCGTCAACCAGGACAAGTACGACGCCGCCAACCACCACGTGATCTCCAACGCCTCCTGCACCACCAACTGTGTGGCGCCGATGGCCAAGGTCATGGACGAGAACTTCGGCATCGCCAAGGGCCTGATGACCACGGTTCACGCCTACACCAACGACCAGCGCATCCTGGACTTCCCGCACAAGGACCTGCGCCGCTCCCGCGCCGCCGCCGAGAACATCATCCCGACGTCGACGGGCGCCGCGAAGGCCACCGCCCTGGTGCTCCCGCAGCTCAAGGGCAAGCTGGACGGCATCGCCATGCGCGTCCCGGTCCCCACGGGCTCCGTCACCGACCTGGTCCTGGAGCTGGACCGCGAGGTCAGCAAGGACGAGATCAACGCCGCCTTCCAGAAGGCGGCCGAGGGCCAGCTCAAGGGCATCCTGGAGTACACCGAGGACCCGATCGTCTCCTCGGACATCGTCAACTGGCCCGCCTCCTGCACCTTCGACTCGTCGCTGACGATGTCGCAGGGCAAGCAGGTCAAGATCGTCGGCTGGTACGACAACGAGTGGGGTTACTCCAACCGCCTCGTCGACCTGACCACCTTCGTGGGCGGTCAGCTCTAAGCTCTGATCGCTGCTCAGCGACCACAGCGCCGACAAATGGCATGACCAGGGCTCGCAGGGCGCTACGGCGCGCCCGGCGAGCCCTGTTCCATGAGGGCCTGACCGCAAGGAGTCAGTAAGCATGAAGACGATCGATGATCTTCAGGTCGAGGGGAAGCGGGTCTTCGTCCGCGCCGATCTGAATGTTCCGCTCGACGGCGGCACCATCACCGACGACGGCCGTATCCGCGCCGCCGTCCCCACCATCCGCAAGCTCGCCGAGCGCGGCGCCCGTGTCGTCGTCGCCTCGCACCTGGGCCGCCCCAAGGGCGCCCCTGACCCGCAGTTCTCGCTCGCACCGGTGGGCAGGAGGCTCGGTGAACTCCTCGGCAAGGAGGTCGCGTTCGCGGCCGACACCGTGGGCGACAGCGCGAAGGCCACCGTCGGCGCCATGGCCGACGGCGGGGTCACGCTGCTGGAGAACCTCCGCTTCAACGCGGGCGAGACCAGCAAGGACGACGCCGAGCGCGGCGCGTTCGCCGACGAGCTGGCCTCCCTCGCCGACCTCTACGTCGGCGACGGCTTCGGCGCGGTCCACCGCAAGCACGCCTCTGTCTACGACCTCCCGGCGCGCCTCCCGCACGCCGCCGGCGGGCTCATCGCCACCGAGGTCGGGGTGCTGAAGAAGCTCACCGAGGACGTCAAGCGCCCCTACGCGGTGGTGCTCGGCGGCGCCAAGGTCTCCGACAAGCTCGGGGTCATCGACCACCTGCTGGAGAAGGCCGACCGCATCCTCATCGGCGGCGGCATGGCGTACACCTTCCTCAAGGCCAAGGGCTACGAGGTCGGCACGTCGCTGCTCCAGGAGGACCAGGTTCCGGCGGTCCAGGGGTACCTCAAGCGCGCCGAGGAGCGCGGCGTGGAGTTCGTGCTCCCCGTCGACGTGCTGGCGGCCGCGGAGTTCCCCGACCTGAAGACCAAGGCCCCGGCCAACCCGACGACGGCCGCCGCCGACGAGATCCCCGCGGACCTCCAGGGCCTGGACATCGGTCCGGAGACCCGTAAGCTCTACGCCGCGAAGCTCGCCGACGCGGCCACCGTCTTCTGGAACGGCCCGATGGGTGTCTTCGAGCACCCCGACTACGCGGAAGGCACCAAGGCCGTCGCGCAGGCGCTGCTCGACAGCCCGGCCTTCACGGTCGTCGGTGGCGGCGACAGCGCGGCTGCCGTCCGCCTTCTGGGCTTCGACGAGAACGCATTCGGCCACATTTCAACCGGCGGCGGCGCCAGCCTCGAATACCTCGAAGGCAAGACGATTCCCGGCCTCGCCGCACTGGAGGACTGACCCACCGTGACTGCTTCACCCCAGGGCCGCACCCCGCTGATGGCGGGCAACTGGAAGATGAACCTCAACCACCTTGAGGCCATCGCGCACGTCCAGAAGCTCGCCTTCGCGCTGACGGACAAGGACTACGCGGCCGTCGAGGTCGCCGTCCTGCCGCCCTTCACCGACCTGCGTTCCGTGCAGACCCTGGTCGACGGCGACAAGCTGAAGATCAAGTACGGCGCCCAGGACGTCTCGGCGCACGACTCCGGCGCGTACACCGGTGAGGTCTCCGGGCCGATGCTGGCCAAGCTGAACTGCTCGTACGTCGCCATCGGCCACTCCGAGCGCCGCCAGTACCACGGCGAGGACGAGCCGCTGGTCAACGCCAAGGTCAAGGCCGCGTTCCGGCACGACGTGACGCCGATCCTGTGCGTGGGCGAGGAGCTGGAGGTCCGCGAGGCGGGCAACCACGTCGCGCACACGCTGGCGCAGGTCGACGGCGCGCTCAAGGACATCCCCGGTGAGCAGGCCGAGACGATCGTGATCGCCTACGAGCCGGTGTGGGCCATCGGCACCGGCAAGACCTGCGGCGCGGAGGACGCGCAGGAGGTCTGCGGCGCGATCCGCGCGCGCCTCGCCGAGCTGTACAGCCAGGAGCTGGCCGACAAGGTCCGCATCCAGTACGGCGGCTCCGTCAAGTCCGGCAACGTCGCGCAGATCATGGCGCAGCCCGACATCGACGGCGCCCTCGTCGGCGGCGCCGCGCTGGACACGGACGAGTTCGTCAAGATCGTCCGGTTCCGTGATCAGTAGCGAATGACGGCGGGCGCCCGCCCGTCGTAGTCTGTCGGGGGCCGGACGTGCTGTCCGGCCCCCGCACGTACCCGAAGCTCCCACGCTTCGTCCTCACCCGTAAGTGTCCGTAAGCGTCCCGTCAACAGTCCGAGAGAGTTGGTCCAGCCGTGGTTATGGGGTTCTCAATCGCCCTCATCGTCTTCAGCGCCCTGCTGATGCTGCTGGTGCTGATGCACAAGGGGAAGGGCGGCGGCCTCTCCGACATGTTCGGTGGCGGCATGCAGTCCTCCGTCGGCGGCTCCTCGGTCGCCGAGCGCAACCTCGACCGGATCACGGTCGTGGTCGGGGTGATCTGGTTCGTGATCATCATCGCGCTCGGCCTGCTGATGAAGTTCAACAGCTGACCCCCGCTCGCGAAACGCCGTAGAACTCCGCAGACCTCGCAGAGACTCGCAGAGAGCTGCCCCGTGGGCGAGGACGCGGCCTATCATGAGGCTCGCGTCCCGAGCCGACGCAGTAACTAGGGTCACTGGACGCGCGTTGGGCCCTACGTACACTAGGGCGCCCGCAGCGGAGCTGCTTGTCGATGCTCCGCGGCACCGTGAGGCAGGGAGTTACGACCGTGGCAAGTGGCAACGCGATTCGGGGAAGCCGGGTCGGAGCGGGGCCGATGGGGGAGGCTGAGCGGGGCGAGTCCGCACCACGCCTCCGCATCTCCTTCTGGTGCTCGAACGGGCACGAGACCCAGCCGAGCTTCGCCAGTGACGCGCAGATTCCGGATACCTGGGACTGTCCGCGCTGCGGATTCCCGGCCGGCAAGGAACGGGAGAACCCGCCGGACCCGCCGCGTACGGAGCCGTACAAGACCCATCTCGCCTACGTCAGGGAGCGGCGCAGCGACGCGGACGGCGAGGCGATCCTCGCCGAGGCGCTGGCCAAGCTGCGGGGCGAGATCTGATCCCCGGATCAGCCCGTGGACACACTCTTCGAAGACGGCCCGGCCGCCACCGCCCCACGCGGTGCGCGGCCGGGCCGTCCATCATTTAGGTTGGAGTGCGGCGGGGTACGTACGAGAAGAATGGGCTGATTTCGCAGATGAACGCAGAAGGCCGCACCCGGCTCGACCGGATGCCCGAGTGGAACGCGCTGGCCAAGCACCGCGAGGAGTTCGGCGACACCCACCTGCGCCAGCTCTTCGCGAGCGACGCGAGCCGGGCGGAGCGGTACGGCGTGCGCGTCGGCGACCTGCATCTGGACTACTCCAAGAACCTGGTCGATGACGACACCCTGCGGCTGCTGCGCGAACTCGCGGGCGCCGCCGGGGTCGCGGAGCTGCGGGACGCGATGTTCCGCGGCGAGAAGATCAACATCACTGAGGACCGCGCCGTCCTGCACACCGCGCTGCGCACCCCCGAGTCCGCCGTCGTCGAGGCCGACGGTGAGAACGTGGTCCCCAAGGTGCACGCGGTGCTGCGGAAGATGGCGCTCTTCGCGGACAAGGTGCGCGACGGGCACTGGACGGGCCACACGGGCCGGCGCATCAGGACCGTCGTGAACATCGGCATCGGCGGCTCCGACCTCGGTCCCGCGATGGCCTACGAGGCGCTGCGCCCGTACACCCACCGGGAGATGGACTTCCGGTTCGTGTCGAACGTCGACGGCGCCGATCTGCACGAGGCCGTGCGCGATCTGGACCCGGCGGAGACGCTGTTCATCGTCGCGTCCAAGACGTTCACCACCATCGAGACCATCACCAACGCGACGGCGGCCCGCCGTTGGCTGCTGGACGGGCTCGGCGGCGACGAGAGCGCGGTGGCCAAGCACTTCGTGGCCGTGTCGACGAACGCCGAGAAGGTCGCGGAGTTCGGCATCGACACGGACAACATGTTCGAGTTCTGGGACTGGGTCGGCGGGCGTTATTCGTACGACTCCGCCATCGGCCTCTCCCTCATGACCGCCATCGGGCCCGTGCACTTCGGGGAGATGCTCGCCGGGTTCCACCTCGTGGACGAGCACTTCCGCACGGCGCCGTTCGAGGAGAACGCGCCGCTGCTGCTGGGCCTGCTGGGCGTCTGGTACGGCGGCTTCTTCGACGCGCAGTCGCACGCGGTGCTTCCCTACAGCCACTACCTGTCGAAGTTCACGGCCTACCTCCAGCAGCTCGACATGGAGTCCAACGGCAAGTCGACGGACCGTCAGGGCCGTCCCGTCGCCTGGCAGACGGGCCCCGTGGTCTGGGGCACGCCGGGCACCAACGGGCAGCACGCCTACTACCAGTTGCTGCACCAGGGCACCAAGACGATCCCGGCAGACCTGATCGGCTTCGCCCGCCCCGTCGAGGAGCTGGGGCCCCTGGCAGGGCAGCACGACCTGCTGATGGCGAACCTCTTCGCGCAGGGCCAGGCGCTGGCCTTCGGCAAGACGGAGGAGGAGGTGCGGGCCGAGGGCGTGGCCGAGGAGCAGGTGCCGCACCGCACCTTCCCCGGCAACCGGCCGACGACCACCATCCTCGCCGAGGAACTGACGCCGAGCGTGCTGGGGCAGCTCGTCGCGCTGTACGAGCACAAGGTCTTCGTCCAGGGCGCGATCTGGAACATCGACAGCTTCGACCAGTGGGGCGTCGAGCTGGGCAAGGTGCTCGCCAAGCGGATCGAGCCCGCGCTGACCGAGGGTGCGGCCGTCGAGGGGCTCGACGCGTCCACCGCCGGGCTGGTGGCGCGGTACCGGGAGTTGCGCGGGCGCTGAGCGCTGGGCTTTGCGGGGTGCGGGGTGCGGGGTCGGGTGCGGCGCGTGTGTGGGTGCGGGTGCGCCGGGCCTCGCGCCCCTTTGCGGGTGCCCCTTGGGGTGCGTTGCCGGGTGCGGGTGCGTGGTGGCTGGGCGCGCAGTTCCCCGCGCCCCTTGCGGGGCGCACGAAAAGGAGCGCGGGACCCTGGTCGGGGTCCCGCGCTCCTTCATGGGCTGCCGAGGGGTTACGACAGCGTCGGCGGGTACAGGTCCCGCGGCAGTTGTGACGCCGCGGGCTCGTCCAGGAGCCACAGCGTGCGGCTGCGCCCGTATGCGCCCGCCGCCGGGGCCTGGATCTCGCCCGCGCCCGAGAGGGCGAGGGCCGCCGCGTTGGCCTTGTCCTCGCCTGCCGCCAGCAGCCACACCTCGCGTGCGGCGCGGATCGCCGGAAGCGTGAGCGAGACACGCACGGGCGGGGGCTTGGGCGCGCCGCGCACGCCGACGACCGTGCGCTCGGTCTCCCGCGTACCGGGGTGCTCGGGGAAGAGCGAGGCCACGTGCGTGTCCGGGCCGACGCCCAGCATCAGCACGTCGAAGGAGGGCACGGGGCCGTGGTCCTCGGGCCGTGCCGCGGCGGCCAGTTCGGCCGCGTACGCCTCGGCCGCCGCCTCCACGTCGTCGCCGTACGGCCCATCCGAGGCGGCCATGGCGTGCACCCGCGCGGGGTCGAGCGGGACGGCGTCCAGGAGGACCTCGCGGGCCTGTGTGTGGTTGCGCTCCGGGTCTCCCTCGGGGAGGAAGCGCTCGTCGCCCCACCACAGGTCGATACGGGACCAGTCGACGGAGTCCCGCGCGGGGGAGGCGGCCAGTGCGGCGAGCACGCCGTTGCCGTTCCTGCCGCCCGTCAGCACCACGGAGGCGCTGCCGCGCGCGGACTGCGCGTCCACGATGCGGGCGAGGAGCCGTGCGGCCGTGGCCCTGGCCATCTCCTGCTTGTCGTGGTGGACCACCACCTGGGGCGCGCCCGTCACTTGGCGGGCGCCTTCTTGGCGGGAGCCTTGGCCGCGGTCTTGGCGGGTGCCTTCTTGGCGACGGGCTTGCCGCCGCCCTTGGCCCCCGCCTCCGGCGCGGACGCCGCCTCGGACCCTTCCGCGCCGTCGGGCGTGACCGTCGTGGAGGCGCCGTCCCGGCCGCTCTCCCGGTGCAGCTTGTGCACGCCGAACTGGACCGCTTCCGCGTACGCCTCGTCCGGGTCGAGCCGCCGCAGCTCCTCGGCGATCAGCTCGGCCGTGGTGCGCCGGTGCAGCGCCACATGGCGGTCGGGCTGTCCGGGGACGGCCAGCTCGGCCAGGGAGCCGTCGGCGCGGTCGAGGCAGATCTCGCCGTCGCTGGTCTCCATGCGGACCGCGGTGATGCCGGGCCCGTCGGTGATCTTGCGCTCGACGGGGACGTTCAGCCGCTCGGCGAGCCAGAGCGCCAGCAGCTCGGTGGAGGGGTTGTACTCCTCGCCCTCGACCGAGGCGCCGACGATCTTGCTGTGCTTCTGGTCCAGGGCAGCGGCCAGCACGCTGCGCCAGGGCGTGATGCGCGTCCACGACAGGTCGGTGTCACCCGGCGCGTAGGTCTCGGCACGCAGGCTGAGCGCGCCGACCGGGTCCTCCGTCGCCGCCGCGTCGGTGATGCGGCGCTGCGCGAGCCCGCCGAGCTTGTCGTCCGAGGGGTGCTCGGGCGCGTCCTCGGGCCACCAGACGACCACGGGGGCGTCCGGGAGCAGCAGCGGCAGGACGACGCTGTGCGAGTGCGAGGCCAGCTCGCCGTGCAGCCGCAGCAGCACGGTCTCGCCCGAGCCCGCGTCGACGCCCATGCGTACCTCGGCGTCGAGCCGGTGCTGGGCGCGGTCGCGCGGCGAGCGCCCCGGGCGGCGCACCACGACGAGGATGCGCGACGGGTGCTCCTTGGACGCCTCGCTGGCGGCCTTGAGCGCGTCGTAGTGGTTGCCCTCGTCGGTGACGATGACGAGGGTGAGGACCATGCCGATGGCGGGCGAGCCGGTGGCCCGGCGCGCCTTGACCAGGGCGTTGTTGATCTGGCTGGACGTGGTGTCCGTGAGGTCGATGTTCATGGCCGACGCCAGCTCCGTCCGTCGCGTGCGAGCATCTCGTCGGCGGCCTGGGGACCCCAGGTCCCGGCGGAGTACTGCTCGGGCTTGCCGTGCTTGTCCCAGAACTCCTCGACCGGGTCGAGGATCTCCCAGGAACGCTCGACCTCCTGGTGGCGCGGGAAGAGGTTCGCGTCGCCCAGCAGGACGTCGAGGATGAGGCGTTCGTACGCCTCCGGGCTGGACTCGGTGAAGGACTCGCCGTAGGCGAAGTCCATCGTCACGTCCCTGATCTCCATCTGGGTGCCCGGCACCTTGGAGCCGAACCTGATGGTGACGCCCTCGTCCGGCTGGACGCGGATGACCAGGGCGTTCTGGCCCAGTTCCTGGGTGTCCGTGGCGTCGAAGGGGGAGTGCGGCGCGCGCTGGAAGACGACCGCGATCTCGGTGACGCGACGGCCCAGGCGCTTGCCCGTACGCAGGTAGAACGGCACTCCGGCCCAGCGGCGGTTGTCGATCTCCAGCCGCATGGCGGCGTACGTGTCCGTCTTCGACCTGGGGTCGATGCCCTCCTCTTCGAGGTAGCCGCGGACCTTCTCGCCGCCCTGCCAGCCCGCCGCGTACTGGCCGCGGACGGTGTGCTTGCCCAGTTCCTTGGGCAGCCGGACGGAGTTGAGGACCTTCAGCTTCTCGGTGAGCAGCGCCTTCGCGCCGAAGGAGGTGGGCTCCTCCATGGCGGTGAGGGCGAGCAACTGGAGGAGGTGGTTCTGGATCACGTCACGCGCGGAGCCGATGCCGTCGTAGTAGCCCGCGCGACCGCCGATGCCGATGTCCTCGGCCATGGTGATCTGCACGTGGTCGACGTACGAGCGGTTCCAGAGCGGCTCGAACATCGTGTTGGCGAAGCGCAGCGCCAGGATGTTCTGGACGGTCTCCTTGCCCAGGTAGTGGTCGATGCGGAAGACCTGGTCCGGCTTGAAGACCTCGTGCACGACCGCGTTCAGTTCCTGCGCGCTCTTGAGGTCGTGGCCGAAGGGCTTCTCGATGACCGCGCGCCGCCAGGAGTCGGGGGACTCCGGGCTGCTCTCGGACAGCCCGTGCTTCTTGAGCTGCGAGACGACGGTGGGGAAGAACTTCGGGGGTACGGAGAGGTAGAAGGCGAAGTTGCCGCCCGTGCCCCGTGACTTGTCCAGCTCCTCGATGGTGGACTTGAGGGTCTCGAACGCCTCGTCGTCGTCGAAGACGCCCGGGACGAAGCGCATGCCCTCGGCGAGCTGCTGCCAGACCTCCTCGCGGAAGGGCGTGCGGGAGTGCTCCTTCACCGAGTCGTGGACGACCTGCGCGAAGTCCTCGTCCTCCCAGTCGCGCCGGGCGAACCCGATGAGGGAGAAGCCCGGGGGCAGGAGGCCGCGGTTCGCGAGGTCGTAAACAGCGGGCATCAGCTTTTTACGTGACAAATCGCCCGTGACGCCAAAGATCACCAGGCCCGACGGCCCCGCGATACGCGGGAGCCGCCGGTCCTGTGCGTCACGCAGCGGATTGGCTGCGTTGCTCAACTGGCTTACGCCTCCTTCGGGGCGAGGCGCTTCAGCTCGGCCTCGGTGGAGGAGAGCAGGTCGTTCCAGGAAGCCTCGAACTTCTCCACGCCCTCGTCCTCCAGCACCTGGACGACGTCGTCGTAGGAGATCCCGAGCTTGGCGATGGCGTCCAGCACGGCCTGCGCGTCCTTGTAGTTGGACCGCACGGTGTCGCCGGTGATCTCGCCGTGGTCGCCGGTCGCCTGGAGGGTGGCCTCCGGCATGGTGTTCACCGTGTTGGCGGTGACCAGCTCGGTGACGTAGAGCGTGTCCGGCAGGTTCGGGTCCTTCACGCCGGTGGACGCCCACAGCGGACGCTGCGCGTTGGCGCCCTTGCGCTCCAGCTCCTTCCAGCGGTCGGAGGAGAACGCCTCCTCGTACGCCTGGTAGGCGAGCCGGGCGTTGGCGATGGCCGCCTTGCTCTTCAGCTCCTTGGCCTCGTCGGTGCCCACGGAGTCGAGGCGCTTGTCCACTTCGGTGTCCACGCGGGAGACGAAGAAGGACGCCACGGAGTGGATCTGCGAGAGGTCGATGCCCAGCGCTGCGGCCTTCTCCAGACCGGCCATGTAGGCGTCCATGACGGCGCGGTAGCGCTCCAGCGAGAAGATCAGCGTGACGTTGACGCTGATGCCCTTGCCGATGACCTCGGTGATGCCCGGGAGGCCCGCCTTGGTGGCCGGGATCTTGATGAAGGTGTTCGGCCTGTCCACCAGCCACGCGAGCTGACGGGCCTCGGCGACGGTCGCCCGCGTGTTGTGCGCGAGACGCGGGTCCACCTCGATGGACACGCGGCCGTCCTTGCCGCCGGTGGCGTCGAAGACGGGGCGCAGGATGTCGGCCGCGTCCCGGACGTCCGCCGTGGTGATCATGCGGACGGCCTCTTCGACGGTGACGCCGCGGCTGGCCAGGTCCTCGAGCTGCTGCTCGTAGCCGTCGCCGGACGAGATGGCCTTCTGGAAGATGGTCGGATTGGTGGTGACGCCCACGACGTGCTGTTCGTCGATCAGCTCGCCGAGATTGCCGGACGTGATGCGCTTGCGCGACAGGTCATCCAGCCAGATCGCGACGCCTTCGTCGGAGAGGCGCTTGAGTGCGTCTGTCATGGGAATTGCATCTCCTGCTGTGTTGGAGCTTGAGGCTTGTGGATTGTGGGCGTGAGCGCCGCTCAGCGGGCAGCCGCTTCCAGGGACACCCGGGCCGCCTGGGCGACGGCCTCGGTGGTGATGCCGAACTCGCGGTAGAGCGTCTTGTAGTCGGCGGAGGCGCCGTAGTGCTCCAGCGACACGATGCGGCCCGCGTCACCGACGAAGCGGTGCCAGGTCAGACCGATCGCGGCCTCGACCGCGACACGCGCCCGCACGGCGGGCGGGATGACGCTGTCCCGGTAGCTCTGGTCCTGCTCGTCGAACCACTCGACGCACGGCATCGAGACGACCCGCGTCGGCACGCCCTCGGCCTGGAGGACGTCGCGCGCCTCGACCGCGAGCTGAACCTCGGAGCCGGTGCCGATCAGCACGACCTGCGGGGCGCCGCCCTCGGCCTCGAAGAGCACGTAGCCGCCCTTGGCCGCGTCGGCGTTCGCCTCGTACGTCGGCACGCCCTGACGGGTCAGCGCGAGGCCGTGCGGCGCCGGCTTGGCGGCGTGCCGCTTGAGGATCTCGCCCCACACGATCGACGTTTCGTTGGCGTCCGCCGGACGGACCATGTTGAGCCCCGGGATGGCACGCAGCGCCGACATGTGCTCGACGGGCTGGTGCGTGGGGCCGTCCTCGCCCAGGCCGATGGAGTCGTGCGTCCACACGTAGGTGACCGGCGCCTTCATCAGCGCGGCCAGCCGCACCGCCGGACGCATGTAGTCCGAGAAGGTGAGGAACGTGCCGCCGTAGACGCGGGTGTTGCCGTGCAGCGCGATGCCGTTCATCGTCGCGCCCATGGCGTGCTCGCGGATGCCGAAGTGGACGGTGCGCCCGTACGGGTCGGCGCCCGGCAGCGGGTTGCCCTCCGGCAGGAACGAGCTCTTGTCGAACGAGGTGTTGTTCGAGCCCGCGAGGTCGGCTGAACCGCCCCACAGCTCGGGAATCACCGGGCCCAGCGCCTTGAGCACCGCGCCGGACGCCTTACGGGTGGCCTCGGAGCCGCCCGCCTCGAACGAGGGCAGGTGGTCCTCCCAGCCGTCGGGCAGCTTGCCCGCGCTGACGCGGTCGAACTCGGCCGCGCGCTCCTTGTTGGCGGAACGCCACGCCTCGAACCGCTTCTCCCAGGTGGCGTGCGCCTCACGGCCGCGGTCCACGGCCTTGCGGACGTGGGAGAGGACCTCGTCCTCCACCTGGAAGTGCTTCTCGGGGTTGAAGCCGAGGAGCTTCTTGGTCTCCGCTACCTCCTCCTCGCCCAGCGCCGAGCCGTGCGCGGCCTCGGTGTTCTGGGCGTTCGGCGCGGGCCACGCGATGATCGAGCGGGCCGCGATGAAGGACGGGCGCTCGGTCTCGGCCTTGGCGGCCTGGATCGCCTCGTAGAGCCCCTTGGGGTCGAGGTCGCCGTTCGGCAACTGGTCGACGCGCTGGACGTGCCAGCCGTACGCCTCGTACCGCTTGAGGGTGTCCTCCGAGATCGCGGTCTCGGTGTCGCCCTCGATCGAGATGTGGTTGTCGTCCCACAGCATCACGATGTTGCCGAGCTTCTGATGGCCCGCCAGCGAGGACGCCTCGGCCGAGATGCCCTCCTGGAGACAGCCGTCGCCCGCGAACACGTAGATGGTGTGGTCGAAGGGGGACTCGCCGGGAGCGGCGTCCGGGTCGAAGAGACCGCGCTCGTAGCGCGCGGCCATCGCCATCCCCACGGCGTTGGCGACGCCCTGGCCCAGCGGGCCCGTGGTCGTCTCGACGCCCGCGGTGTGGCCGTACTCGGGGTGACCGGGGGTGCGGCTGTCCCACGTACGGAACGCCTTCAGGTCGTCCAGCTCCAGGCCGTAGCCCGTCATGTAGAGCTGGATGTAGAGCGTCAGGCTGGAGTGCCCCACGGAGAGGACGAAGCGGTCGCGCCCCGCCCAGCCGGGGTTCGAGGGGTCGTGCCGCATCAGCTTCTGGAAGACCAGGTACGCGGCCGGTGCGAGGCTCATGGCCGTGCCGGGGTGGCCGTTGCCGACCTTCTGCACGGAATCCATGGCCAGGACTCGGACGGTATCGACGGCCCGCTGGTCAAGTTCGGTCCACTCAAGGTCTGTGGTGGTCGGCTTGCTGCTCACCCTGCGTCAGGGCTCCTCTCCACATGTCGATGGCCGGTGTGTTGTGCTCACCGGACGGTGTCGAGCGTACCCCTGCCGGGGTGCGCACTCTTTCGAGTGCTCGCAGTGTGGTCACCCGACGCTCCGGGCAACCAAAACCGGACAAGAGGTATTCCTGGCCGGTGCGTCACCGCGTGTCCACCTCCAGGCTGCCGGGAGGCCGCCGCCTTCGCCTGTCGAGAGCGCGCGCGACGCGCCGCGCGCCTCGCCGCGCCACACTCCGTGAAGCTCTGGCCGTGAAGCTCTGGCGCCTCCCCCTCCGGAGGGAGCGCGCGGCGGGCGGCCGACCCCCGCGAGGGCGCCGGGCCGCCTCCTCAACACGGGGTGACCCCCGCGCCGAGCGGCGTATGGCGGGCGTCTAAAGTGGCGTGGTACGCGCGAGCTTCACCCGGCCTTCACGTTGTCCGGGCTCGCTAGTTCTTGAGTCGATCAGGGGTGTTCGTGACGGCCGTCGAATCCCGTCCCGCAGGGGTGCTCGGCAGCAGCACCGGCCGTTGGCCGTTCAGGGCCAGGGTGATGGCGTTCATCGCGCTCACCAAGCCACGGATCATCGAGCTGCTGCTCATCACGACCATCCCGGTCATGTTCCTCGCCGCCCAGGGCGTGCCCGACCTGTGGCTGGTGCTCGTCACCTGCGTGGGCGGCTATCTGTCGGCGGGCGGCGCCAACGCGCTGAACATGTACATCGACCGCGACATCGACGCGCTGATGCACCGCACCGAGCGGCGCCCGCTGGTCACCGGCATCGTGAGCCCCCGCGAGGGCCTCGTCTTCGGCCTCACCCTGGCGGTCGTCTCCACGCTCTGGTTCGGCCTCCTGGTCAACTGGCTCTCCGCCGCCCTGTCGCTGGGCGCCCTGCTCATCTACGTCCTCGGCTACACGATGATTCTCAAACGCCGCACGGCGCAGAACATCGTCTGGGGCGGCATCGCGGGCTGCATGCCGGTGCTCATCGGCTGGTCCTCGGTCACGAACGAGGTGAGCTGGGCCGCGGTCGTCCTCTTCCTGGTCATGTTCTTCTGGACGCCTCCGCACTACTGGCCGCTGTCCATGAAGGTCAAGGACGACTACGAGCGGGTGGGCGTCCCGATGCTCCCCGTCGTCGCGGGCAACCGCGTGGTGGCCCGCCAGATCGTGGTCTACAGCTGGGTCATGGTCGGCGTGTCCCTGCTGCTGTGGCCGCTGGGCTACGTCGGCTGGTTCTATCCCGCCGTCGCCGTGCTGGCCGGTGGCTTCTGGCTCTGGGAGGCGCACGCGCTCCAGGCCCGCGCCAAGGCCGGGACCACGGGGGCCAAGCTCAAGGAGATGCGGCTCTTCCACTGGTCGATCACCTATGTGTCGCTGCTGTTCGTCGCGGTGGCCATCGACCCCTTCCTGCGCTGAGCCCAGCCCACCCACGGCGCTCGCGCCGAGCAGCGCACACGCACCAGCACCAAGAGAGGGCCCGACCGCCGGAGCGGTCGGGCCCTCTTCTCTTCGGCCGGGACGGGGCCGTAAGGCCGTACGGGGCGTGCGGAGCGGTACGGCCGTACGGGCGCCGGGCCGGGCGGGTCAGGTGTTGGACGGGCCGCCGATCTGGATGCCCGCCATCCGGGTCCACTCGTACGGGCCCGTGCGCACCTTCTCCGCCATCTCGCCGTCGAACGTCTCGCGCAGGGTGAGGTCCGCGCGCTCGGCGGCCTCTCGCGCGCTCTCCACGGACGGCGCCATCAGGTCGCCCCAGGTGCCGTCGGAGCCGACCAGCACGATGCGGGCGCCGACCTGCCCCACATAGGCGATCTGTCCCTCGGCGCTGCCGCCGTGGCTCTTGGCGAACGCGGTGATCTCCTTGGCGAGCCGGGCCGCCCGCTTGCTGCTGTCTGCCATGCACACGATGCTACCGGCGGGTATATCGGCTGGCGACGCCCTCGCCGGGCGCGAGACGGACGACACACCTGAGCGAGACGGACGACACACCCGTGCGGGGCGCCCGCCACCCAATCCGCCTCCGGCCGTTAGTCCCACTGGGACGAGGAGGCGCGATGACCGCAGGTTCCGGGGGGAGGCCGCGCTCTCTCCCGGTTTCACCGTGGGAGACGTCCCAGGCCACCGCCGGGCTGTTCCCCACCGTCGCGGGCGGCCCGTACGCGCTCGTCGACCAGCACAGCTTCGGCGTGCTCCACGAGGAACTCGGTCTCGGCACCTTCGAGACCCACCTGGCCACCGCCGTAGGCGGCGCCGCGCCCCGCAGCGGCACCTTCTTCGACAGCCGTCTCGGCTTCGCGCTGCGCCGCTGGTGCCCGCCGCTGCTCGGCCTCGAACCCCACTGCTCTCCGGCCCGCTATCTGGCCAGGCGCAGGGAGCTGGGTGCGTTCGCCGCGGGGCGCACGCTGCTGCGCGGCAGCGGCATCGGCTGCTTCCTCGTGGACACCGCCACCCCGCCGGACCCGGTTCCGGCCCCGGTCCCGGTCCCGGCGTCCACGCCCGACCGGCACGGGCTGACCTCACCCGACGAGCTGGCCGCCGCGGCGAGTGCCACGGCACGCGAGGTGGTCTGCCTGGAGACCCTGGCCGCGCAGGTCGCCGACACCTCGGGCTCCGTGCGGTCCTTCGTCGCCAACACCGCCGAGGCCCTGCACAGCGCGGCCCGCGAGGCGGTGGCCTTCACCTGCGACGCGGGGTTCCACGAGGCCAGGGCACCCGTGCTGGCCGAGGTCCAGCGGGCCGCCACGCGGTGGCTGCGGGCCCGCGCCGAGCGCCAGAACGGCGCGCGACGCCACGGCCCGCACGCCCGCCTGGCGGACTACGGGAACTACGGAGGCCACGGCGCCTACGGGAGCCGAACGGGTGACACGGACCGCTCCCGCTCGCGGCCCGCCGTCGCCGCCGTGCCTCTGCCCCGTGCCGGGGGGCCGGGGTGGGACGGGGAGTGCGGGACGGCGCACCACGCGCTGCGGACCGAGCCAGCGCTCGTGCGGC
Source organism: Streptomyces daliensis (assembly GCF_054782395.1). NCBI lineage: Bacteria > Bacillati > Actinomycetota > Actinomycetes > Kitasatosporales > Streptomycetaceae > Streptomyces > Streptomyces daliensis. The sequence continues at coordinate 70,570 of NZ_BAAGSO010000058.1, read as the reverse complement.
ATCTGCTGTGGAGCGCCCTCGTCACGGGGCGCCCTGTGCGGCTGCGCTGCGGCGACCCCGCGCCGCTGGAGGGGTTCCTACGCGCCAGCTCCGGGCTCGGTACCGAGGTGGTGCTGCTCGCGCGGCGCCCGCACCACCGTGCGGCGGCGCGGCTGGCCGCCGCCTTCCCGCACACGTACGCGGACGCGGGGCCGCGCCCCGCCGAGACGCTGTACGAGGCACCGTTCGGAAAGCTGCTCTTCTCCTCCGAGGCCCGCGCGCTGCCCGAGCTGTACGTGGTGCGGGCGCGCGCCTTCGCTGGGGAGCTGGAGCGGCTGCTGGGGGAGTGGGTCGGCGAGGGCTTCTGCACCCGTACGGACGCGGTGCGCATCGCCCGTCAACTGGCGGGCGGTACGGCGCGGCGGGTCTACGGCCTGGACGAGGCGGACGGGCCGGACGTGGCCACGGGCTGATCCGACGCGGGCCCGTGGGCCGGGGCGGAGGCCGGGTCCGCACCGGAACCGGAATCGCCGGAGTCGGGGCCTTCGGGGCGCGCGTCCTCGGGCTCCGAGGGCGCGGGAACGGTGACCCCGGCCCCCTTCGTGCTCGTCGTGCTCGTCGCCCCCGTGGGCTCCATGGGCAGCGGCTCGCCGCGCTCGCGCAGCGAGAGCAGCAGCCGCAGCACGGCGATCCACACGAGCGTCGAGCCCAGCAGGTGGATGCCCACCAGCAGTTCGGGCAGGTCGGTGAAGTACTGCACGTAGCCGATGACGCCCTGGGCCATCAGGACGAGGAACAGCTCGCGCGTGCGCCGCTTGGGCCCCGCGGGAGCGTCCACGGCCCGCAGCACGAACCAGACGGCGAGTGTGAGGGCCACGACGATCCAGGCGAGCGCCGCGTGCGCCTGCGTGACCACCTTCGGGTCGAAGGGCATGCGCGGGACCTCGCTGCTGTCCCCCGCGTGCGGCCCCGACCCCGTGACGGCCGTCCCCACGACGACCAGCGCGCCCGCGAAGACGGCGAGCCCGATCACGAGCTGCTTCACCGGCCTGCCCACCAGCGGACGCGGCTCGGCGTCGCCTTCCCGCGCCCTGAGCCAGGTCACCGCCGTGACGGTGAGCAGCGTGCTGGCCAGGATGAAGTGGCCCGCGACGGTCCAGGGGTTCAGCTCGGTCAGCACCGTGATGCCGCCGATGATGCCGTTGGCCACGACGAGCCAGAATTGTCCCCAGGCGAGGCGGCTGAGACCCCTGCGCTGCGGCTTGGCGGAGCGCGAGGCGACGATGGCCCAGCCGACGGCGGCGCTGAGCACGTACGTCAGCATCCGGTTGCCGAACTCGATCGCGCCGTGGATCCCCATCTCGGAGGTGGCGACGAGGCTGTCACTGCTGCACTTGGGCCAGGTGTCGCACCCGAGCCCCGAGCCCGTCAGCCGCACGGCACCGCCGGTCACGACGATGAAGACGCTCATGAGGAGGGCGGCCAGCGTGGCCCGCTGGAGGGTCCGCTGAGTCGGGGTCCAGCGGGCGGCGACGTACGCGACGGGGTTACGTACGAGTTCGAGCAATTTCGGCACGCGCCCATCGTACGGGCGTGCTTGTGCGTGCTTTCACGAGGGGTGCGCGCGTGGTGTCCCAGAAGGCGAACCCCCTGGAGGGAGGCTCGCTCCGAGAGTCACTCCCACTTGAAGAACCGCGCCGCCGCGCCCAGCCCCAGCACCGCCCACACGGCGAGGACGCCCAGATCGGCCCACGGTGTGCCGGAGCCGTGCTGGAGCACGTCGCGCAGGCCGTCGGAGAGGGCGGAAACGGGCAGCAACTGGAGGACGCCCTGCACGGCGCCGGGGAACTTCTCCAGCGGCACGATGATCCCGCCAGCGACCAGCAGCAGGATGAAGACCAGGTTGGCGGCGGCGAGCGTCGCCTCCGCCTTGAGCGTCCCGGCCATCAGCAGCCCGAGCCCCGAGAAGGCGGCCGTGCCCAGCAGGAGCAGGAGCAGCACGGACAGCGGGTTGCCGTGCGGCGACCAGCCCAGCGCGAGGGCGACCACGGTCAGCAGGACGAGCTGGAGCACCTCGATCACCAGGACCGCGCACGTCTTCGCCGTCATCAGGCCCCAGCGGGGGAGCGGCGAGGCGCCGAGCCGCTTGAGCACGCCGTAGCGCCGCTCGAAGCCCGTCGAGATCGCCTGCCCGGTGAAGGCCGTGGACAGCACGGCCAGGGCGAGGATGCCGGGCGCCAAGAAGTCGACGCGCCCGCCCTGGCCGCCTGCCGTGTCCACGGGGACGTCGATGATGTCGACGGCGCTGAAGAGCACCAGCAGCAGGGTCGGAATGACGGCGGTGAGCAGCAGTTGCTCCCCGTTGCGCAGCAGCATCCGGGTCTCCAGCGCCGCCTGCGCCGCGATCATGCGGGGCAGCGGCGCGGCGCCGGGCCGTGGCGTGAAGGTTCCGGCGCTCATGACCGCAGTTCCTTTCCCGTCAGCTCCAGGCTGCTGTTCTCCGGGGGACAACCCCCGGACCCCCGGCCGGGGGCGTGACAGGCGTGCCCCGTCATGACCGCAGTTCCTTTCCCGTCAGCTCCAAGAAGACGTCCTCAAGAGTGCGCCGCTCCACCGAGATGCGGTCGGGCAGCACGCCGTTCTGCGCGCACCAGGAGGTCACCGTGGCCAGGAGCTGGGGGTCGACGGTGCCGGTGAGGCGGTAGCCGCCCGGGGTCAGTTCCGCCGCTGCCGTGTTGGCGGGCAGGGCCTTGAGCAGCGAGGTCAGGTCGAGTCCGGGGCGCCCGGTGAAGCGGAGCGTGTTCTCGGCCCCGCCCCGGCACAGCTTCTCGGGGGCGCCCTGGGCGATGACCTTGCCCGCGTCCACGATGGCCACGTCGTCGGCCAGCTCCTCGGCCTCGTCCATGTAGTGGGTGGTCAGCACGACGGTGACGCCGTCGGATCGCAGCTCCCGCACCAGCTCCCAGGTGGCGCGGCGCGCCTGGGGGTCGAGGCCCGCCGTGGGCTCGTCGAGGAAGACCAGCTCGGGGCGGCCGACGACGGCCATGGCCAGCGAGAGCCGCTGCTGCTGTCCGCCGGAGAGCCGCCGGTAGACCGTACGGCCGCAGCCTCCGAGGCCGAGCCGCTCGATCAGCACGTTCACGTCCAGGGGGTGCGCGTGGAGGCCCGCCACGTGGCGCAGCATCTCGTGCGCGCGGGCCCCGGAGTAGACGCCTCCGCTCTGGAGCATCACGCCGACGCGGGGGCGCAGCAGGCCGCTCTGCGCGACGGGGTCGAGCCCCAGGACGCGCACGGTGCCGCCGTCGGGCCGCCGGTAGCCTTCGCAGGTCTCGACCGTGGTCGTCTTGCCCGCGCCGTTGGGGCCGAGGATCGCGGTGACGGTGCCCTCTCCGACGGACAGGTCAAGACCGTCCACCGCGGTCTTCGCGCCGTACCGCTTCACCAGCCCCGCGACCTCGACAGCCGCTCCAGTTCGCATACGGGGAAGTCTAGGGAGCCCAGGTCAGTGCCTGGTTCGTGGGGCGGTGCGAAGCTCGTGGAGCGCCCGCCGGTAAGGGTGGCCTTACGTGATGCACCCCATTGCGGCAGGTCATGGCCCCGCTTGCCGCCTTCCGGGGAATTACGCAACAATGGCGTTGTGAAAAAGAAGGGTGACGCACACGAGACGCTCCCGGAGGCCGCGACGGCCCCCGGCGGGCAGCCCGTGCCCGCGCCCCTCGATGAACAGCACGGTACGAGGAACAGGGTCGCGCGCTCCATTCTCGACAACGGACCGTCAACCGCCGCCGAGCTGGCACTGCGACTCGAACTCACCCAGGCGGCCGTACGCCGCCACCTCGACGCGCTGGCCGCCGAGGGAGTGGTCGAACCCCGCGAGAAGCGGGTCTACGGCTCGCGCGGCCGAGGCCGCCCCGCCAAGGTCTTCGCTCTCACCGAGTGCGGCCGGGACGCCTTCGACCAGGACTACGACCAACTGGCGGCCGACGCGCTGCGCTGGATCGCGCAGACCGCCGGTGGCGGCGAGCTGGGAGACGCCGCCGTGGCCGCGTTCGCGCGTGCCCGCGTCGCCGCCCAGGCGGAGCGGTATCACCGCGCGCTGGAGCAGGTCCCGCCCGAGGACCGCGCCAGGGCGCTCGCCGAGGCCCTCACGCAGGACGGGTACGCTGCCACCGCGCGCAGCGCGCCCGCCTCCGCCGGAGAGCAGCTCTGCCAGCACCACTGTCCGGTGGCCCACACTGCCGAGCAGTTTCCGCAGCTGTGCGAGGCGGAGACCGAGGTCTTCTCCCGCCTGCTCGGCACCCACGTGCAGCGGCTGGCCACGATCGCCCACGGCGACGGGGTGTGCACCACCTTCATCCCGCAGACCCACACCCCAGCCCAGGCCCAGGCGCAGCCGCCCAGGACCACCAGCAAGACAACCGAAGCCACCACAGCATCTGTGAACACCGCCGGGAGGAACCCCGCATGACCTCTCCTACGGAGACTGCCCACCCCGAGCTCGAGGGTCTGGGCAAGTACGAGTACGGCTGGGCCGACTCCGACACGGCCGGTGCCACGGCCAAGCGCGGCCTCTCCGAGGATGTCGTCCGCGACATCTCGGGGAAGAAGAACGAGCCGGACTGGATGCTGAAGCTCCGGCTGAAGGGCCTGAAGCTGTTCGAGAAGAAGCCCATGCCCAACTGGGGCTCGGACCTCTCCGGCATCGACTTCGACAACATCAAGTACTTCGTACGGTCCACCGAGAAGCAGGCCCAGAGCTGGGAGGACCTGCCGGAGGACATCAAGAACACGTACGACAAGCTCGGCATCCCCGAGGCGGAGAAGCAGCGCCTGGTCGCCGGCGTCGCCGCGCAGTACGAGTCCGAGGTCGTCTACCACCAGATCCGCGAGGACCTGGAGGCGCAGGGCGTCCTCTTCCTGGACACCGACACGGCGCTGCGCGAGCACCCGGAGCTGTTCCAGGAGCACTTCGGCACCGTGATCCCCGCCGGTGACAACAAGTTCGCCGCGCTGAACACCGCGGTGTGGTCCGGCGGCTCCTTCATCTACGTCCCGCCGGGCGTCCACGTGGACATCCCGCTCCAGGCCTACTTCCGGATCAACACGGAGAACATGGGCCAGTTCGAGCGGACGCTGATCATCGTCGACGAGAACGCCTATGTGCACTATGTCGAGGGCTGCACCGCGCCGATCTACAACTCGGACTCGCTGCACTCCGCCGTCGTCGAGATCATCGTGAAGAAGGGCGGCCGCTGCCGCTACACGACGATCCAGAACTGGTCGAACAACGTCTACAACCTGGTCACCAAGCGTGCAGTGGCCTACGAGGGCGCGACCATGGAGTGGGTCGACGGCAACCTCGGCTCCAAGGTCACCATGAAGTACCCCGCCGTCTACCTCATGGGCGAGCACGCCAAGGGCGAGACCCTGTCCGTCGCCTTCGCGGGCGAGGGGCAGCACCAGGACGCGGGCGCGAAGATGGTGCACATGGCGCCCCGCACCTCCTCCAACATCGTCTCCAAGTCGGTGGCCCGCGGCGGTGGCCGCACCTCGTACCGCGGTCTCATCGAGATCGCCGAGGGTGCCGAGGGCTCCAAGTCCAACGTGCTGTGCGACGCGCTGCTCGTGGACACCATCTCGCGCTCGGACACCTACCCCTACGTCGACGTCCGCGAGGACGACGTGACGATGGGCCACGAGGCGACCGTCTCCAAGGTCAGCGACGACCAGCTCTTCTACCTGATGAGCCGCGGTCTGTCCGAGGACGAGGCCATGGCCATGATCGTCCGCGGCTTCGTGGAGCCGATCGCGAAGGAGCTGCCCATGGAGTACGCGCTGGAGCTGAACCGGCTGATCGAGCTCCAGATGGAGGGCGCGGTCGGCTGACGCCGCCCCGCTCCGCACCGAGTCATCGGTGACCCCCCTCTCCAACCAGGTGAGCGAGCCAAAGGGGGCGCCGGTGCCGAAAGGGAGAACGCGCGCAGGTCCCGAGGAACGAGGGACCGAGCACGATCGACCGTCGGCACCGGATCAGAGCCCCCGGAGGCGAGCGAACACAAGAAGGCAGAAAGCGAGCACCACGACAGCCATGGCTGAGGCTCAGAACTCCCCCGAGGACCTCCGACAGGCCCCGGTTCAGGGGGGACCCCCTCCGGTCGGTTCGAACACCACCGGGTCGATCGCGGTGGCGGCCGAGTCCACCGTCGCCACGCGGATGAGCGCGCCGCCGTCCTTCGACGTGGCGGACTTCCCGGTGCCGCACGGCCGCGAGGAGGAGTGGCGCTTCACTCCGCTGGAGCGGCTCAAGGGGCTGCACGACGGCTCGGCCGAGGCGTCGGGCTCGCTCAAGGCGGAGATCTCGGCGCCCGACGCGGTGACGGTCGAGACCGTCGCGCGCGACGACGCCCGGATCGGCCGCACCGGCAAGCCCGTGGACCGGGTCGCCGCGCAGGCGTTCTCCTCCTTCGAGAAGGCCACGGTCGTCTCGGTGCCCAAGGAGGCCGTGCTGGAGGAGCCCGTCCGGGTCACCCTGCACGGCGAGGGCGGCGTCTCCTACGGACACACTGTCTTCGACGTCGGCGCCTTCGCCGAGGCCGTCGTCGTCATCGACCACACGGGTGACGCGGTGCGCGCCGCCAACGTGGAGTTCCACGTCGGCGACGGCGCCAAGCTCACCGTCGTGTCCGTGCAGGACTGGGACGACACCGCCGTCCACTGCTCGCAGCACAACGCGCTGGTCGGCAGGGACGCCTCGTTCAAGTCCGTGGTGGTCACCTTCGGCGGCGACGTCGTCCGCCTCCACCCGCGCGTCAACTACGCGGGCCCCGGCGGCGAGGCCGAGTTCTACGGCCTGTACTTCACCGACAACGGCCAGCACCAGGAGCACCGCCTCTTCGTCGACCACGACACGCCGAACTGCCGGAGCAACGTGGTCTACAAGGGCGCACTCCAGGGCGAGGCGGCCCACGCCGTGTGGATCGGCGACGTGCTGATCCGCAAGGAGGCCGAGGGCACCGACACCTACGAGCTGAACCGCAACCTCGTCCTCACGGACGGCGCGCGGGTCGACTCGGTCCCCAACCTGGAGATCGAGACCGGCGAGATCGTCGGCGCGGGCCACGCCTCGGCCACGGGCCGCTTCGACGACGAGCAGCTCTTCTACCTGATGGCACGCGGCATCACGGAGAAGGACGCCCGGCGCCTCGTCGTCCGCGGCTTCTTCGCGGAGCTGGTGCAGCAGATCGGCCTGCCGGACCTCCAGGAGCGTCTGCTGGCCAAGATCGAGACAGAGCTGGAAGCGACCGTATGAGTGCCGCGTCCTACGTGCGCGCCACCGCGCTCAGCGAGCTGGAGGACGACACGCCCAAGCGTGTCGAACTCGACGGCGTGCCGGTGGCCGTGGTCCGTACGGAGGGGCAGGTGTTCGCCATCAACGACATCTGCTCCCACGCGAACGTCTCGCTCTCCGAGGGCGAGGTGGAGGACTGCCAGATCGAGTGCTGGCTGCACGGCTCCAGCTTCGACCTGCGCAGCGGCAAGCCCTCGGGGCCGCCCGCGACGCGCCCCGTCCCCGTATACCCCGTAAAGATCGAAGGGGACGACGTGCTCGTCTCCGTCACCCAGGAGTCCTGAAGTCCCCATGGCAACGCTTGAGATCAACGACCTGCACGTTTCCGTCGAAACCGAGGGCGGCCCGAACGAGATCCTGCGCGGCGTCGACCTGACCGTGAAGCAGGGCGAGACGCACGCGATCATGGGTCCGAACGGCTCCGGCAAGTCGACGCTCGCCTACTCCCTGGCCGGCCACCCGAAGTACACCGTCACCGGCGGCTCGGTGAAGCTCGACGGCGAGGACGTCCTGGAGATGTCCGTCGACGAGCGCGCACGCGCCGGTGTCTTCCTCGCCATGCAGTACCCGGTCGAGGTGCCCGGTGTGTCCGTCTCCAACTTCCTGCGGACCTCCGCCACCGCCATCCGCGGTGAGGCCCCGAAGCTGCGCACCTGGGTGAAGGAGGTCAAGGAGGCCATGGAGCGGCTCTCCATCGACCCCAAGTTCGCCGAGCGCAACGTGAACGAGGGCTTCTCCGGCGGTGAGAAGAAGCGCCACGAGATCCTCCAGCTCGAACTGCTGAAGCCGAAGATCGCGGTCCTCGACGAGACCGACTCCGGCCTCGACGTCGACGCGCTCCGCGTGGTCTCCGAGGGCGTCAACCGCGTCCGCGAGGGCGGCGAGGTCGGCACCCTGCTGATCACCCACTACACGCGCATCCTGCGCTACATCAAGCCCGACTTCGTCCACGTCTTCGCCAACGGCAGGATCGTGGAGTCCGGCGGCGCCGAGCTGGCCGACAAGCTGGAGGAAGAGGGCTACGAGGAGTACGTGAAGGGGGGAGCCGCCGCGTGACACACCTGCCGGGCCTTCTCGACACAGAGGCGCTCCGTAAGGATTTCCCGATCCTGGACCGCACGGTCCACGACGGCAAGAAGATCGTGTACCTGGACAACGCGGCCTCCTCCCAGAAGCCGCGCCAGGTCCTCGACGCGCTGAACGACTACTACGAGCGGCATCACGCCAACGTCCACCGCGGTGTGCACGTCCTCGCCGAGGAGGCCACGGCGCTGTACGAGGGCGCGCGCGACAAGGTCGCCGCGTTCATCAACGCGCCCAGCCGCGACGAGGTGGTCTTCACCAAGAACGCCTCGGAGTCGCTCAACCTCGTGGCGAACATGCTGGGCTGGGCCGACGAGCCCTACCGCGTGGAGCACGACACCGAGATCGTCATCACGGAGATGGAGCACCACTCCAACATCGTGCCGTGGCAGCTGCTCTCGCAGCGCACGGGCGCGAAGCTGCGGTGGTTCGGGCTCACCGACGACGGGCGGCTCGACCTGTCGGCGGTCGACGAGATCATCACCGAGAAGACCAAGGTCGTCTCGTTCACCCTCGTCTCCAACCTCATGGGCACGGTCAACCCGGTCGAGGCCATCGTCCGGCGCGCCCAGGAGGTCGGCGCCCTCGTCGTCATCGACGCCTCGCAGGCCGCGCCGCACATGGTGCTGGACGTCCAGGCGCTCCAGGCCGACTTCGTGGTCTTCACCGGGCACAAGATGTGCGGCCCGACCGGCATCGGCGTGCTGTGGGGCCGCCAGGAGCTGCTGGACGACCTCCCGCCGTTCCTCGGCGGCGGCGAGATGATCGAGACGGTCACGATGAGCGCCTCGACGTACGCCCCCGCGCCGCACAAGTTCGAGGCGGGCACGCCCCCGATCGCCCAGGCGGTCGGTCTCGGCGCCGCCGTGGACTACCTCTCGGCGATCGGCATGGACAAGATCCAGGCCCATGAGCACGCGCTGACGGAGTACGCCATCGCCAAGCTCAAGGAGGTCCCCGACCTGCGGATCATCGGCCCCACCACGGCCGAGGACCGGGGCGCGGTGATCTCCTTCACGCTGGGCGACATCCACCCCCACGACGTGGGCCAGGTCCTCGACGAGGAGGGCATCGCCGTCCGCGTCGGCCACCACTGCGCACGGCCCGTCTGCCTGCGGTACGGAATTCCCGCGACCACGCGAGCGTCGTTCTATCTGTACTCCACGCCCGCCGAGGTCGACGCTCTGGCCGAGGGGCTGGAGCACGTACGGAATTTCTTCGGCTGAGGCGGCTGGAGACGACGGGACGGACGGATGTACGGGACGGGACGGACTGACTCGTGAAGCTGGATTCGATGTACCAGGAAGTGATCCTGGACCACTACAAGCACCCCCACGGGCGTGGCCTGCGCGAAGGCGACGCCGAGGTGCACCACGTCAACCCGACCTGTGGTGACGAGATCACCCTGCGGGTGCGGTACGACGGCGACACCGTCCAGGACGTCTCGTACGAGGGCCAGGGCTGCTCCATCAGCCAGGCCAGCGCCTCGGTGCTGAACGACCTGCTGGTCGGCAAGCAGCTGTCCGAGGCGCGTCGGATCCAGGAGACCTTCCTGGAGTTGATGCAGTCGAAGGGCCAGATCGAGCCGGACGACGCCATGGAGGACGTGCTGGAGGACGCCGTCGCATTCGCCGGTGTCTCGAAGTATCCGGCGCGTGTGAAGTGTGCTCTGCTGAGCTGGATGGCATGGAAGGACGCCACGGCCCAGGCACTGGGCGAGGACTCGGCGAAGGAGAAGACGGCATGACCGAGACCACCACCAAGCCCGCGAGCGAGGAAGAGGTCCGCGAGGCGCTGATGGACGTCGTCGACCCGGAACTGGGCATCGACGTCGTCAATCTGGGCCTGATCTACGGCATTCACGTCGACGATTCGAACGTGGCCACGATCGACATGACGCTGACGTCGGCAGCCTGTCCGCTGACCGACGTCATCGAGGACCAGGCGAACTCGGCGACCGAGGGCATCGTCAACGAGCTGAAGATCAACTGGGTCTGGATGCCCCCGTGGGGCCCTGACAAGATCACGGACGATGGGCGTGAGCAGCTCAGGGCGCTGGGCTTCAACGTCTGAGCGGCTGAGCCGCCGCGTGGGTGCGGGTGTGGGTGCGGGTGCTGTTTCCGGCATCTGACATCTGGCATCCGAGATCCGGCGCCCAGGGCCGTGCCCGTCAGCGAGGCTGACGGGCACGGCCCTTTTTGTGTCCGCGTGTCCGTGTGCGAGGGGGGCGTCGGCCTTTGTGTACGCTCGTACGCACCCTTGTGTACGCTCGTACGCATGATGTATGTGACGCTCGCGGGAGCGATCTTCGCCGAGGTGCTCGCGACCACGGCCATGAAGTACAGCGACGGCTTCAGCAAGCTGTGGCCCTCGCTGATCACGGCGCTGGGGTACCTCGTGGCCTTCGGGCTGCTCGCGCAGACGCTCAAGACCATGTCGGTCGGCACCGCCTACGCGATCTGGGCCGGGGTGGGCACGGCGGCCGTCGCCGCGATCGGCATGGTGTTCGTCGGTGAGCCGGTGACCGCCGCGAAAATCATCGGTGTGCTGCTGGTGATCGCCGGAGTCGTCGTCCTCAACCTGGGCGGAGCGCACTGATGCCGCGCCGCTACGACCCGGAGCGGCGGCAGCGCATCATCGACGCCGCGATCCGCGTCGTCGAGCTGAAGGGGATCGGCGGCCTCAGCCACCGCGTGGTCGCGGCCGAGGCCGACGTACCGCTGGGCTCCACGACGTACCACTTCGCCAGCCTGGACGATCTGCTGGTCGCCGCGCTGGAGCAGGTCACCAGCGAGCCGCAGAGCGCCGTCGAGAGCTGGCACGAGGAGCTGTCCAAGGAGGTGCCGCTGGCCGACGCGCTGACGCGGCTGCTGGAGCAGTACACCTCGGGCGGGCGTGGGCGGATCCGGCTGGAGTACGAGCTGTACCTCGCCGCGCTGCGCAGGCCCGCGCTCCAGCCTGTGGCCAGGGCGTGGCTGGACGAGATGTGCGAGGTGATCGGGCGCCACACGCGGGACGAGGGCACGGCGTGCGCCCTGGTGGCGATCATCGACGGGCTGCTGCTCCAGACGCTGCTCGCCGACCGCACCTTCGACCCCGAGGAGGTCAGGGCCGCGCTCGCCCGCGTCATCGGCTGAGGGGTGGGCGGGGTTGCGGGGGTTGGTCGACGGGGGTGGCCCGGGGCCCGAGGGCGGCTCGGGCCGAGGTGGGGGCGGGTGCCCGCATGGCAGGACCGGTTCGTCATCGCGGCGCGAATCCGGATAGCGTTCGACGTATGACCGAAGCACCCAGCACTCGTACCACCGGCGCAGTCGCCGCCGGGCTCGCCACCGTCGCCGCCGACGGTACCGTCCTCGACACCTGGTTCCCCGCGCCCGAGCTGGCCGCCGAAGCCGGTCCCGCCGGTACCGAGCGGCTGAGCCCCGAGCGGGCCGCCGAGCTGCTGGGGGAGGCGGCGCCCAAGGCGCTGGGTCCCGACCCGGTGCGCGGGGTGGAGATCGTGGCCGTACGGACGGTCATCGCCTCCCTCGACGACAAGCCGCTGGACACCCACGACGTCTACCTGCGGCTCCACCTGCTCAGCCACCGCCTGGTGAAGCCGCACGGGCTGAGCCTGGAGGGCCAGTTCGCGCTGCTCGCGAACGTGGCCTGGACCACGCTCGGGCCTGTCGCCGTGGACCAGATCGAGCAGGTGCGGCTGGCCGCGCGCGCCGCGGGCAAGCAGGTGAACGTCACCAGCGTCGACAAGTTCCCGCGCATGACCGACTACGTCGCGCCCAAGGGCGTGCGCATCGGCGACGCCGACCGCGTCCGCCTCGGCGCGCACCTGGCCGAGGGCACCACGGTCATGCACGAGGGCTTCTGCAACTTCAACGCGGGCACCCTCGGCACCTCCATGGTCGAGGGCCGCATCAGCGCGGGCGTCGTCGTCGGCGACGGCTCCGACATCGGCGGCGGCGCGTCGATCATGGGCACCCTCTCCGGCGGCGGCAAGCAGACCGTCTCCATCGGCGAGCGCTGCCTCCTCGGCGCCGAGGCGGGCATCGGCATCTCGCTCGGCGACGACTGCATCGTCGAGGCGGGCCTCTACGTCACCGCGGGCACGCGCGTCTCGCTGCCCGACGGCAAGATCGTCAAGGCGGCCGAGCTGAACGGCGCGAGCAACCTGCTCTTCCGCCGCAACTCCACCTCCGGCAAGGTCGAGGTGCTTCAGCGCACCGGCTCCTGGGGCGGCCTGAACGAGGCGCTGCACAGCAACAACTGACGCACTCCCCGGAGTTCTCGCCGAGGTTCGCGGGAACTCGCGCCCCGGCAGGGGTTCCCGCCACCGCGCATGCCCGTAGGCCATAGGCTTACGGGCATGCGCGATCTTGCAGCGGGAGTACGGTACTTGGGCCGCGGACAGCGGTGGGTCCTGAGCCACGGGCGCTGGTTCGGCTTCGGGCTGCTGCCCGCGCTGGTCACGCTCGTGTTGTACGGGGTGGTGCTCACCGTCCTCGCCTTCTGGACCGACAACATCGCCGCATGGGCCACGCCCTTCGCCGACGACTGGTCCGAGGGCTGGCGCACCACCCTCCGCGCCCTGTTCGCCGTGCTGCTGTGGGCGGGCGGACTGCTGCTGTCGGTGCTCACCTTCACCGCCGTGACGCTGCTCGTCGGTGACCCCTTCTACGAGAAGCTGTCCGAGCAGGTCGAGGAGTCCGAGGGCGGCTGCCCGGAGGGTGTCGACCGGCCGCTGGCCAGCGAACTGTGGATCTCCCTGCGCGACAGCCTCTATGTCCTGTGGCGCGCGATGCTCCTCGGCGTACCCCTCTTCTTCCTCGGCTTTGTGCCCGTGATCGGGCAGACCGTGATCCCGGTGCTCGGGTTCTGCGTCTCCGGGTTCTTCCTCACCCTGGAGCTGACGTCCGTCGCGATGCAGCGCCGCGAGATCCCGGTGCGGGAAAGGCTGCGGGTACTGCGTGGCCGCAAGGCCCTCGCGCTCGGATTCGGGGTGCCCCTGGTGCTGTGCTTCCTGGTGCCCTTTGTCGCGGTGCTGCTGATGCCCGGCGCGGTGGCAGGCGCGGCACTCCTGGTCCGCGACGTGACGGGACACGACGACACACCGAGGCACGACGGTATGGCGAACCCCGGCGGTGTGACAGGGCACGACGGTGCGACGGGCCCAGGCGGTCCGGCAGGGCAGGGCGGCGTGACGGGGCCCGGCGTCTACTGACCATGCCGGGCCGATGGTGGCTCCCCCACTCCATCCGACCCCACCACGACGGGGCATCACGGCAAGGCGGTCGGTGCGGACGGACCCGCCGCCTTCACCAGGCCGTTCTCGTAGGCGACGATCACCAACTGCGCGCGGTCGCGGACTCCGAGCTTCGTGAGCAGGTGGCTCACATGCGTCTTCACGGTCGCTACCCCGAGATACAGGCGCTTGGCGATCTGGCTGTTGGACAGGCCACGGGCAACGAGTGTCAGCACCTCCCGTTCGCGTTCGGTCACGCCGTCCAGGTCCTTGCCCAGCAGAGGAGAGGGCTCCGGGCGACGGGCGAACTCCGCGATCAAGCGCCGTGTCACGGCGGGAGCCAGCAGCGCGTCACCCGCGGCGACGACGCGGAGGGCGGCCAGCAACTCGCCCGGCGGAGTGTCTTTGAGCAGAAAGCCGCTGGCACCGGCGCGCAGCGCCGCGTACACATAGTCGTCCAGGTCGAACATGGTCAGGATGAGCACCCGAGTGTCCGGCGTCTCAGGCGCGCCGCAGATCTGCCGGGTCGCCTCGATGCCGTCCATGTCGGGCATCCGTACGTCCATGAGGACGACGTCCGGTGGGTCCTGACGGGCCAGCCGCACCGCTTCCTCGCCCGTCGCGGCCTCCCCCGTGACGGCGAGTCCGGGCTCGGCGTCGACCAGGACCCGCAGACTGCCACGCAACAGCGCCTGATCGTCGGCCAGCAGGACGCGGGTCGGCACGGGAGCGGACATCGGCGCGGAGCTGGACGCCAAGGCGGGTGCTGGGCCTGCCTCTGGACCTGGACCCGACTCGGGACCGAGACCGGAGCCTGGACCGGGTGCGGGGTCGTTGTCGGCCGACGCGTCCGCGTCGTTCACTGCGCCTCCTTGTACGGCAGGGTGGCGGTCACCGCGAAGCCGCCTTCGGGGCGCGGTCCCGCGGTGAACGTACCGCCGTATGCCGCGACCCGCTCCCGCATCCCGAGAATGCCGTGGCCACCGACGGGTTCGGACTGCTGCGCCGACCGCGCCGGGCAACGGCCGTCGTCAGTCACCTGGATGCGCACCTCGCGCCCGCTCCCTTCGACCACCACGCGGCAGGGCGTCCCCGGCGCCGCGTGTCTGGCCACATTGGTGAGTGCCTCCTGCACGATCCGGTGAACGGTGAGCCCTATCCCCTCCGGGAGCCCTTCCACTCCGCGTATGGACAGTTCCGCGCCTGCCCGCTCCGCCAGTTCAGGCAGCGTGTCGGGGCCGGGCGCCGGGCCGAGCGCGGACGGGGGCAGCCGTGCGCCGTCCGTCTCGGAGCGCAGGACGCCGAGCATCCGCCGCATGTCGGCGAGCGCCTCACGGCTGGTGGTCTCGATGACGCGCAGCGCGTCGTACGCCTCCTCGGGACGTGTGCGTATGACGTGGTTGGCGACACCCGCCTTGACCGCGATCAGGCCCATGCTGTGAGTCACCACGTCGTGCAGCTCGCGGGCGATGCGCAGCCGTTCCTCGGTGACGGCCCGCTGCGTGAGGTGCTCGGCCGTACGCGCCGCGTCCGCGCGCCGCTGCCGGACAGCACGCCCCAGCTCCCACGCACCGAGCAGCGCCGCGAAGCCGAGCAGCAGCAGACCGGGGCCGCCCGCCCACCAGTACGCCGGCTCCGCGCGCACCGGCCCCAGCGCCGCGGCGACGCAGAGCAGCGCGATGGCGAGGGCGCGGAGCCACCGCTCCCACCAGCGGCGCAGTGAACTCGTGAGCGCGACGGTATAGAGCGCGAAGGCCGCGGGGAGAAGGGGATCCCACATCGCGTCCCTGGCCACCGCCAGCGCGGTCACCAGGACCACGGCGATGAACACCGGCAGCGGCCGGACCCGCCTGAGGGTGAGCGGCACGGTGGCCGCGACCATCAGCACGAGCTGCTCCCACGGCGGGGCCCCGCCAGACACCGGGCCGGATCCGGGCGTGGTCTCGGCTGGGCCGGTGGCAAGCAGCACTGCCGTGTACCCGGACACGATCACGCCGTCCACCACGATCAGCCGACGCCTGTTCAGCCATCGGGCCAAAATGGGGTATTGCTCTTCCACGTCCATTTTTCTCCCCCTGTTCACCGCAAGACCGTAGTCGCAGCGGGCTGACCGCCGCTTCCGTCTCCGGGCTGTCCTCCCGGCTCCTCCTCGGGACGGATACGCGGGCCGCTTCGACGGGGTCGCTCAGCCTCTGGGTGGAGCTGTTTCGCTCCGGCTGTGGACTGATGTGCCGGGTCCGGTCGGTGCGGGATCGTCATCGGCATGATCGAAGTCTGCGAACTGACCAAGCGCTTCGGCCGGATCACCGCGGTCGACGGACTGTCCTTCCAGGTACGTCCGGAGCGGGTGACCGGCTTTCTCGGGCCGAACGGCGCGGGCAAGTCCACCGCGATGCGCATGATGCTGGATCTGGACAGGCCGACCAGCGGCCATGTCCGCATCGAGGGCCTGCCCTATCGCCAACTGCGGGAACCGCTGCGCACCGTGGGTGCCCTGCTGGACGCCGGATCGGTGCACGGAGGGCGGTCGGCGCGCGCCCATCTGCGCTGGCTGGCGCGCAGTAATCGGATAGCCGGGCGCCGGGTCAGCGAAGTCGTCGAGCTGACCGGGCTGGAGAGCGCGATCAGTCGGCGGGCGGGGAAGTTCTCGCTCGGCATGAGACAGCGGCTCGGCATCGCCGCGGCACTGCTGGGTGATCCGCGGGTGCTGCTGCTGGACGAGCCGGTCAACGGCCTCGATCCGGAAGGCATCCTCTGGTTCCGGGGCCTTATGAAGGCCCTGGCAGCCGAAGGGCGGACGGTTCTCGTCTCCAGCCACCTGATGAGCGAGGCGGCACTGACCGTGGACCACCTCGTCGTCATAGGCCGAGGACGGCTGCTCGCCGACACCAGCACCGCCGAGTTCATCGACCGCCATACGCGCTCCTGCGTGCGCGCCCGCACACCTGAACCCGAGCGGTTACGCGAGGTACTGACCGGCGCCGGCATCCGCGTCGAGGAGGGGCCCCACGGCAGTCTGGAGGCCATCGGCGCGGAGCCGGCACGAATAGGCGAGCTGAGCGCGGCACATGGAGTGACGGTGCACGAGGTGGCGCGGCAGGCGGCCTCGCTCGAAGAAGCCTTCATACGGATCACCGGCGAGTCCGTGGACTACCGGGGCACGGACTGCCGCAGCAGCGACCACGGCAACGGGGAGGTGAGATGACATGCGGGACGACATGGCATTCGGACGGGCAGTGCTCGCCGCCGAGTGGATAAAGATCCGGAGCGTGCGGTCGACGGTCTGGGCCCTGGGGCTGGCCCTGGTCCTCAGCGCAGGTCTCGGCGCGCTGATCGCACGCAGCTTCCGCGCCGACATCGAGGATGTCGTGAACTTCCATCCGGTCGTCGCCGGGCTGTACAGCGTGACGATCGGACAGCTCGCCCTCGTGGTGTTCGGGGTGCTCCTCGTCGGCTCCGAGTACTCCTCCGGGACGATACGGGCCTCGCTGGCAGCGGTGCCGATACGTGGAGCGTTCTTCGGCGGCAAGGTGCTGGCGGGCGGGGTGGTGGCGCTCGGCGTCTCGGTGGTCACCGTGCCGGTCACGTTTCTCGTGGCGCAGGCGGCACTCGGGCCGTACGGCACCACGCTCGGCGCGGACGGAGTGCTGCCCTCGCTGGTGGGCGCCTGCGTCTATCTGACGCTCATATGCGTGTTCTCCATAGGGGTGGCGACGCTGCTGCGCAGCTCGGTGGTGTCGCTGGGGATCCTGCTGCCGCTGCTCTTCCTCGGCTCCCAGGGGCTCGGGAACGTCCCGGTGCTGAAGAGCGTCCTCCAGTACTTTCCTGACCAGGCAGGCATGGTGCTCATGCGCATCGGAGGCCCGCAGGAGGACCCACGCTTCGGCCAGGACTACGGCCCATGGGGTGCGCTGGCGCTCTTGGTGGCGTGGACGTCCGTCGCACTTCTCGCCGGTTACGTGACGCTGCGCCGCCGTGACACCTGACCCCTTCGCGGCCGGCCTACCCGCGGCGGGGGGATGAGAGAGCGTGCTCCGTCACCTCCCCCGCCTCGGGTCGTGCCCCTTGGGCTACGCCCCGCAGTCGGGTCAGGAGAGGGGGAGACGGACCACCGACGGGTCGTGGTCGCTGGACTGGTCGTGGAATTCCGCGTTGATGTGGACGACGTCGTAGTCCACCCGGCCCGCGCCGGGGCTGGTCAGCACATGGTCCAGAGACTGCGAGTTCCCGTTGAACACATAGCCGTACCGCTCGTTCGCGGGCAGCCGGTTCATCGGGCTGGTCAGTGCGCGGCCCGCGCGCAGTGCGTCGAGAGTGGGGGAGAAATTGAAGTCATTGAAGTCGCCCGCGGCGACGACCACCGCCTTGGGGTCGATCGCGCGCAGATCCTTCACGAAGGAGTTCACCAGCTTTCCCTGCTCGATGCGCTGCGGCTCGGAGTACCGGTTGGGCGGCTGGATGCGCCCCTCCAGCGGCTGGTCGCCCTCCAGGTCGCCACCGCCCTTCGAGCTGAAGTGGTTGGCGATCACGAAGACGGGGCGCCCACGGAAGCGGAACTCGCCCGCCAGCGGCTTGCGGCTCGCCTCCCATGCCGCGTCCTGCGGCGCGATGCGGCCGGGGGAGGCGGACAGGGCGGGGGCGCCGTCCCGCTCGACGGCCTGGACGGGGGTGGTCGCGTCGCCGCCCGGGCGGTCGGTGAAGGAGACCCGCTGGGGGTTGTAGAGGAAGGCGACGCGGATGTTGCCGCCAGGCTGGCCGCCGTCGGCGTTGTCGGCCGGGTTGATCTGGCGCCACTCGTACGCGGGCCCGCCCGCGTCCTTGATGGCGGCGGTCAGCTTCTCCAGCGTCGCGTCGGCGGCCACGGTGCCGTCGTCGGCCGGGCCCGTGTTGTCCTGGACCTCTTCCACGGTCACGATGTCGGGGGAGGCCAGGTTGGTGACGAGGGCTTCGGCGAGGCGCGTGAACTTGGCGGGGTCCGTCTTGGGGGAGAGGTTCTCCACGTTGTAGGTGGCGACGGAGAGTTCGTCCTCGCGCTGGGGGCGGGTCTTCTCGCGGGCGAGGCCGCGGTCCTTCAGCTCACCGAGTGTGGTCGCGCGTACCGCGTAGCCGCCGAACTGGTCGTAGTCCAGGGGGCCCGCGGTGGTGCCCTTCAGCGCGTCGCCGACGTTCGCCTCAGGGAAGGGGCGCTCGGAGAAGGGGATGAGGGAGGAGACCTTCATCCGGGCACCGTTCTGCTGGGTGTACGAGCCGTAGAGGGTGCCGCCGCGCGGGGTGCGGTTCTCATGGGGGTCGGCGGTCACCCACAGCTCGTTGTACTGGGTCGTGGGGCCGGTGACCGGCGCGTTCCTGACGGAGGTGCGCATGCCTTCGAGGGACTCGTACAGGTCCAGTGCGTAGCTGCGGGGGCGCAGGGTGAGGGGTTCGATGTTTCCGTCGTCGTTCTTGGCGCGCGGCGCGTATCTGCCGGGGACGCGGTCGGCGTCGAGGTGTTCGGCACGGGGCAGCCGGTTGCCGTGGGACTCCACGGTCCAGGTCGCCTTGGAGAGCTGGGTGAGGGACTGGCCCCCGGAGCCCGCGCCGCCGGGGTAGAACTCGCTGACGTCGCCCGTGACGCGCAGCGCGTCGCCGACCGAGACATCGGGGGTGGTTCCGCCGGTGTAGACGAAGATCCCCTCACTGGTCGACGGGTCGTCGTCCGGTGAGGGGTCCTGGAGCCAGAAGCCGCGGGCCGAGCCGAAGCCGCGTATCGCGGTGACGACGCCGGGTACGTCCGTCACCCGCTCGCCCTTGAGGGGCGAGACGCGGGTGGGGCCCTGGATGTCGTGGACGCGGGTGCCCTCACCGGCTCCGCTCGCGGCGGCCGACGAGGCGGAGGAGGGAAGGACGAAGAGCGTGGAACACAGCGCGGCGAGGGTGAGCGCGCAGGTACGTGCGAGGCGAGACGACAACGGTCCCTCCGAGGGGGTGACGGACGTGGTGCCGGGCATTCTCTACGCGCGTAAAGTCTGCTGGCGAAACGGGAGTTGTCAAGGACGTGACGTATCTTCGGGTCCGGGCGGCCGGAGCGGGTCATTGGTAAGTGCACGATTCGGGCAGCGGGGGACAGATCCCGTCTACCCTGGGGGCCTTGCACCGTCCGTACCCCTGTAGGAGATGAACGCGCAGATGACCGGTGACGACCGTCCCACGATGCCGCCCGTACGGCTGCCTTCCGAGGCCGAGCTGGCACGGGACGCGCTCGCCGCGCCGCTCTTCGCGCGGGCCGCGAGGCTCGCGCGCTGGGCGGAGGCAGGGGTCCCCGTCGGTGCGGGCGGAGAACTGCTCTCCGACCAGCTCAAGGCCGCCGTGGAACATCTCGGCATCGACGACGACGCGGAGGCGCCCGCGCTGGCGGCCGAGGCGTGGAACCTCGCCGTGGACACCGGGCTGCTGGAGGTCGACGAGGACGAGGAGAGCGGGAACCCGGAGTCGGGGGACGGGGGCGGGGACAGGCCCGTGCTGTCCACGGACGAGCCCGTGGGCACCGCGACAGCGGGCGAGGAGCTGGAGCTGCTGACGGGCAAGGGCACCCCGGCCGAGGTGCTCGACCTGTGGCAGGGCGGCCTGGAGACCGTGCTCGCCGACGCGGCGACGCCCAGCTTCGAGGAACTGCTCGGCGGCCTGGAGAGCGCGGTCGGCGAGGACGGGCAGATCGACCCCGACTCCATCGACCTCGACTCCATGGACTGGAACCCCGAGGAGGAGGCCGACTTCCTCGACAGCGCCCTGGGCAACCTCTATCTGCTGACGGTCACCGACAGCGCCGTCGCCGGGGGCGCGATGGTGCCGCTGCCCGTCCTCGCCGCCTCGATGATCGTGCCCGAGGACATGGACGAGCCGACCGACGACATCCTCGAAGAGGTCTCGGCGGCGATGATGAAGCTCGACGAGCAGTTCCGCATCCTGGAGCCGACGGGCCTGCTCGCGTACCAGCCCGTCGACGAGGCGCTGACGCAGGAGGCCGAGGAGGGCGGCGAGCTGCCGGAGGAGCTGGACGAAGAGGACGTCTCGCGCTACGGCATGGTGCGGCTGACCCCGCTGGGCCTGCACGGGGTGCGGGTGCGGATGCGCGACGCGGGGATCGAGGCGCCCGCGGTCGGCGATCTCGCGGAGGCGGACGCGCGGCGGCTGCTCGACGCGCTGCCGCTGTACTCGGAGGCCGACGCGCAGACCGAGAGCGAGACGTGGCTCGCGGCCCGCGCGCCCGTCGACGCGGCACGCGAACTCCTCGCCGCGGCACGCGGCGCCGACGAGGACGCGCCCGCGCGCCGCCTCGGCTGTCAGCAGGCGCTCTCCCTCGCGGGCGCCGAAGCGGAGCCCGCGCTGCGCGAGGTGCTGGACGACAGGGAACTGGGCGGGCTGGCGCGGGTGTGGCTGGCCGAACGCGGCGCGGGGGACGTGCCGCAGCCCGATGAGGAGATGGTCTTCTGGCTGACTGTCGACACCATCGCGGCGCAACTGGCCATGGCGGGCGAGCCCTCCGAGTCGGACGAGCTGCAAGGCTTGGTGCAGGGTCTGGTCGATCAGCACGCGGGGTTCTTCGACAAGGTGTGGAAGGTGGAGCACCCCGCCACGGGCGACGTCCTGGAGGCCATGGGCCGCGTCCACCCCGACAAGCGCACGGCCAAGGAGGCCCGTAAGGCCGCCTTCAAGGCCCGCAGCCGCGCCTGACGGCCCCCAGCACCCCAGCGCAGCGCCCCACCATCCCGCCCCCGTCGCCTCGCCGCCCCCGGGCCTGTCCTCTTCCCGGCCCCGCTCCGGCACGCCTCCGCCGTCCCGGCCCCCGCCGGGGGAGAGGGGGACCGGGGAAGGCCGGAGGGGGGGCGTCAGACGCCGAAGCGCGTCGTGTGGCGGAAGGAGGACGCGGCTCCGTCGAACCCGTACGTGCCGCGGTAGGCGGGCGGATTCTGGTATTCGCCGACGATCACCAGCGTGTCCGCGCAGGACCCCTGTCCTCCGGTCCGCTTCGCGTCCAGGCGCAGTTGCTGGCCGATGGACCCGCCGGTGATCTCCCAGGGCGCGCCGCAGATGCCGCAGGTGATCCGGCCGCCGGTCACCACGTGCGGATACGTGTTGGGGTTGTACGTCACCTCGATGGCGAACGTGACGGCGCCGTTGTGCAGCGCCAGCGTGTTCGTGACCTCCAGCGCCTCGGCCGGGACCTCCGTCTGCGGTGAGGCGAACGCCTCGTCCCGCGTCTTGACCTCCGCACCCTGCGGGTTGATGAAGCGGTGTTCCTTGCGGACGGCTGTGGTGCCGCCCTTCTTCTTCTGCGCGGCCGTGGCCATGGCGCGTCCCCCTTCCGGGACGGGGCGGTACGGGCGGTACGAGCAGTACGGGCGGTACGGGGCCGGGGCGGTGCTCAGGCCAGTTGTTCGGCGATCTCGACGCGCAGCAGGGCGCGCACCGTCTCGATGTGGTTGACGACGGTGACGACGGAGGAGCCCGCGAAGAGGAGCCCGAGGGCCACGTTGTCCGGCGAGGTGACCAGGGAGCCCGAGTCGCCGCCCGCCGAGATGTTGGTGGTCAGGATCTGGTCCTTGAAGCGGGCTGTTCCGGCCGTGCCGTAGTCCACGTCGATGGTCGCGTCGATCGCGATGACGCGGCCGAAGCTGATGTTGGTGGTGCGGCCCGTCTTCTTCACCGGGTCGCCGACGGCCACGTTGGCCTTGCGGCGCCAGCTCAGCGGCGCGCCGCTGAAGTACTGCTCGCGGGTCGCGTCCTGGAAGTCGACGCGCCCGAGCGCCGCGTCGACCACGTTGCTGTGCCGCTCCAGCGGGATCTGCGGCGCGAACTGGATGGTCACGAAGCGGTCCAGCGTCGCGATCCGGTCCACGGGGTCCTGCCCGCCGTCGAACACGCCCGGCTGCACGATGGCGCTGCCGGGCTGGGCGCGGTTGGAGTCGGCGAGGACGTGGTTGTTGGACAGGATGTAGAACCGCGACGGGGAGCCGAGGCCCGGCGCGGGAGGGTCGACGGTGGCGTCGGGCAGCAGGTCGTAGACCACGCTGCCGAGCGTGCCTGCCGTCACCCGTACGTTCCCCACCGAGAAGCCGGAGGGGCAGGGGCGCAGCCTGCGGATCAGGGCCTGCGCGTCCCGCGTCGAGCTGAGGCCGCGGCTGATCTGGCCCAGCTCCTCCAGCAGCGGCGTCGAGACGCCCGACAGCTGCTCGACGACCGAGGCGTCGGGGCGGTATCCGCCGGGCTGGTCGTCGGCCCGCCGCCCGCCAGGGCGGGACTGGCTGGCCTGGCGCTGCGCCGACACCTGGCCGACGGCGACCACGTCCGTGGGGGTGCCGTCGTCCATCACGGGCGGTACGACATCGCGTTCGGCGAGCATCGACTCGGGGACCTTCTGCGTCACGAAGACGAGTACGGCTTGCTCGCCCGTGGGCCGTCCGCCGGTCCACTTCACGCCGTGGCCGAAGCCGACGACGTTCGCGAGCGGTGCCTGGGGGCGCAGGAAGTCCGACGTCGCCTGCTGGCGGGAGGTCTCGCTGACCTTGCCGCCGGTGGGTCCTCGCATCATCTCGGGCTGGCTCACGCCAACCACCTCTTCTCTTCGCCTGGCCGGTCGGCCGGTCCGGGGCATCGGCGCCAGGGCTGCGACGCCGGGGCTGCGGCGCCAGAGCATCGGTTCCGGGGCGCCGGGGCGCCGGGGCGCCGGGGCGCCGGACCCGGGGCATCGGCGTGGAGCGGGACGTGCTGCCTGTCTCCTGCCTGCCTATTGCCGGGCCGCGGGGCGGTCAAGGCGGTACGTCATAAATCATGCTGTTGAGCGGCTCTTGCCGCCGATGACCTTGTTTGCCATGGTTCTTTGCGCAGAGTGTCTTCCAGTGCGTCCGAGCACATCCGCCCCCGCGCCACCCGCCGCGCTTCGGCCCCGCGCCACCCGCCGCGCTCCGGAGAATGCGGGCAAACAGCGCCCGGACTTCGTGCGGTGTTCAGCGACGGTTCGCCGTGGGGCGCGACCGTGTCGGGCGCCATCGCTCAACGGTGCCGCCCATGAGGAGTGAAGATGTCGCTCAGCCGCAGAGACTTCGCCGTGCGTTCCGCGCTCACCGGAGCGGGGGTCGCGATCGTCGGCAGCGCCGGTGTCCTGGCCACGGCCCCCGGCGGGCTCTCCAGCGCGGCGGCCGAGCCGCTGGACGCGGCGGGGAACGGCTCGGGTGCGGGCAACGGCGAGCGCGGCACCCGCGGTTATGGCCCCCTGGTACCGGACCCGGACGGGCTCCTCGCGCTGCCCGCTGGCTTCGCGTACCGCGTGCTGACCCGCAGCGGCGAGACCACCCTGGAGACCGGCGAGTCCACCCCGTCCAACCACGACGGCACCGCTACCTTCGAGGGTCCTCGCGGCAGCGTCCTGCTGGTCAACAACCATGAGCTGAAGGGCCCGCGCGCCAACTGGAAGCACCCCGTCCCCCTGACCGAGGGCCTCGTCTACGACCCCGCGGCCTCCGGCGGCTGCACGGTCGTCGAGGTCGCGGGCGGTGCGGGAAAGGGCGGCGGGCGCGGAGGACACGTCACCGAGTGGGTCGGCATCGCGGGCACCTCCACCAACTGCGCGGGCGGGCGCACACCGTGGGGCACGTGGCTGACCTGCGAGGAGAACACGGACAGGGCCGGCGAGAACGGCATGACCAAGGACCACGGCTACGTCTTCGAGGTCGACCCGTACGACCGTCGCGCCAACCGGAACCCGAAGCCGCTCAAGGCCCTCGGACGCTACGACCACGAGGCCGTCGTCGTGGACCCCAAGCGCGGTCACCTGCTGCTGACCGAGGACGCCTCAGGCCCCAACGGGCTCCTCTACCGCTGGGTCCCGCCGCACGGCTTCCGGCACGGGCGCGGCAAGCTGCGCGGGCTCGCCGACGACGCGGGGGTGCTCCAGGCGATGAAGTGCTCCGACTCCGGCGGCCGTTTCGTCGACGACCTCTCGCGCGCCACCAGGCCGGGCACCGTCTACGGCGTCGACTGGGCCGAGGTCCCCGAGCGCGACGCGCGCGAGACCGACGTGCGCGCGCAGTTCGGGGACGGCGAGGTCACCCGTGCCAGAAAGCTGGAGGGCATGTGGTGGGCCGACGGGGGCGCGTACGTCGTCTCCTCGTACGCCCGTGAGGACGACAGCCCCGGCGCGCCGCACGACGGCCAGGTCTGGTTCTACGACCCGAGGCACCGCACCCTCACCCTCAAGGTGCTGCTCAGCGTCAACGCCGACCCGTCGAAGGACGGCGCGTTCGACGGCCCCGACAACATCACGGTCTCGCCGTACGGCGGGCTCGTCATCGCCGAGGACGGCGAGGGCGTGCAGCACCTCTTCGGCGCGACGGATGATGGCGCGACGTATCCCATCGCCCGCAACGAGCTGAACCTCGGCACGCCGGACGACCCCTCGTACAGCGAGTTCACCGGGGTCGTCTTCTCGCCGGACGGGAAGACGCTCTACGCCAACATCCAGGACCCCGGGATCATGTTCGCGATCACGGGGCCCTGGCGCAGGCAGCGCTGACGGCAGGGCCGCCCACGGGGGTCAGCCCGGTCAGCCCCGTGCGGCTCAGTACTCGCGGACGCAGACGGAGGGCACGGCGCGGGCGAGTCCCGCGCCGTGCAGTGCGTCGAGGCGCTGGGTGAGCGCCGCACGCGCGGAGCCGTGGACGAGGCGGGCGGCGCAGGACGGGGCGTGGCGCGCGTCCTCGGTCTCCTTGAGCCGCTCCAGCAGCCCGGTGGTGATCCGGTCGAGGGCCGGGCGTACCTCCTTGGCCAGGTCGGGCCGCTCGGTGGGCCGCTCCTCGGGGTGTGCCTCCCAGCGGGCGAACAGCCCGCGCTGCACCAGCTTGTTGGCCTCGATCTGGTCCCGGAAGACGGCGGTGGCCTCCGCCGGATCGATGCCCATCCCGGCGGACCGCTCCGCCACGTCCGCCAGCACCTGGCGCTCCCGCGCCGGGTCGTCGATGGGCTGGTCTGTGCCCCACTTCGCCGCCGCGACCTTGTCGGCCAGCCGCACCCGCTCGGCCGAGAGCCCGGCGATGGCCGGGATGCCCTCGGTCGCCGGGGCGGTGGCCGAGGCGGTGACGGGGCCCTGGCCTGGGGCCGGGGCGGCGGCGGACGTGCCCGCGCCGAGCGCGGTCAGCGAGGCCGCCGCGACCGCGACGGTGAGGGCGGCCCCGAGCTTGCGGGGGAACGGGTGAGTGATCATGCGCGCATGTCTACCCCACGTCCCCCCGCGCCCAGTCCAGCCGGTCCAGCCGGTCCGGCACCGGAACGTCCCCGCACCGGAACGTGAACGTCAGGTCTGCGGCTCCAGGTCCGGGCCCAACGAGGAGAACTTCTCCTTGCTGATCACGCGTACGGGCGGCCAGGTGATGTTGTCCGGCGGCCAGCTCTGCCCCGTCTTGCGCAGGAACCAGGCGGGCGGCTCGTACATCGGCGGCTCGTAGCCCTCGGGCAGCGCCGTCTTCCAGTCGACGTCCTTCGTCCGCTCGGCGAACTCCTCCTTGAGGCCCTTGAGCAGCTTCGGCTGCGTCAGCAGATCGACGGCCGTCGCCGCGAGGTACTTGGCCGCGGCCAGCAGCGCCGTGTGCCCCGGCGACGAACCCGCGCAGGAGGCGGTCGACCAGGTGTGCATCTTCGAGCCGACCGGCGCCAGCGCCGTCCCCAGCGAGACGGTGGGCACCTGCCAGCTGATGTCGGCCACATCCGTCGAACCCCCGCCCATGAACACCGGGTTGGGCGGCGTCAGATCCGCGATCTTGTCGTGCAGCCCCTTCTCGGGGAGGCCCAGCGACTTCTGGAGCTGCTTGGCCAGGTTCTGCGCCTCGTCGGAGAACTTCGGCGGGCCGATCTGCCGCATGTTGTCGTGCATCAGCTCGGCGAAGGACTTCGAGGGCAACTGGTTCCAGCAGGCCGACGTGATCTTGTGCCGTACGGACGTCCTGCTGGCCTTGGCCGCGGCCTCGGAGACGGCGATGACCTTGTCCAGCAGCGACTGGACGCGGGCCGGACTGCCCTCGCGCACGTAGTAGGAGATCTCCGAGATCTCGGGGGTGACGTTGGGGATGTCGCCGCCGTTGACGATCGCCCAGTGGAGGCGGGCCGAGGGCGCCATGCTCTCCTCGCGCAGGAACTCCGACATCGTCGCCATCATCACCGTGGCGTCCAGCGCGCTCTTGTTGCCGAGCGGGGTGCCGCCGTGTCCCGCGACGCCGAGGAAGGTGAAGGTGATCGCGGTCATGGCGTTCGTGCTGCCCCAGCCGGTGGCGTTGCCGGTGGAGGGGTGCCAGTCCAGGAAGGCGTCGAGACCGTCGTACACGCCCTCGCTCACCGCGTACGTCTTGCCGATGAGCTGTTCCTCGGCCGTCGAACCGAAGAACTTCACGGTCACGTCGAGCTTGTGCTGCTTCGCCGCGCGCGCGACGGCTGCCGCCGCCGCCGCGGCAGCCGTGCCCAGCGCGCAGTGGCCGCAGCCGTGGCCCGGGCCGTAGCCGGGGGAGAAGGGGTCGTGGACGTAGTCGAGCGGATCGTGCTCGCCGACGCCCTTCTTCTGGGAGAGCCCGGGCAGCGCGTCGTACTCGCCGCTGAAACCGATCACCGGGCCGCCGCTGCCCTGGCTGAAGGTCGCCGTGAACGCGGTCGGGAAACCGGCCGTCCCGAACTCCACCTCGAAACCGGCCTCTCTGAGGAAGTCCGCCTCCGCGATCGAGGACTTCCACTCGCGCAGGCTCAGCTCCGCGTTCTCCCAGATCTCGTCGTTCAACCCGGTGATGCGGGACTCGTGCCGCTCGATCCACGCGAGCGCGGAGCGCTTGGCCGCGGAGTCCTGGGCGAGGCCCTCCGGGGGCTCGTAGCCGCCGTCGCCCGCCACGGAGCCGGTCGCGGCACCGGTCGCGGCCATCACGGGGTCGGCGGCGACGGCGGTCGCGGTCGCGGCGGTCACTCCGGCGGCGCCGAGCAACTGCATGATCTGGCGTCGGCTCATCCCACTCGCGGCCAGGGCCTCTTCGGCCTGCTGAGTGTGCTCGTGATGGTCATGCAGATCGCACACGGGCGCCTCCGGATTCGTGTATGGCTAAACAATCGGCTGCCGTGCGCACTCTGATCTGGTGTTGTTGCCGCGTCAAGAGGTGCGTATGGCGGTCGTGTTACGCGTGGGCCCCAAGCGTTGACGCCGTCACCAGGGCCGACAAGACTCGGCGCCCATGCGGAGACTGACGCGACGGCCCGGAAGAGGGCCCCTCGGGCGACGGGACGCGCGGTGTGCGCGGCCCGGACGGTCCGTGTCCGCCGTGCCCGCTGTGCGACGTCGGCCCGCTGACCGTACCGCCGACCGGCCCGTACGGAGCAGAGGGCGCGTCCTCGTGCGCCGCCGTCATGTCGACCTGCGGCGCGTGGCCAGCGCGGTGTGTCGCCCCGCTCCCACCGTGTGACGTGCGGCGTGTGACGCGTACGGGGTGACGGGCGGCACGCGTTGCCCGTACACGGGCCCGTACCCCTGATCGGCGCCGCGCGCCTCGTCGTCCCGCCTCTCGCAACGCAACGCAACGCGATGCGATGCGACGTGACGCGGCACGCCCGTGCCCGCGCAGAGCAACCCCGTGCCTCAGCACCCTCATCCGACCTCTTCCCGGGGAGAACCATGTCCGCAGCCCTGTCCCGTCGCGCGTTCGGCGGGCTCGTCGGTACGTCGGCGGCCACTGCCGCGATGGGCACATCCGCCGCGACGGCCGCGCCCGCCACCGGAACCGCGGCCCCGCACGCGCCGGAGGAGCGGCCGTTCCGGGCCGGCACCGGGCGCAGGTCCCGGCGCCCCAACATCCTGTTCATCCTCGGCGACGACCTCGGCTGGGCCGACCTCTCCTCCTTCGGCTCCGACCGCATCCGCACCCCGCACCTCGACGCCCTCGCCCGCGAGGGCGTCCGCTTCACCCAGGCGTACGCGGGCTCCGCGACCTGCTCGCCCACCCGCTTCTCCCTCTACACGGGCCGCTATCCGGGCCGTACCCGCGGCGGCCTCGCCGAGCCCATCGCCGACCGGAGCGAGGGGCTGGAGCCCGGCCACCCCACCCTCGCCTCTCTGCTGCGCGACGCGGGGTACGACACCGCGCTGATCGGCAAGTGGCACTGCGGCTACCTCCCCGACTACAGCCCCACCAAGTCCGGCTGGAACTCCTTCTTCGGGAACTTCGGCGGGGCGCTGGAGTACTACTCCAAGCTGGGGCTCGGCGGCGAATACGACCTCTACGAGGGCGACGCCGAGTACAAGGACCTGCGCTACTACACCCGCGTCCTCACCGAGCGCGCCGTCGACCACCTGCGCGGCAAGGGACGTAGCGGCGGCGACGCCGAGGGGGGTGGCGGGCGCGAGGAGCCCTGGCTGCTGAACCTCAACTTCACCACCCCGCACTGGCCCTGGATAGCGGAGGGCGACGAGAAGGACGCGGCACGGATCGCGAAGCGCGTGGCCGCGGGGGACTCGCGCGCGCTGCGGCACGAGGACGGCGGGTCGCTGGAGAAGTACGCCGAGATGGTCGAGGACCTCGACCGCTCGGTGGGGGAGGTGCTGGCGGCGCTGCGCGCCTCGGGCCAGGAGCGCGACACCCTCGTCTTCTTCGCCAGCGACAACGGCGGCGAGCGCTGGTCGTACCAGTGGCCGCTGTCCGGCGCGAAGGCGTCGCTCCAGGAGGGCGGCATCCGGGTCCCTGAGATCGTCCGCTGGCCCGCGCGGCTCGACGGCGGGCAGGTCAGCCACGTCCCCCACTACTCCCCGGACTGGACCGCGACCCTCCTCGAACTCGCGGGCGCGCGCCCCGCGCCTGGACACCCGCTGGACGGCCACAGCCTCGCGGGCTATCTGCTGCGCGGCGAACGGGCGCCGGAGCGCGACCTGTTCTGGCGGGTACGGGGGGAGCGCGCCCTGCGCCGCGGCGACTGGAAGTACTACCGGGGCAAGGACGGCACCGACCACCTCTACGACCTCTCCGCCGACCCCAGAGAGCTGGCCGACAGGGCGGCGGCGCAGCCCGAACGCCTCGCACGGCTGCGCGCGGCCTGGGAGAAGACGGACGCGGGACTGCTGCCGTACGCGTGACGGACGTGACGGGTGCGACGGACGCGGCGGGTGCGGCAACCGCGACGGGCGCGACGGGCGCGTTGAGAGGGCCACCGGCTCCCTCGTCGCACCCGCCCCCCTCGCCCCCCCCTCACCCGTCGCCGAGGTCGCCGAAGTCCCCGTGCCGCCCCGCGCCCGCCGCGAAGCGGGCCGCCCCCTCAGCCGCCTCGGCCAGCGCGGCCCGCCCGTGGCGCAGCTCGGCCGCCATGGCCGCCTCCTCGGAGAGGCCGTCCTGCTCGTGGACGGAGGCGAGGTCGCCGCGCAGGCAGGTCTGCGGGAAGCGGGCCAGCTCCGCGGCCAGCTCCTCCGCCGCCGCGCGGGCGCGGCCCGCAGGGACGAGCCGGTTGGCGAGGCCGATGTCGTGCGCCTCGTGCGCGTGGACGGGGCGGCCGGTGAGGATGAGGTCAGTGGCGCGGCTCGTGCCGATCAGCCGGGGCAGCCGGACCGTACCGCCGTCGATCAGGGGCACGCCCCAGCGGCGGCAGAAGACCCCGAAGACGGCGGTCTCCTCCGCGACGCGCAGATCGCACCAGAGGGCGAGTTCCAGCCCGCCCGCGACCGCGTGCCCGCTGACGGCGGCGATGACGGGCTTGGACAGCCGCAGCCGCGTCGGACCCATCGGACCGTCCCCTTCCGGCTCGACCCTGTTGCCGCGCTCCGTCCCGATCGCCTTGAGGTCGGCACCGGCGCAGAACGTGCCGCCCTCGCCCCACAGCACGGCCACCCGCGCCTCCGGGTCCGCCTCGAAGGCGCGGAAGGCGTCGGCGAGCGCGGTGGCGGTCGGCCCGTCCACGGCGTTGCGGGCCCCGGGCCGTGAGAGGACGACGGTCGTGACCGGGCCGCTGCGCTCGGTGCGCACGGCGGAAGAGGCGGTGGGGGAGGTGGGGGACGTGACGGGAGAGGTGGCGGTGGTCACGGGCTCGGTCACGGGTTCGGTCACGGAAGAACCGACCTCCAGCGGGCGCACGGGGACAGGAGCGGGCCCGACCCTACCGGCGGCTGTCCATTTTCGGTCTCGGTAAATGAGACAGGCCGGGGTGGCCGGAACTCGATGGTCTACCGTGGCACTCATGTTCGGACCCGCACGCCTGCTGGCACTCGCGCTCTTCGCGGCCACGGCGTGGAGCGTCGACGACGCGCTCTGTCGCCGCTGACGGATCTCCCCGTGGCCCCCGCCACCCCGGCGGGTGGCCGCACGGGCCGGTGACCAGGCGCTCCCGCGCGCCGCCCCCGCTCACCCGGCCCCTCACTCCCTTCCCCTCCTCTTCGTAGCGCCGTCGGCACACCCGTGTCCGGCCCCCTTCCCACGGAGACGCCCGTGACCACCGCTCCCCCCGCCGGGGCGCCGCCCCGTACCGTTCTGCTCACCCCCTCGCCCACCCATGTGCCCGCGCCCGAGGCCGCACCGGCGCCGCGCGTGCGCCGTCTGCCGCTCGCCGTCGCCGGGGTGATCGGGGTCGCGCTGACCGCGTATGTGTGGTCGGCGCATGGCGCCAAGCCCGGTGTGCTGCTCCTGCTCGGCATCGGTCTCGGCGTCGCCCTCTTCCACTCCCGCTTCGGCTTCACCTCAGCCTGGCGGCAGCTCATCGCGGTCGGCAACGGCACCGGACTGCGCGCCCACACCCTGCTGCTGGGCACCACGGCTACCCTGTTCGCGCTGATCATCGGCACGGGCAGCGGACTCTTCGGTTCCGTGCCCGCGCCCAGCGCGGGAACCCTCGGCATCGGGCTCCTGGTGGGGGCCTTCCTCTTCGCCGTCGGCATGCAGCTCGGCGGCGCCTGCGCCTCCGGCACGCTCTTCGCCGTCGGCTCGGGCCAGAGCACGATCGTGCTGACCCTCGGCGGCTTCATCGCGGGCTCGACGCTGGCGGCCTGGCAGTACGGGCTGTGGCGCGACCTGCCCGCGATGGACCCGGTCGTCTTCGCCGACCACGTCGGCTGGTTCGGTTCCTGGGTGCTGACGGTGGCGCTGCTCGCGCTCGTCTGGCTGGTCGCCCGCCGGATCCAGGCGCGGCGCACCCCGCCGCCCGTCGGCACGCCGCCGTCCGCGCGGGGCGCGCTGGCCCGCGTCCTGCGCGGCTCCTGGCCGCTGGCCGTCGGCGCGCTGGTACTGGCCGTGCTCGGCGCGGCCGTGCTGCTGGTCTCGGGCGGGGCCTGGGGCGTCACCAGCGCCTTCGCGCTGTGGGGTTCCAAGCTCGTGGGCGCGCTGGGCGGTTCGCCCGAGGCGTGGGCGTTCTGGCAGGAGCCGAAGAACGCGGCGCAGCTCTCCGGGCCCGTGCTGGCGGACAAGACCAGCCTCACCGACATCGGCATCATGGTCGGCGCCGCCGTGGCCGCTGCGGCGGGCGGCGTGTGGAAGCTGCACCGCGGCATGCCGTTGCGCACGGCGGTCGCCGCGGTCCTCGGCGGCGTCCTGATGGGGATCGGCGCCCGCATGGCCGGGGGCTGCAACATCGGCGCCTACCTCGCGGGCATCGCCTCCGGCAGCCTGCACGGCTGGATCTGGGGCGCGGTGGCCCTCGTCGGCACCTGGGCGGGCCTGCGGCTGCGCCCCCTGTTCGGCCTGGGCAACCCCAAGCCGACGGACAGCGTCTGCTGAGCGGTCCCGGCGGGCCCGGGTGCCGGATGGCGTGAATCCGCTGGTCCGCGACGAGTTCCGCGCCGGGCGATGAGTTCGGGGCGCCCGGCGGGTCACCCTCTTGAAGGAACCACGCGTGGCCCGTGCCGTGCCGCGCTGCTCCGCTCAGCTCAGCTGGCACGTCGACGGAGCGGACCGGAACGGCACGGCGCGGGCCACGGACTCCCGAGAGAGGGCCCGGCCATGACGAAGATCACGCTGACCACCTTCCTGACGCTGGACGGCGTCACACAGGGACCCGGTGGCCCGGGCGAGGACCCCAGCGGGGGGTTCGACCTCGGCGGATGGCTGGTCCCCTACGCCGACGAGGACATGGGCCGCGTCATCAGCGGCTGGTTCGAGGCGGCCGACGGCTTTCTGCTGGGCCGCAGGACGTACGAGATCTTCGCAGCGCACTGGCCGCACGTCACCGACGAGAACGACCCCGTCGCGAGCCGCCTCAACTCACTGCCCAAGTACGTGGCCTCCAGGACCCTGCCCTCGGTCGACTGGCACGGCTCGACGCTGCTCTCCGGCGACGTCCCCAAGGCGGTCGCGGAGCTGAAGGCGGAGGGGAGCGGGCCCGGCGGGGAGATCCAGATCCACGGGAGCTGTGTGCTCGCGCAGTCCCTCATGGCGCACGACCTCATCGACGAGTACCGGCTGCTCGTCTACCCCGTCGTCCTCGGCCGGGGCAGGCGGCTGTTCGCGGACGGCACGCTGCCTACGGCGCTGAAGCTGACCGGCTCGCGGACGACGAGCGCGGGGGTCGCGGTGCACACGTACGTGCCGCAGGGGCGGCCGACCTACGGCACGATCGGGACGGAGCCGTAGCCCGGCGCCGTAGTCCTCCGGCCCCTTCGCGGGCCGTGAATCCGCCGCGCGGGGCCGTGAGGTGGGGCGGGGGCCGGTGTGGACGGCGGGGTGGTGACCGCGTGGTAATCCGGACTGCCAGTATTTTTTCGCGAGGGCTCACCACAACCGCCCTTCGTCTGCCACACTATGAGTGAAGGGCCCCGCCGTTCCCCCGTCGGCGGGGCCCTTCTTCATGCCCTGTTGTCTCTATGCCCTGTGTGGTGGGCGTCTTCCCTGCGCACGCGTTACAGGCCTCCTACCCACCAGTCCGACCACGGATTGGCCGCGCCACTCGACCGGGTGATTCCGCGCAAGCTGACGCCGAGCTGCGCGTTACCATCGCCAGGCCATGACCGATTTCGCCGACGAGGCCCGCTCGCGCGAGGCCCGTCTGTTGCGCATGGCGGCTGGCCACACCGATGATCCCGTCGAGGAGGCCCGGCTGCGCGCACAGATCCTGGACTACGCCCAGCACACCCCGGAGCCGCCGAACATGACGCTGCACGGTCTCAGCACGCGGGGCTGCCCGAAGTGCGACCGCACGATGTGGCACCAGAGGTCGGGGAATGATCACTACTGGGTGTGCGCGTCGTGCGGGCATGTCGAGGATCTGGTGATGACCTGCCCGACGTGCGGGGTGCTGATGAAGCCTCCGATCACCTCGTTGGTCGACCGGTGGTCATGCCCCTCGTGTGGGGTCACGGCGGCGAGCGGGGAATCGGCTCAGGAGATTCTGCGCCGCGATGACGAGGTGGAGCGTGCGAAGCGCATGCTGGACGAGGTCATCGCGGAGCGGAATCGGGATCAGGGAGGGGATTGTGGGCCAGAGGATCGCGACGAAGGGCTGCGGGTCGTGCGGCGGGACGATGTACAAGACGATCGAGACGGATGATCAGGGCAACCCGACGGGCGAGTCCCAGTGGGTGTGTTCGAACCCGCAGTGCGGGGCCATGGAGTAGCACGGCTGTGCGTGCCCGGCATGACGAAGGCCCTCACCGGGTGCGGTGAGGGCCAACGACTGTCTCCCGGCGCGGCGCCAGGCGTACGGTTCTGAGTGTCTGACGCTCAGAACGGGAGTCCAGTATGCACGCACTCACGCCGCAGAACACCGGCGCACGTATCGCACGCGCCCGAAAACTCCGCCGTCTGAGCCAGCGCGAGCTGGCCAGCCTCTCAGCCGTCTCCTACTCCACCTTGACGAAAGTGGAGCAGGACCGGCTGCCCGCGAGTCCGAGCGTGCTCGGCGCCCTCGCCCGAGCGCTCTCGATGCCCGTCGAGGACCTCACGGGCCAGCCGTATATAGAAGATCTCCAGGCCGACGCTCTGGACGGGCTGATCCACCCCATCCGCGAGGCGATGAACCTCTATGACGTCGGAGTTGACGTCGAGGTACGGCCCCGTCCGCTCGGCGAACTCGCAGACCAGGCTGAGGCTCTGTGCGCGGAGGTCCGCGCGACCAACATCAAGAAGGTGGCAGCCGAGCTTCCGTCCCTCATCATCGACGCCACGGCCATTGCTCACACCGAGACGTCCGACCGGGCTTGGCAGGTCCTGGCCTCGTCCTACCGCACGGCCTACGACGTGACCGCCAAGTTGGGGTATCTCGATCTGTGCACGGTTGCGCTGGACCGGCTGGACTGGGCGGCGCACCGTGCTTCGGACCCGATCCTGTCCAGCATGCGCCAGTACATGAGGGCCCTGGCTTACCTCCGCTCGGCCGACTACGCAACGGGGAAGCGGCTGATCGCGATGGGCCAGCGGATCCTGGAGCAGGCGCCCGCTGGCCGCGAGAGGGACGTCATCGCCGGGCAGCTACACCTCGGAGCCTCGGTGCTCGCGGGCCGGGACAAGGACAAGGACAAGGCCGAGCACAACCTGTTCGAGGCGGATCGACTGGCCAAAGCGACCGGGCCAGCTGAGAAGGTGCACTGGCTGTCGTTCGGGCCACTCAACGTCGCCGTCCACAAGACCTCGGTGCTGGCCGAACTGGACGACTACCAGGGGGCCGTGGACTCAGGGCAGAAGATCAAGCTGCCCGACACGTGGCCGCGCTCGCGATCCGCTCACCACCATGCGGAGATGGCGCGCTCGCTGATGTGGACAGGGCGCGCGGAGGGTGCGTTCAAGGCGCTTCAAGAGGCTCGGCGGCTGGCACCTCAGCAGACGCGGTACCACCCGACGGTGCGCGAGACGTATGCCCACCTGGACGCCCAGAAGCGCCGTCTACCGGAGACCTTCGCGGGGTACGGGGCGTGGCTGGGGCGATAGCACTGGGTGAAACTGTGGCCCCAACTGTCAGTGAGGACTGATAGTTGGGGCCTATTCGCGCCCCCACGATGTGACGGTCAGCACACGGTCCGTCATGGGGTCTCACATGGGCTTGAACTCCGCTATTGCCGAATACTGGTCACCGCCGTCCGGGGTGGCCGCCGAATTACTGCCCGCTGGGGTCCATTGGGATGGGGTGTGCGTGCCCACATATCTGGGTGACCGCGTCCTGGCCCGGCTCGGGAGAGAGTCGGGCGCGACCATCCGCGACCCCTACGGGCATCGGCTGATCTGGCTGGTTGATCCGCTTGCGACCCGAGGGTGGGTGGTCGCCGCCATCTCGTGCGTGCAATTGCTCAGCGCCACGCAGTACCTGACGGTCCCGCCCGGCTGGTGCACCCGCTCCATGTCCCCCCACTGGCTGAGGCCGTGGGCGGAGCATGGGCTGACCGACGCACGGTTGCTGTACGTGGTGCTGGACGCGGTGATCCGGGCCGAGCACGGGCCTCGCGAGTACGAGAGCGGGGCCGGGCGGTGAGTCCGCGCTGTTTCCGGTGCTGTCGGGTGCCAGGCACGCAGACGGTCCTTGAGCTGTACTCCGGTGACGAGCGGGGCGCGACCCCGCAGACACGTACGCGCATCGTTCCCGTGAAGGTGTGCGACGGGTGCGCGGCCGACATCGCCGCTGAGGACGAGGCCCGCGCCCAGAACCCGGAGGCGGCACCGTGAGCGCGCCGCGTGAGTGCGAGGTGGAGGGCGGCGGCCATGTGGGTCCCGTCATGCGCTACCTGCCCACCGCGCGCTATCCGTGGCACGAGCCGGTGTGGCTGTGCCCCGGGCACGGTGCCTACCTCCCCCTCGCCGCGATCCGCGCAGAGGTCACCGGGGAGACCGTCGCCCGCGCCATCACCGTCTTCACCGGCGCCGGGAAACGGAGCGCCGAACCCGAGCCCGACTCGGAGGCCGAACCGCCGCCCGCCCTGCGGGTGGTGGGTCCGCCGTGAGCGGAGTGTGCGGCCGGTGCGGCTGCTGGACGGCAGAGGGACGCGTCGTCCAGTGGCACAGCCCGGAACAGCCCGTCCTTGCCTGCCCCCTCTGCCCGCCAGGCCGGGCCGAGCAGATCGCCTACGTCGCCGTCCTGCTCGCAATGATCGTTGTCCTCGTCTACGCCACCGCCACCCGCCGCTGAGCCCTGGAGCAGCCCTGTGCCTCGTGACCACACCGTTCTCATCCCCGCCGACCCCGAGGATGTCTTCTACGACCCCCACGGCTGGGCAACAACCTCCGGGTTCCCCGTCGCTGTCCTGGAAGGACAGCAGGCGCGCTTCGTGATGCGCCGCATCCAGGACCGTGCCGTACGGCTGATGTATGAGCTGCCGCAGGGGCCCGCGTTCCTCACCAGCTATCCGCGCCCGATGCCGTCCGGGCAGGTCATCGAGATCATGGAAGGCAACCTCGCGACGCTCCTCACCGGCTACGCGTGCCACGCCCTGCGCCTGCGCGAGAAGGGTGAGCGGATCGCGGTGGACGGCGAACCCCGTGACTGCCTCTCCACCCTGCTCGCACCTCGGCACTGGTGGCAGGCCCGCCACACCCGTATCGGCAAGGCCCTGGAACTCGACGGCCGCACGGTCATCCTCACCGCACCCCTCGTCGGCGGACGCACCCTCCAACTCACCACCGTCGCACCCTGATCGCCCGTCCCCTGGGGAACCGTCGGCAGCGGTCCAGGGGACGGGCCCCGCGTCCGCCTCGGTTGTACGGCGCCCGGCGCCCGGACCCCGCGCCGGGACCGAGGCGGGCACCCCGGCCGTCCGCACCCCCGCCCCGCCCCGGCGCGGACGGCCGGGCTTACTCCCGTTACAGCGCGGCGCCCGCTGGCTTCACCATGCCGCGGACGGTGCGCGAGTCGACGTAGTCGCCGAGCGCCGTCATCTCCCACTCGCCCGAGAACTGGCGGATCAGCTTGCACATCAGGACGCCCGTGCGCGGCTCGGCGTTCGTCAGATCGAAGCGGACCAGCTCCTGGCCCGAACCGCCGTCCAGCAGGCGGCAGTACGCCTTGGCGACCTCGGTGAACTTCTGGCCCGAGAAGGAGTTGACCGTGAAGACCAGCCCGGTGACCTGCGGGGGGATGTCGCCGAGGTGGACGGTGATGACCTCGTCGTCCCCGGCGCCCTCGCCCGTGAGGTTGTCACCGGAGTGCTGGATCACGCCGTTCAGGATCGCGAGCTTGCCGAAATAGCAGGCATCGACCTTCTTGCGGTTGGCGTCGTACGCGATGACGGAGGCGTCGAGATCGATCTCCTTGGCGCGGCGGCCCGCGCGGAAGACGGGCTCCCAGCCGAGGCCCATCCTGACGGAGGTGAGCATCGGCTTGCCGCCCTTGACCAGCGAGACGGTCTGGTGCTTCTGGAGGCTGACCTTGCCCTTGTCGAGGTTGATCTTCCCCGCGCCGGGAGCCGGTGCCGGTGCCGGTGCCGGAGCCGGGGGAGCGGGCGGTGCGGGTGCGGCCTGCGGAGCCGGAGCCGGAGGCGCGGGCGGGGCCGGAGGCGCGGGCGGGGCCGGAGGCGCGGGCGGGGCCGGGGGAGCCTGCGGGGCGGGAGCCGGTGCCGGCGCTGCGGCGGGTTCCTCTACATCGACGCCGAAGTCCGCCGCGATGCCGCCCAGCCCGTTGGCGTAACCCTGGCCCACCGCGCGGACCTTCCACGCCCCGCCCCTGCGATAGACCTCCACTACGACCAGCGCGGTCTCGGCGCCGAGCTGGGGCGGGGTGAAGGTGGCGAGGACGGCGCCCGAGGCGGCGTCGCGGACGGTGGCGGTGGGTTCGGTGCCCGCGAAGGTGCCGCCCGAGGCGTCCAGGCTCGCGGTGACGACGACCTTCTCCACATCGGCGGGCACGGCGGCCGTGTCCACCGTGATGGTGTCGGCCGCGCCGCTGCTGTGGGTCACTCCCTGGCCGCTCGGCTGGTTGTAGAACACGAAATCGGCATCGGAGCGCACCTTCCCTTCGCTGCCGAGCAGCAGACCCGAGACATCGAGCCGGGTGGGTGAGGTGACGTCAACCGCAACGCGGGTCGCGGTCAGGGGAAGGTTCGAGCCAGGAGTCATCGCGGTCATGTCGTTCGTAACGAGCGGGGCTCCTTTGCGGTTCCTTTGCCTCCCCCGTCCGCACCGGCCGACCTGCCGGTTCCGCCTGCCCCGTCCGCGTCGTCGCGGGACTCCGCCGTACGGCCACGACCACGCCCGCCAGCGAGACCGCCATCCCGGCCAGCGCCAGCGGCCCCGGCGCCTCGCCGAACATCGCGTACGCCCACACGGCGGTGGTGGGAGGGGTGAGGTAGATGAGGGCGCTGGTGCGGGTGACGCCGTCGCGGCGGAGGCTGAGCCAGTAGAAGCCGTAGCCGCCGACGGTGGACAGCAGCACCACCCAGGCCACCGCGAGCCAGAAGCCCGCCGTCACCGGAGGGGCCGCGTGCCCAGGACCGGCGGCCAGCGCCACGCCCGTGAAGACCAGCGCGCTCACCAGGCAGTGCAGCGGCAGCGCATCGGTCGCGGGGAGCGGGCGCCGCGCGCGCCGCTCCAGGAAGCTGGCCGCGAGGAGCCCGGCCATCCCGGCGAAGGGCAGCGCGTAAGCCCAGCTCTGCACCGCGGCGGAGGCCGAGAGGTCGTCCCGTACGACCATGGCAACGCCCGCCAGGCCGATGGCGAGCCCCGCCCACTGGCGCCGCGACACCGTCTCGCCGACGAGCCTTCCCGAGAGTGCGCCCGCTGCCAGTGGCTGGAGCGCCGCGATCAGCGCGGAGGTGCCCGGCGGGACGCCGAGGCCGACGGCCCAGACCGTCGAGCCGAGGTAGACGCCCTGGGAGAGCAGCCCGACCACGGACTGCTCCGCCACCGCGCGTGCCGGGAGACGGCGTCGACGCAGCAGCAGCCAGAGGCCGCCGAGCAGCGCCGTCGCGACGAGGAAGCGCCACATCAGGAGGGTGTCGGCGCCCGCGTAGCGGGTGCCGAGCCCGGCGCCTATGAAGCCGGAACTCCACATGACGACGAGACCGGCCGCGACGAAGGTACCGGCAGGGACGACGGCGGCGGCCGGGGCGCGGTCCGCGGGGCCGTGGGGGAGGGCGCCGGGCATCGGGAGGACTCCTCACCGCAGGGCGAGCTGCGTAGGGGCTATCGAGGTAAACCGATCTGTCTACCTCTCGGAGTTGTAGAGTGAACTAGACAGATCGGTTTACCGCAAGGGTGTTTTGCGGACGAGGAGAGGCGGCGGTGCCGGAATGACGGACACGGCGGAGCCGGAGGTGCCGGTGGTCAGGGCCCTGACGCCGGGTGCGCGGAAGATCCTCGACGCGGCCGAGGAACTGTTCTACGGGCGGGGCATCACGGCCGTCGGCGTGGACCTGATCGCGAAGGAGGCGGGGGTCACCAAGAAGACCCTCTACGACCGCTTCGGTTCGAAGGACACGCTGGTCGCGGCGTATCTGAGGGCGCGCGACGAGCGGTGGCGCGAGTGGCTCACGGAGCGGGTGGCCCGGAGCGGTCCGGGCGCGCACGCGCGCACGCTGGCCACCTTCGACGCGCTGGCCGAGTGGATGAGCGAGCGCAATCCGCGCGGCTGCGGCTTCGTCAACGCGGCAGCCGAGCTGCCCGACCCCGGCCATCCGGGACGCAAGGTGATCGCGGAGCAGAAGCGCTGGCTGCGCGGCCTGCTGCGGGGGCTCGCCGAGGAGGCGGGCGCCCGTGATCCAGGGCTGCTCGCGGACGAGCTGGCGCTGCTGCACGAGGGCGCCATGGTGCTGCACGGGCTCGCGGTGGTGGACGACCCCGTACGGGTGGCCCGTTCCATGGCGGAGCCGGCGATGGAACGGGCGGGCTGCGTGCGCTGAGCCTGTCTCTTACGGCTCGATACGGCCCGGGCCGGTTCCGGTGCGCGCGGGCGGGACGGTGCGGTGCGGTGCGGGTCAGGCCGGGAGGGACAGGTCGAGGGCGGCGCTCATGGACGAGCAGGTCCGGCGCAGGAGCGCGGGCAGTTCGCCCGGTGCGCACTCGGGCAGCCACTCGTCCAGGGCGCAGCGCCAGGACGCCACGAAGAACTCGATGAGGAGCCGCAGTTCGAGACCGTCGGGCCCGCTGTGTCCGCCGAGTCTCCGGGTGATCTCGGCCTGGATCTCGGCGCAGTGCCGCAGCGAGTGCCCGTCGAGTGCGGGCGAGCCGTCGATCAGCCGCAGCGTGAGGGGGAAGCGCCGGTACCAGTCCTCGTCCATGCGCTCCAGGGTGGTCAGCATGGCGTCGAGGAAGACGTCGGCCAGCGGCCCGGACTTCTCGGTGCTGTCCAGGACGTCCAGATAGACGTCCCAGAGCTGCTTGACGGCGGTGAGGGCCACGTCCTCCTTGGAGCGGAAGTTGCGGAAGAACGTCCGCCGGGACACCTCCACCCGCTCCAGCAGCGCGTCCAGTGGAGTGCCGTCGAACCCGCGTTCACCGAAGAGCGTGACGGCGGTGTCGGCCAGCGCCTGGCGAGTGCGGAGCTTCTTCCGTTCGCGCAGGCCGACGGGCTGTTCGGAGGGGGTCACCGTCGGCAGTTTAGCAAGCGCGCCGAGACTGCGCATATGCTCTACTGGAGCAAACGCCACACTGTGGCACTTCACGCTTCGTGAAAGAGGTCTTCCCGTGCGCGCACTTGTCGTCGACCACGCCTCGCCCGGACATCTGGCACTGGCGGACGTCCCCGCACCGCGGCCCGCCGCCCACGAGGCGCTGGTGCGGGTCGAGGCGGTGTCGCTGAACTTCGGCGAGGTCCATGAGGCGGTCCGTCCGCAGACGCCGGGCGGCACCGTGCCCGGCTGGGACGCGGCGGGCGTGGTCGTCCAGGCGGCTGCCGACGGCTCGGGCCCGGCCGAGGGGGAGCGGGTCGTCACCCTCGGCGAGAGCGGCTGGGCCGAGCTGCGCGCCGTACCCGAGGCGCTGCTCGGCACCGCACCGCAGGACGCCGACCCCGGCGCACTGAGCACCGTCCCCGTCGCCGGGCTGAGCGCCCTGCACGTGCTGCGCCGGATGGGATCGCTGCTCGGCCGCCGCGTGATGGTCACCGGCGCCTC
Organism: Streptomyces daliensis; assembly: GCF_054782395.1. Taxonomy (NCBI): domain Bacteria; kingdom Bacillati; phylum Actinomycetota; class Actinomycetes; order Kitasatosporales; family Streptomycetaceae; genus Streptomyces; species Streptomyces daliensis. Next base: position 28,936 of record NZ_BAAGSO010000058.1, on the reverse strand, counting down.
CGGCGGAGTCGGCCGCTACGCCGTCCAGTTGGCCGCCCGCTCGGGCGCGCACGTCGTCGCCATCAGCCGGAATCCCGCCCAGACGGACGGGCTGCGGGCCCTGGGCGCCGACGAGGTGCACCCGGAGCCTGCCGCCGTGGGGCAGCCCGTGTCCGCCGTTCTCGACAACGTCGGCGGACAGTACCTCGTCGACGCCTTCGCCGCCCTCTCGGCGGGCGGTGTCCTCTACAGCGTGGGCCGCTCCTCCGAGGCCGACGTGGTGCTGCCACCGGATGCCCTGCTGGGCGACGGGGGGCGGCACGACCGGTCGATCCGCACCTTCTTCCTCCTCGGCGACCCCGCCGCCGACTTCTCCGCCGATCTGACCTGGCTGGCCGGAGAGACCGCAGCGGGCCGCCTCGATCCGGGCATCAGCTGGCGCGGCCCCTGGACCCGGCACGCCGAGGCGGTACAGGCCCTGCTCGGCCGTCGGCTGCACGGCAAGGCCGTCCTCGATCTCACGTAACCCGAGTAACGCTCAACCCGGGCAAGGGGCCGCGCGCACTGAGGGGCTGAAGGCGCGTCAGCGGCGGTGGCGTTCGCGGGAGTGGCCGAACAGCAGCCGGTAGGCGATCAGCAGCACCAGCGAGCCCGCGACGGCCGCCACCCACAGGGCGGGGTCGACGAAGTTGTGCTCGACGGGGCGGTCCAGGAACGTCGCGGAGAGCCAGCCCCCGATGAACGCGCCCGCCACGCCTATCAGCGCGGTGCCGACGATGCCGCCGGGGTCGCGCCCCGGGAGGATGACTTTCGCGACGGTGCCCGCGATCAGGCCGAGGATGAGCCAGCTGACGATGCCGGAACCGGCGAGGTCCGAGAGCGCGGAGCCGAGGTCCCCGTCCGTGTCGGCTCCGGCTCCGGATTCGGCGAGGTAGGCGGCGGCGTGCGCGGAGTGCGCGGCGTACATGGTGGAGGGCCCTCCCCGTGGGTGATCGGTTGCCGCTCCATCATGCACGCCGCCTCGCGCGTCAGTGCGGCCAGATGGGCGGGTCCGTGACGAACGTGCCGCCCAGGTAGGCGTGTCCGGGCTCCGAGGGGTCCAGTTCGCCCTGTTCCGCGAGGAGTTTGGCGGCGTACGGCTCGGAGTCGTCCCTTGGCTCGTAGCCCAGCGCGCGGGCCGAGGAGAGGTCCCACCACAGGCGGGTGTTGGCGGACGAGCCGTAGACGACGGTGTGGCCGACGTCCGGCGCGGTGAGCGCGGCGTGGAAGAGGCGGGCTCCGTCGGCGGGACTCATCCAGACCGAGAGCATGCGCACGGTGGTCGGTTCGGGGAAGCAGGAGCCGATGCGTACGGACACGGTTTCGATGCCGTGCTGGTCCCAGTAGAGCTGTGCCAGGTCCTCGCCGAAGCACTTGGAGAGCCCGTAGAAGGTGTCGGGGCGGCGCGGGGTGTCCACGGGGATGAGCGGTTCGCCCTCCTTCGGGTACGGGGTGAAGCCCACCGCGTGGTTCGAGGAGGCGAACACGACGCGCTTGACCCCCTCCTGACGGGCCGCCTCGTAGAGGTGGTACGCGCCCTCGATGTTGGCCCGCAGGATCTTCTCGAACGGGGCTTCCAGCGAGATGCCCGCGAGGTGGATGATCGCGTCCACGCCGCGCACCGCCTCCCTGAGCGCGGCGGCGTCGCCGAGGTCGACGGTGAGCGCTTCGGGCGCCCCCTCGACGGGGCGCATGTCCAGGAGCCGCAGCCCGTACCCGTACGGAGGCAGCAGATCCCGCATCAGGGTGCCGAGGCCACCCGCGGCGCCGGTCAGCAGGACGGTGCGGGGAACAGGCATCGGCGAGTCTCCAAACATGGACGCGATTCATATATGAGGACTTGGACACGCTAGGGAGCGGTCGGGGCCGAGTCAAGGCCCGCGACGGGTGCCGTGCGGGTGCCGCACGGATGCCGTGCGGGTGTCCCGGGAGAGTGCTGACGGGGTTGGGCGCGAGGGGTCAATTCCGGCCGACTGGAGGCGGTTTCGTGCTTGACCGCCCCTGAGTGGCTGTCCTAGCGTGGCGGCGTTCAGAAATATAGACGCAAATCAGAAACGTGCACGTCCGGTCGGGCGGCAGCAGGTGCGGCGGACGCGGCGCGGTGAACAGCGCGGCACAGCGGCCCGGTTCCGTGCCGACCCTCATCAGGGAGCGCTGCATGACCTCACCTTCCTCACCTTCCTCACCCCCTCCGCCTTCCCCGGGCCCGCGCGGGCCCGCGCCGCTCGCGGAGCGCCTCGACGGGCTGCTCTTCTTCCCCGTCACCGCCTACGGGCCCGACGGCGCGCTCGACCTCGACGCCTTCCGCACCCACGTGCGGCGCGGCGTCGAGGCGGGCGCGGGCGCGGTCTTCGTCTGCTGCGGCACGGGTGAGTTCCACGCCCTCGCGCCGGGCGAGTTCCGCGACTGCGTCGCCGCAGCCGTCGAGGAGACGAGGGGTGAGGTGCCGGTCGTCGCGGGCGCCGGTTACGGCACGGCGCTGGCCGTGGAGTTCGCGCGCCTGGCCGAGGAGGCGGGCGCCGACGGGCTGCTCGCGATGCCCCCGTACCTCGTCGTGCCGGGCCAGGACGGGCTGCTGCGCCACTACACCGCGCTCGCCGGGGCGACCGGGCTCGACGTCATCGTCTACCAGCGCGACAACGCGGTCTTCACCCCCGAGACGGTCGTCGAACTGGCCAGGGTGCCCCGCGTCATCGGGCTCAAGGACGGCTACGGCGACCTCGCCCTGATGCAGCGCATCGTCAGCGCGGTCCGCACGGAACTGCCGGGCCGGGACTTCCTCTACTTCAACGGGCTGCCGACGGCCGAGCTGACCGAACCCGCCTACCGCGCCCTCGGCATCACGCTCTACTCCTCCGCCGTCTTCTGCTTCCTGCCCGAGGTCGCCCTCGCCTTCCACCGCGCGCTGACGAGCGGCGACGACGCGACCGTCGACGCGCTCCTCGACGGCTTCTTCCGCCCCCTCGTCGAACTGCGCGACCAGGGGCGCGGCTACGCCGTCTCGCTGGTCAAGGCGGGCGTGCGGCTGCGCGGGCTCGACGTCGGAGAGGTGCGCGCGCCGCTGGCCGAGCCGACGCCCGCGCATGTGAAGGAGCTGGCCGAGCTGATCGAACGGGGCCTGGCGCTCGTCGGGGAGACGGGCCCGCCGCGGCCGGCTCAGTCGGCCCAGTCGGCCCGGGAGAGGGAGGGCGCGTGATGCGGGCCTCCGCCTTCGTCTACCCCTGGGACGTGGTGGGCGACCCGGACGCGCCCGGCCGCCTCGCCGCCCTCGGCGTCCAGCAGGTCACCCTCGCCTCCGCCTATCACTCCACCCGCGCCCTCACCCCCCGCCACCCGCGCCACCGCATCGTCACGGCCCGGCACTCGGCGGTCCTCTACCCGCCTGACCCCGTGCGCTGGGAGGGACGGCGGCTGCGCCCGTACGTGCAGGACTGGGTGGTGAGCGACCACGAGGGCGGGGCCTACGGAGAGGCCGCCGAGGCCCTCGCCGAGGCCGGGCTCGACGTCCACTCGTGGGTCGTGCTGGCGCACAACTCCCGCCTGGGCGCCGAGTTCCCCGAGGTCACCGTCCGCAACGCCTACGGCGACCGCTACCCCTGGGCGCCCTGCGCGGCGCGCGCTGAGGTGCGCGAGTACGCCGTCACGCTCGCCGCCGAGGCGGCCGTCCCACCCGGTGGCCGCACACGGGGCACCGAGCTGGAGTCCTGCGGCTGGTACGGCTTCGCGCATCTGCACGCGCACGACAAGACCGCGGGGGTCGCGCTCGGCGGGGTCGGCCAGTACCTGATGTCGCTGTGCTTCTGCGACGAGTGCAGCGCCGGATACGCGGCGCTGGGCGCGGAGCCCGAGTCGCTGCGGGCCGCCGTGACGGGCGCGCTGGAGCCGCTGTGGGCCGGACGCCGGGATCAGGGTGCCCCCGGGGCCGCCGCCCGTGAGGCGGAGCTGGCCGGGGTCGAGGCGGCGCTCGGCGCCGAGCCGGCGGCCGTCTTCGCGGCCTGGCGCGGCACGGTCGCCGCGCGCTTCCAGCGGGAGGCCGTCGCCGCCGTACGGGCCCGCGCGGGCGCGGACTTCCGGGTGCTGCTGCACGCCGATCCCGCGCCCCACAGGGTCGGCGCCAACGCGGGTGTCGATCCCTCGGACGTGCTGGAGCACGCCGACGGGCTCGTCCTGCCCTGCGCGGGCGGCCAGGGCGAGGGTGCCGCCGCCGAACGCGCCGCCGTGCTGGACCCGTTCGCGCCGCACCGCCGCGAAGGCTCGACGCTCGCGGCCAACTTCACCTTCGTGAAGGGCATGGGCGGCTCGCCCGGCACCCTCGCCGACGACATTCGGCACGCCCGTGAGCACGGCGCGACCGAGGTCAGGCTCTACCACGCGGGGCTGGCCTCGGCGTCGGACTTGAGCGCGGCGGGCGCTGCACTCGCCGCCGTGGGCTGAGCGGGACGGACCGAACGGGCTGAGCGGCGGAGCCCTCCGGGAGCCCTTCGAGCGGGCTCCCGGAGGGTCGCGTAAGACGCCTGGAGAGCGGTCTGTAGTAAGGGCTTGCTGTGCCGCTGGCCTGGTACTTTTCGCGAGTTTTGTCAGATGCGTTGACGAACGCTTGGGGCCGTCCTACTTTTCTGCGCACCGCACCTCGTACGCCATACGCGATACCTCGTACGCGATACGCCGTGCACCGTGCGTCATATATGAGACGCCATATGCGAGATCCGCGAGAGTCACCCAGAGAGACCCTTGAGAGCCGCATGGAGACAGTCCAGCCACCGCAGCCCATCCCGTCCCGCACGCAGTTCGTGCTGGAGGCCGTGAAGCACGCCATCCTCACCGGGCAGTTGTCCTCGGGGCAGCCGCTCGTGGAGACGGAACTGGCGGCACGGTTCGGGGTGTCAAAGACCCCGGTCCGCGAGGCGCTGAAGACCCTCGCGGGCCGTGGGCTCGTCGTGATGAACGAGTACCGCGGCGTGACCGTGCGCACCGTGGACGCGGGCATGGCCCGCGCCGTCTACGACGTACGGCTCCTGCTGGAGCCCGAGGCGCTCCGCCGCGGCGTCATCGCGTCGCGCTCGGCGCTCGGCGGTGCCAGGTCGGCCCTGGAACGGGCCGACCAGGCCGCCGACCGCGCCGAACGCTCCCTCGCCAACCGTGACTTCCACCGCGCCCTCTATCTGCCCTGCGGCAACCCGCTGCTGACGCGGATGCTCGACGAGCTGCGCGACCAGGCGGCGCTGGTCTCCACCGTCGCCTGGCAGGCGGTCCCGTCCTGGGAGCGGGAGGCGGCCGAGCACCGTGAGATCCTCGCCCGCGCGCTGGACGGCGACGCGGACGGCGCGGCGCGGCTGCTGTACGCGCACATCGAAGGCTTCGTGCGGCGCGCCTTCCCCGAGGCGGACGCGGAGGCGGCTCTTCCGGACGAGGCCCCTCCGGGCACGGCTCCCGCGACACCCGCGGCCTCCGCCGCTCCGGCAGATGCCGCCCCGGCGACGGCGGCCCCCGCCGCCCCCACCCGAACGGAGAGACGTCCATGAGCGACCTCACCGCGGCGCGCGACGCGCTCGCCGGGATCGTGGCGATCCCGGTGACGCCCTTCGGGGCCGACGGCGCACTCGACGCGGGCGCGTACCGCGCGCTCTTACGCCGCCTCCTGGACAGCGGCGTCCGGGCCGTCACCCCCAACGGCAACACCAGCGAGTTCTACTCCCTCACCCCGGAGGAGCGGCGCGCCGAGGCCGAGCTGACGGTCGCCGAGGCGGGCGGCGAGGCCGAGGTCATCGTCGGCGTCGGGCACGACGTGACGGCCGCCGTCGCGGCGGCCGAGCACGCACGCGACGCGGGCGCGGGACTGGTCATGGTCCACCAGCCCGTGCACCCCTACGTCGCGCGCGACGGCTGGATCGCCTACCACCGCGCCATCGCCGAGGCCGTGCCGGGGCTCGGGGTCGTCCCGTACGTGCGCAACCCGCTGCTCGACGGCGCCGCGCTCGCCGAGCTGGGCGAGGCGTGCCCGAACGTGATCGGGGTGAAGTACGCGGTGCCGGACGCCGCCCGCTTCGCGGCCGTCGCGCGCGACGCCGGGCTCGACCGTTTCGTCTGGGTGGCGGGCCTGGCCGAGCTGTACGCGCCCGCCTACTTCGCCTGCGGCGCGACCGGCTTCACCTCGGGCCTGGTCAACGTCGCACCCGGCGTCTCGGCCGAGATGCTGGACGCGCTGCGCGCCGGGGACTTCGCGGGGGCCATGAAGGTCTGGGAACGCATCCGCTCCTTTGAAGCCATGCGGGCGGCGGGGCAGTCGGCGCACAACGTCACCGTCGTCAAGGAGGCGCTGGCCCAGCTCGGCCTGTGCCGCCGCGACGTCCGCGCCCCCAGCGCCGAGCTGCCCCCGGCGGAGCGGGCCGAGGTGGCACGCATCGTGGAGGCGTGGGGCCTCGGCGGAACGGAGACCCCGTCATGACCGGGCCCGAAAACCCCGCACTCGACGGGACCTACGCGCACGGCGGCGCCCCCGCACCCGACGGGACCCGCGCACCCGACGGGACGACCCCCGCGCTGCGCAGCGACCAGTGGTACCGCACCGACGGGCTGCGCTCCTTCAGCCACCGGGCCAGGACCCGGCAGCTCGGCTATCTGCCCGAGGAACACCTCGGCAAGCCCGTCATCGCGGTCCTCAACACCTGGTCCGACATCAACCCCTGCCACCAGCACCTGCGCGAGCGCGCAGAGGCCGTGAAGCGCGGGGTGTGGCAGGCGGGGGGCTTCCCCCTCGAATTCCCGGTCGCCACCCTCTCCGAGACCTTCCAGAAGCCCACCCCCATGCTCTACCGCAACCTCCTCGCCATGGAGACCGAGGAGCTGCTGCGCTCCTACCCGGTGGACGGTGCCGTGCTGATGGGCGGCTGCGACAAGACCACGCCCGCGCTGCTCATGGGCGCCGCCTCCGTCGATCTGCCCGCCGTCTTCGTCCCGGCCGGGCCCATGCTGCGCGGCCACTGGCGCGGCGAGACCCTCGGCTCCGGCACCGACATGTGGCGGTACTGGGACGACAAGCGCGCCGGGCTCATCGGCGAGCGTGAGCTGTCCGAGCTGGAGTGCGGCCTCGCGCGTTCGCCGGGCACCTGCATGACGATGGGCACAGCGTCCACGATGACCTCCGTCGCCGAGGCGCTCGGGGTGACCGTGCCGGGCGCCGCCTCGCTGCCCGCCGTCGACTCCGGGCACGCGCGGATGGCTGCGGCCTCCGGGATCCGCGCCGTCGGCCTCGTCCGCGAGGAGGCGCGGCTCTCCCGCTTCCTGACCCGCGAGGCGTACGAGGACGCCATCGCCACGGTCTGCGCGCTGGGCGGCTCCACCAACGCCGTCATCCACCTCATCGCCATGGCGGGCCGCTCCGGGGTCACCCTCACCCTGGACGACTTCGACGCCGTCGCCCGCCGCGTCCCCGTGCTGGCCAACCTCCGGCCAGGCGGCGCCCACCTGATGGAGGACTTCCACTACGCGGGGGGTCTGCCGGGGCTGCTCGGGCGGCTCGGCGAGAAGCACCTCCACCTCGACCGCCCCACCGTCGCCCACGCCACGCTCCGCGAACAGCTCGACGGGGCGCTGGTCCACGACGACGACGTGATACGCGGGCTGGACGACCCGCTCGCGCCCGAGGGCGGAATCGCGGTGCTGCGGGGCAACCTCGCCCCTGACGGCGCCGTCATCAAGCACATCGCCGCCGAGCCCCGGCTGCTGCGGCACACGGGCCCCGCCGTGGTCTTCGACGACTACCGCGCCCTCCAGGCCACCATCAACGACCCGTCGCTCGGCATCACGGCGGACAGCGTGCTGGTGCTGCGCGGCTCGGGGCCGCTGGGCGGTCCCGGCATGCCGGAGTACGGGATGCTGCCGATTCCGGACCACCTCCTTAAGGAGGGGGTGCGGGACATGGTGCGGCTCTCGGACTCCCGGATGAGCGGCACCAGTTACGGCGCGTGCGTGCTGCACATCGCGCCCGAGTCGCACGTCGGCGGGCCGCTCGCGCTCGTCCGCACCGGTGACCTGATCACGCTGGACGTCGCGGCGCGCCGACTGAGCCTCGACGTGGACGACGCCGAGCTGGCCCGCCGCCGCGCCGCGTGGACGCCACCGCCGGAGCGCTACGGGCGCGGCTACGGCGCCCTCTACCAGGAGCACATCACGCAGGCCGACACCGGCTGCGACTTCGGCTTCCTCGCCAGGAAGGGCGAGGTGCCGGAGCCCTACGCGGGCTGAGCCGCCCGTACCACCGCGCGACCGCGACACGGAACGGCCGGGATACCGAACGACGTTCGACGGTGATTCGACACCCCGATCACCGAGCCGCCGCACCACCCAGCACGGCCCCGCACCGCCTCGTACGGCCCCGCACGTCGCGCCACCCAGCACCGCCGCACCGCCGCACCGCACGACCCCGTACCGACGTACAGAACGCACCGTCGCACCGACAGAACCTACGCACCGTCGCACCGACAGAACGGAGCACCGGCAAATGGCCCACGCCGTGCCGACCAAAGCGCCGCCCGGCGCGGCGCCGCGCCCTCCGCGCGCGGCCCGCCGCTCGCGCGTGACCGGAACGCGCGCCCTGCCGTACTGGCTGATCGCCCCGGCGGGGCTGCTGATGCTGGGCTTCATCGCGTACCCGATGCTCAGCGTCCTCTACTACAGCCTCCAGCACTACAACGTGGCCAAGCCCTGGAAGAACGGCTTCGCCGGGCTCGACAACTTCCGGGAGATCTTCACCGCCGACCCGCTCTTCTACGACACGCTCGTCTTCAGCGCCAAGTGGGTCTTCACCGAGGTCGGGCTCCAGTTGCTGCTGGGCCTGATGCTCGCGCTGATCGTCAACCAGACCTTCGCCGGCCGGGGCTTCGCGCGCGCCCTGGTCTTCTCGCCCTGGGCGGTCTCCGGCGTACTGACCACCACCATCTGGATCCTGCTCTACAACCCCTCCACGGGGCTGAGCCGCTACCTCGCCGACGCGGGCATCGGGGAGTACGGCACCTCCGTGCTCTCGGACACCGGAACCGTCTTCTGGGCCGCCGTGGTCGCCGACCTGTGGCGCGGGGTGCCCTTCTTCGCGATCCTCATCCTCGCCGACCTCCAGTCCGTCTCGAAGGACCTCTACGAGGCCGCCTCGGTCGACGGCGCCGGACGCCTGCGCCGCTTCGTGCACATCACGCTGCCCCACCTGCGCGACGCGATCGTCCTCTCCACGCTGCTGCGCGCGGTGTGGGAGTTCAACAACGTCGACCTCCTCTACACCCTCACAGGCGGCGGCCCTGCGGGGCAGACCACCACGCTGCCCCTCTACGTCGCCAACACCGGCATCCAGGGCCACGACTTCGGCTACGCGTCCGCGCTGACGACCGTCGCCTTCGTGATCCTGCTCTTCTGCTCGATCCTCTACCTGCGGCTCAGCAAGTTCGGGGGCGACGACAAGTGACCACCACGCTGACCGAGCGGAACGGCGGCGCCCCCGCCGAACTGCGCCCCCTCGCCGCCGGGAACGGCCGCGCACGCACGCGACGGCGGCGGCCCGTGACCGACGACATCCCGCGCTGGCAGCTCCTGCTGCCCCTCGGGCTGTATCTGCTGTTCACGCTCGTCCCGTTCTACTGGATGCTGCTGTTCGCGCTGCGCCCGGCCGGCTCGACCTCGCTGGTGCCGTGGCCGGTCACCACCGAGCACTTCGAGAAGGTGTGGAACGAGCGCAGCTTCGGGATCTTCTTCCAGAACAGCGTGCTCGTCGGCCTCGCCTCGATGCTGATGACGCTCGTCGTCTCGCTCGCCGGTGGCTATGCCCTCGCCCGCTTCCGCTTCCGGCTCAAGACGCCGTTCATGCTGGCGCTGCTGTGCTCGCAGTTCATTCCGGGCGCGCTGATGCTGGTGCCGCTCTTCGAGATCTTCAAGAACCTCCAGATGATCAACTCCCTGGGGAGCGTCATCATCGCGGAGGCCGTCTTCCAGCTCCCGCTCTCCATGATCCTGCTGAGCGGGTTCGTCAAGAACGTGCCGCCCTCCCTCGAAGAGGCGGCGTGGGTGGACGGCTGCGGGCGCTTCCGCGCGTTCTGCGCCGTGGTGCTGCCGCTGCTGCGGCCCGGGATCATCGCCGTCGGCTCGTTCGCCTTCGTGCACAGCTGGAACCACTTCCTCTTCGCGCTGATGTTCCTCAGCTCGCAGGAGAAGCAGACGATCCCGGTGGGCCTCAACACCCTGCTCGGCGCCGACAGCGTGGACCTCGGCGCGCTCGCGGCGGGCGGGGTGATCGCGGCCGTGCCCGTCGTCATCATCTTCGGCTTCATCCAGAAGTGGCTGGTCACAGGGTTCAGCGCGGGGGCGGTGAAGGGCTGATGACCGAGCGGACGACCGAGCGGACGACCGAGCGGACGACCGAGCGGACGACAAGAGCCGCGACACGGCCGACGGAACCCCTGAGCGTCGTGCTGGCCGGGGCCCGGGGGCACGGCCGCTGGCACCTGCGCAATCTGCGGCGCCTCGCCGACGAGGGCGTGATCCGCCTCGCGGGCATCTGCGACGTACGGCCGCTGCCGGGGGAGGAGCTGGCGGAGTACGGCTTCGACGGCTCGGACCCGGGCGGCACGGAAGCGGGCGGCGCGCCCCTGGAGCAGTCCGCCGACTTCGGCGCGCTCCTCGACCGTACGGGTGCTGACCTCGCCGTCCTGTGCACCCCCATCCAGACGCACACGGCCCTCGCGCTCGCCGCCGCGCGGCGCGGGGTGCACCAGCTCCTGGAGAAGCCACCGGCCTCCTCCTGGTCCGGCTATCTGCGCATCGCCGAGGCGGTACGCGACTCCGGCACCTCCTGCCAGGTCGGCTTCCAGTCCTTCGGCTCGCAGGCCGTGCCCGCCATCCGCACCCTGCTCGACGAGGGCGCCATCGGCGCGGTGCGCGGCATCGGCGCGGCGGGCGCCTGGGTGCGCGACGACGCGTACTGGCGACGGGCTCCCTGGGCCGGGCACCGCGTCCTCGACGGCGAGGAGGTCATGGACGGGGTGCTCACCAACCCCCTCGCGCACGCCGTCGCCACGGCGCTGCGCCTCGCGGGCGCCGACCACGCCGAGGACGTCGCGGGCATCGAACTGGAGCTGTACCGCGCCAACCCCATCGAGGCGGACGACACCTCGTGCGTCCGCCTGCGCACCACGGCGGGCGGCGAGATCACCGCCGCCGTCACCCTGTGCGCCGCGGAGAACCACGAGCCGTACGTCGTCGTGCACGGCGAGAAGGGCCGCATCACGCTCTGGTACAAGCAGGACCGGGTGCTGCTGGAGCGGGACGGGCACGATCCTGAGACCACCGAGCACCCTCGCACCGACCTGCTCGAAGACCTCGCGGCGCACGTACGCGACCGCGCCGCGGGCCGCACGCCCAGGCCCCTGCTCGCCCCGCTGGAACGCGCCGGCGCCTTCATGCGGCTCGTGGAGGCCGTCCGCACCGCACCGGAGCCGCTCCCCCTGCCCGGCTCCGCCTGGGAGCCCGCGCCGGGACGGCGCGTCGTCACCGGCATCGACGGCCTCACCGCCGACAGCGCCGCCGGGCTCTCGCTCTACTCCGAACTACGCGCCCCCTGGGCCGTACCCCCGCTGGAGGTGACCGCTCCATGAACGCGTCACACCGCACATCCCGCGCCACCACCGTCCCCACTGCCGCCACCGTCCCCGCTGCCCCCGCGGGCCCGCCCGCGCCCGGTGCGCCGGGCGCACCGGGAGCCTCGCGCCTGCTCCGTACCCCCCGCATCCCGCGCACGGGCGCGGCCCGCGAGGCGAACCGGACCACGACCGTGCTGCGCTGCGACGGGCGGCCCGTCGCCGGGTACGTGTACCGGCCCCGGCTGCCCGCAGAGCACGCGCCCCGCCCCTACCTCCACCCCGTCCGCACCCTCGGCGGCGTCACCGTCACCGAACTGCGCCCCGAGGACCACCGGCACCACCTCGGCGCGGGGCTCGCCGTCGCGGACGTGGCGGGGTTCGACTTCTGGGGCGGACGCACCTATGTGCGCGGCCGGGGACCCACCGAGCTGGACAACCACGGGACCCAGCGCCACCAGGGCTGGATGCTCTGCTACCCGGACGGCTTCCTGGAGGAGCTGGACTGGGTCGCGGGGGGACGGCTGCTGCTCACCGAGCGGCGCACCGTCGCCGTGCAGCGGCTCTCCGACGACCGCTGGGCGCTCGACTTCACCACCGCGCTCACCAACGCCACCGGCGAGGAGCTGTCCCTCGGCAGCCCCGCCACCAACGGCCGCGCGGGCGCCGGGTACGGCGGCTTCTTCTGGCGCGCGCCCCTGGGCGACAGGGCGCCCTCCGTCTTCACGCCGCACGCCGAGGGCGAGGCGGCGGCGCACGGCCGCACCGCCGACTGGCTCGCGCTCAGCGGCGCCGACTGGACCCTCGTCTTCGCGGGCGCTACCGAGGAGACGCGCGCCGACCCCTGGTTCGTGCGCGCCGCCGACTATCCCGGCGTCGGCTCCTCGCTCGCCTGGGACCGGCCGCTGGCCCTGCCGCCGGGGGAGACCGTCACCCGGCGCGTCGTCACGGCCGTCGCCGACGGGCGGCTCAGCCGCGCCGAGGCGGCGCGCACGGCGGCCCAGCTCACGGACGCGCCGTCCGAGGCGCCGTCCGCCGCGCCGTCCGACACGCCGTCCGAGGCGCCGTCCGACACGCCCGCCGCGTCCACCGGGGCGGCGCGGCGCACCGGCAAGGGGGCCGCCCGATGAGCCGCCCGATGAACGGCACCCCCGCATGGCGGGCCGACCGGGGCGACGGCACCTACCGCAACCCCGTGCTGCACGCCGACTGGTCCGACCCCGACGCCATCCGCGTCGGCGACGACTACTACCTGACCGCCTCCAGCTTCAGCCGCGTCCCCGGGCTGCCGATCCTGCACTCCCGCGACCTCGTCAACTGGCGGCTCGCGGGCCACGCGCTCGAACGGCTCGTGCCCGCAGGCGCTTTCACCGTGCCGCGCCACGACCGAGGCGTGTGGGCGCCCTCGCTGCGCCACCACGCGGGCCGCTTCTGGATCTTCTGGGGCGACCCCGACCACGGCGTCTTCCAGGTCGACGCGGCGGACCCGCGCGGCCCGTGGAGCGAGCCGCTGCTGCTCAAGGAGGGCAAGGGCCTCATCGACCCCTGCCCCCTGTGGGACGAGGACGGGCACGCCTACCTCGTACACGCCTGGGCCAAGTCCCGCTCCGGCGTCAAGAACCGCCTCACCGGGCACCGCATGGCACCCGACGGCACCCGGCTCCTGGACGAGGGCCGCATCGTCGTGGACGGCGACCTCCTGCCGGGCTGGTTCACGCTGGAGGGTCCCAAGCTGTACCGCCAGGGCGGCTGGTTCTGGATCTTCGCGCCCGCCGGAAGCGTGGAGACCGGCTGGCAGGGCGCGTTCCGCTCGCGGGAGTTCGACGGCCCCTACGAGGAACGCGTCGTCCTGGAACAGGGCGACACCCCCGTCAACGGACCGCACCAGGGCGCCTGGGTGGACACCCCCGAGGGCGAGCACTACTTCCTCCACTTCCAGCAGCGCGGCGCCTACGGGCGCGTCGTCCACCTCCAGCCGATGCGCTGGGGGGAGGACGGCTGGCCGGTCATCGGCGACGGCGGCGTCCCCGTCGCCGCGCACCGCAAGCCGTACGGCGCGCCCGCGCGGCCACCGGAGGCGCCGGTCACCGACGACGACTTCCCCGGCGGCCGGTTCGGGCGCCAGTGGTCATGGCTCGCCAACCCCGAGCCCGGCTGGACCGTCCCGCACGACGGCGACGGGCTGCGGCTCGCCTGCGTCCGTACGGACAGGGCCCACGACCTGCGCACCCTGCCCAGCGTGCTGACGCAGCGGCTGCCCGCCGAACGCTTCACGGCGGAGGTGGAGCTGTCCCTCACGGGGGACGGCACGGCAGACGGGGCGAAGGCCGGACTGGCTGTGCTCGGCGACGACTTCGGCTGGATCGGCCTGGAGCGCGCGTACGCGGAGGGCACGCCGGGTGACGGCGCCTCCGGCGCGGGACCGGGGGTGCGGCTCGTGCACCGGTTCGCCGAGTCCGTCGCCGAGCACGAGCGGGACGCGGCACCTTCGCGCCCCGCGCCGTTGGGCCGGGCGCTGCTGCGGGTCGAGGTGCGGGAGGGCGCCCGCTGCCGCTTCTCCGCCGACACCTTCGACGGCACCGGCATGCGGCCCTCGGGCCAGGTCTTCGCCGCGACGCCGTGGCGCTGGGTCGGCGCGCTGCTCGGCCTCTTCGCCACCGCTCCGGCCACCCCGACGTCCACGCCGAAGCCCACGTCAGCAGCCCCGTCAGCAGCCACGCCCGTGACCGCCGCCTTCACCGCTTTCCGGGTGACGGGCCCGGACCCGGACCCGGGCCCGGTGCACCCCCGCACGTCCCACAACGACCCACACCACCGACAGGAGTCCGACCGATGAACAGAGCTGAGAGCCGCGGCAGAAGGCGTGCCGGTGCGGCACTGGCCATGGCGGGGGCGCTGGCCCTGACCGTCACCGCGTGCGGCGACGACGGGAGCGTGTCCGGCAGCGAGGGAGACGGCAAGGGCAAGATCGTCTTCTGGGACAACAACGGGGGCGAGCGCACCGAGGTCTGGAAGGAGATCATCGCCGCGTTCGAGAAGAAGAACCCCGACATCGACGTCGAGTACGTGGGCATCCCCATCAACGACGTCCAGTCGAAGTACGACACCGCCATCCAGGGCGGCGGCGACAGCCTCCCCGACGTCGGCATGGTCGGCACCGCGTACCTGGCGAACATGGTCGCGCAGAACGCGCTCGAACCGCTCACCGAGCGCGTCGACGACAGCCCGCTGGGCGGAAAGCTCGTCACCGGTATGCGCGACAGCGTCTCCGCGGCGGCCGGTGACGGCAAGAAGCTCTACACGGTCCCCACCTCAGCGAACCAGGGCACCCTGTGGTGGCGCACCGACCTCTTCGAGAAGGCCGGACTCGACTCGCCGGTCACGAGCTGGGACGCCTTCTACAAGGCCGCCGACGAGCTGACCGACAAGGACTCCAACAAGTTCGGCTTCACCATCCGGGGCGGCGAGGGCTCCGTCGCGCAGGCCCTGGACATGATGTACGCGCAGTCCGGCATCGACTCCTTCTGGCGCGGCGAGAAGACCACCGTCAACGACCCGGAGAACGTGAAAGCGCTGGAGAAGTACGTCGGCCTCTACAAGAAGGCGACGCCCTCGGCCGACCTCAACAACGACTTCGTGAAGATGGTCTCGCAGTTCGACAGCGGCGAGATCGGCATGCTCCAGCACAACCTGGGCTCCTACCAGGACCACGTGAAGGCGTACGGCGAGGAAAACATCGACGGCGCCCCGCTGCCGCCCAGCGAGGAGGGGCAGCCGCGCACGATCGTGTCCAACCCGGTCGACGGCATGGGCATCTTCAAGAAGAGCGACAACAAGGCCGCCGCCTGGAAGTTCATCGAGTTCGCCACCTCGCGCGAGATGAACAGCAAGTGGAACGAGTCAGCGGGCGCGATCCCCGCGCGCTCGGACGCGGGCGACGACGCCTGGATCCAGAAGGCCCGGCCGACGAAGGCCGCGCTGGAGTCCCTGGACGACCCGAAGACGAAGGTCGTGCAGCTCCCGTACTACCTGCCCGACTGGAACAACATCAGCAAGGCGGACACGGAGCCGAACTTCCAGAAGGTGCTGCTCGGGAAGATGACGGCGAAGGAGTTCGCCGACGATCTCGCGAAGCGGCTGAACGAGGCGCAGGCCGAGTACGAGTCGCGCTGACGCGCGCTCCCGCACGATACGGCGCGCCACCACGCCACCTTGCCACCAAGCCCCGCCTCGGTTCCGGGCCCTCGGGCCCGGGCCGCGGCGGGCGGTGGCGTTCTCGCGGCGAGGGACCGCCGTGGCCGGGGGATGTCCGAGGAGAAGCGGGGAGCGGAGGAGTGGGGATGGGGATGGGGATGGGGACAGGGATTTCGCGAAGACGGGCTGTGCTCACTGCCGGGGTGCTCCCGGTCGCGTACGGCACCGTCAGCACACAGACCGCGCACGCGGCACCTCACCGGACCGTCGTGTACATCGCGGGGGACTCGACGGCGGACACCAAGCTGCCGCAGTACGCGCCCGAGGCGGGCTGGGGCATGGCGCTGCCCGTGTTCCTCGGGGGCGGCGTCACCGTCGCCAACCACGCCATGAGCGGGCGCAGTTCGAAGAGCTTCTACGACGAGGGGCGACTCGCGCCGATCCTGGAGGCGATCCGTCCAGGTGACCTGCTGCTCGTGCAGTTCGGGCACAACGACGAGAAGACCGGGGACCCGGCGCGCGGCACCGACCCGTACACCACCTACCAGGGCTATCTGCGCCACTACCTCAAGGGCGCCCGCGACGCCGGGGCGCGGCCCGTGCTGGTGACGTCCGTCGAGCGGCGCCGGTTCTCGGGCGGAAGGGCGCAGCCCACGCACGGGGATTACCCGGCAGCGATGCGGGCGCTCGCAGCCGAGGAGCGGGTGCCGCTGCTGGACGTGCAGGCGGCCAGCCTGCGGGAGTGGGACAGGCTGGGGGAGGAGGGGACGCTGGGCGTCTTCCTCCACCTGCCGCCAGGCGTGTTCCCCAACTACCCGGACGGCGTCGCCGACAACACCCACTTCCAGCCGCACGGGGCCATCGAGGTGGCCCGGATGGTCGCGCGCGGGCTGCGCGACGAGCGGCTGCTGCGAGGCGTACGGCGCCTCGGCGAGGACATTCCGGACGATGTGATCACCTGGTCGGAGGCGAAGTGAGCATGCGGACAACGGAACACGCGGGGGCACGGAGACGGGCACGGACAGGGGCGCGGGGACGGAGCCGGAAGCCGGGGTACGGGTGGCCCGTGGCGGTCGCGGTCGTGTGCGCCCTCCTCGCGCCCGGCACCCTGGCGCACGCCGACACGCACACCGGCACATCAGCGGCCCGGGGTGGCGGCGGCCCCGATGACATCGTGTTGCCCGAGGGCGACGGCTGGGCCTCCCTGGAGGGCGGCACGACGGGCGGCGCCGGGGCCGACAAGGCGCACACCCACACCGTACGCACCCGGGCCCAGCTCGCCGCCGCGCTGGAGAAGGCGGGCGACGAGCCGACGGTCATCAAGGTCAAGGGCACCATCGACGGCAACACCGACGACCGTGGCAGGTCGCTGAGCTGCGAGGACTACGCGACCGACGGCTACACCCTGGAGAAGTACCTCGCCGCCTACGACCCGGACACCTGGGGCGAGAAGGACCCCGAGGGGCCGATGGAGGACGCGCGTCTCGCGTCGTCGGCCCGGCAGAAGGAACGGGTGGCACTGCGGGTGCCCTCGAACACGACCCTCGTCGGCGTGGGTGGCAAGGCCCGGCTGCTCGGGGTGAGCCTCCAGATCGCGGACTCCGAGAACGTCATCGTGCGCGGCCTGCGCTTCGAGGACGCCTTCGACTGCTTCCCGCAGTGGGACCCGGACGACAACACGACCGGCGCGTGGAACTCCGAGTACGACAACCTCGTGGTCACCGGCTCACGCCACGTCTGGGTCGACCACAACAGCTTCACCGACGGCCGCCGCCCCGACTCGGCCCAGCCCCACCACTTCGGCGCCCTCTTCCAGCAGCACGACGGCCTGCTGGACATCGTGCGCGGCGCCGACCTGGTGACCGTCTCCTGGAACGAGCTGTACGACCACGACAAGTCCGTCCTCATCGGCAACAGCGACGGCGCGGGCGCCACCGACCGAGGCAAGCTGCGGGCCACCTTCCACCACAACCTCTTCCGCGACCTCAACGAACGCGTGCCGCGCGTGCGCTTCGGCAAGGTCGACGTCTACAACAACCACTACAAGGAGAGCGGCCAGGCCCCCTACGGCTACAGCTGGGGCCTGGGCTTCGAGTCGGCGCTCGTCGGGGAGCACAACGCCTTCACGCTCCCTGACACCATCGCGCCGTACCGCGTCATCCACCCCTGGGTGAAGGGCGCCGCGATGACGGAGTCGGGCAACTACGTCAACGGCGACCCCTTCGACGTGCTGCGCTACTACAACACGCAGAACCCCGTCGCACTCGTCGGCGACGACGCGGGCTGGACCCCGAGCCTGCGCCCGCACGTCGACGACCCGGCCGACCTGCCCCGTCTTGTCGCGCGCGGCGCGGGTGCTGGCAAGGGCTGACCCTCGGGGTGCCCCCGGGGCGCCCTCCGGGGCGGCGGAGGAATATCCGTGGCCCCTACACGGCTGGAACGCGTACGGCCGGGCCCCCGGCCGTACGCGTCGGCCCACGCCCCCAAGGAGCGCCCATGAGCGGCCAGTTGCCCGTCGTGCACGGCACCGTGGCACCCGGCTACGAGCCGGTGGCCCAGGAGTTCGCGGCCGTGGCCGCCGTCGAACCGGGACACGGCGCGCAGCTCGCCGCCTACGAGCACGGCGAGCGCGTGGTCGACCTGTGGACGGGCCAGGACCTGGAGGCCGACTCCCTCCTCGGCGTCTACTCCTCCACCAAGGGCGCCGCCCACCTCGTCCTGGCACTGCTGGTGCGCGAGGGCACCGTCGAGCTGGACAGGGAAGTCGCCCACTACTGGCCGGAGTTCGCCGCGCACGGCAAGGACGGCATCACCGTGCGGACGCTCCTCGCGCACCGCGCCGGACTCGTCGGCGACGCGGAGGGCCTGGACCCGGACCAGCTCGCCGACGACCGCCTGATGGCGGCCCGGACAGCCGGGCAGCGCCCCTTCTGGCGCCCCGGCAGCGCCTTCGGCTACCACGCCCTCAACATCGGCGCGCTCACCGGCGAACTGGTGCTGCGCACCACGGGCAAGACGATGCAGGAGTTCTACGAGGCACGGGTGCGCGCCCCTTACGGGCTGGACTTCTGGATGGGCCTGCCCGAGGAGCAGGAGCACCGGGTGCTGGACATCCACCCCATGTACCCGACGCCCGAGCAGCAGGCCGAGCTGGACGCCGCCGCTTCCGCGCCCGACAGCCTGAGCGGCATCGCCTTCAACCGGCACCACCCGCGCAACCCGCCGATCGACGCGCTGGTCAACTCGCGCGCGGTGCGCGCGGCGGGCCCCGCCTCCTACGGCGGCGTCGCCTCGGCGCGCGGCCTGGCCCGCTGCTACGCCGCCGTCATCGGCGAGGTGGACGGGGCCGAACCCCTGCTGGACCCCGGCACGCTCGCCGAGTTCGGGCAGCTCCACTCGACGGGTACGGACCTGGTCTCGCGCCAGTACAAGGAGTTCGCGCTCGGCTTCCAGGCGTACGGGGCGACCATCCCGGTCCTGGGCCAGGGCAGCATCGGCCACAGCGGCGCCGCCGGGTCCCTGGGCCTGGCCGACCCCCGCGCGGGCCTCGCCCTCGGCTACACCCGGCGCCGCTACGGCTTCCCCGGCGGCATGGGCCCCGACGCGGTGCGGCTGGCCCGTGCGGTGCGGCTGAGCAGGGACGCGCGGGTGCGGGAGGGCGTCACGGGCTGAGCCGCGCCGGGCCGGGGCGGGCCGACGGTGCGACCGCGCCCCGTCAGCGGCCAGCCGTCACTCGTAGCCCGTGTCAGCCGAGGGCCGCGCTCATCAGCTTCTTGGCGATGGGCGCCGCCAGCCCGTTGCCGCTGACCTCGGCGCGTGCCGCGTCCGAGTCCTCGACCACGACGGCCACCGCGACCTGCTTGCCCTCGCTGTTCTTCGCGTAGGACGTGAACCAGGCGTACGGCGTGCCGCTGTTGTCCACGCCGTGCTGGGCCGTGCCCGTCTTGCCGCCCACCGTCATGCCGGGGATCTTCGCGTTGGTGCCGGTGCCCTCGTTGACGACGGTGCCCATCGCGGACCGGAGCTGGGACGCGGTGTCCTCGCTCATGACCTCCTCCGCGTCCCCGTCCTCGTAGCTCTGGAGCGTCGAGCCGCCGGAGTCCTGCACCTTGGAGACCATGTGCGGGTCGACCAGCTTGCCGTTGTGCGCGATGGCCTGGGAGACCATGGCCATCTGGAGCGGCGTCGCGGTCACCTCGTACTGGCCGATGCCGGACAGGCCCGTCTGCGCGGAGTCCATCTTCTTCGGGTACAGGCTCGTGTACGCGCGCACCGGCACGTCCTGCTTCTCGTTGTTGAAGCCGAACTTCTCCGCCTGCTCCCGCACCTTGTCGGCGCCCAGCTCGGTGGCCATCTTCGCGAAGACGGTGTTGCAGGAGTAGCGCAGCGCGGTGCGGATGGAGGCGTTCTCGCAGGGCGCCGAGGCGCTCTCGTTCTTCAGGACCGTGGAGCTGCCCTTGAGCGTGTACGGGTCGGGGCTGTCGGTGCGCTCGTCCACGGAGGAGTACAGCCCGTCCTCCAGCGCCGCCGCCGCGACGACCAGCTTGAACGTCGAACCGGGCGGCACAGGCTGGCGCAGCGCCCGGTTGAGCATGGGCTTCTCCTCGTCGGCGCTCAGCTTGTTCCAGTGGGCGGTGTCGCTCTCGTCGCTGCCGCTGATCTTCGACGGGTCGTACGAGGGGGTGCTGACCAGGCCCAGGATCTCGCCGTTGTCCGGGTCGATGGCCACGGCGGCGCCCTTCTTGTCGCCGAGCGCGGAGTAACCGGCCTTCTGCACCTTCGGGTCGATCGTCGTGATCACGTTGCCCGGCTTGGTGTGCTCACCCGTGACCAGGTTCAGCGGGTTCTTGAGCCGGTCGTCCTTGCCGTCGAGCACGTCCGTGTAGATCCCCTCGAGCTGGGTCGAGCCCCTGACCTGCGAGCTGTACCCGGTGACGGCGGAGTACAGGGACCCGTCGGTGTAGGTCCGCTTGTACTTGAGGTCTCCGCTGTTCACCTCCGACGACCCGGTCACGGGCTTTCCGCCCACGATGATGTCGCCGAACGGGTGCCCGTACTGCTCGATGGCGTTCCGCCGGTTCTTGTCGTCCTCCGCGAGCGCCTGGCCCTCGACGACCTGCACCCACGTCACGCGTCCGAGGAGCGCGAGCACGAGGGCCAGGATCACGACGGAGGCGCGCCTTACTGTCCTGTTCATCCCGCGGAAGAACGCCCGAAGCGGTAGTCGTGGTTCCCCACGCTGCCGGTTCTCATCGAACATTCATCTCAGGGTGGGGCGAGACGGGAGGGTCTGGGCCGCCCTCACGATCTTGTTGCCCGCAACCCGGAACCTGATCGTCCGGACCGGACGTCTCCCACTGCGTTCCACGCGCCTCCGGGAGCTCACGGGGGCCGGGAGTGACCGGCCATAACAGGATTCGAGGAGCACCGAATGAAGCGCAAGAACATCGTCATCATCGTCGTGGCCGTGGTCGCCGTCCTGGGCATAGGCGGGACGGTCGCCTGGAACTCGATGCCCGACGGGGCGACCGCCACCGCCAGCGGCCCTGGACACACCGTGCCGAAGGCCGACCTGGAGGAAGCGGGCAAGGAGTTCGGCCGCCCAGGCTCCGGTGACACGCCGGACAAGGTGAGCTGCCCGGGCGGGCTGAAGGCGAAGGTGGAGGAGAAGGTGGACTGCACCGCCACCTTCGGGGACGAGAGCAAGCCGATGGAGATCTCCGTGGGCGGTGTGGAGGGCGACGAGGTGTCGCTCACCTTCGGCGTGCTGGAGAAGAAGGCGTGACGTACTGACGTACTCACGTACTGACGACCGGCGCGCTTACGCGGGCGGTGTGGTGCGGCGGCCTCCCCGGCCGCCGGGGGCGACCACACCGCCGCGCCGTTTCCGGGGCCCTGTGGGGCCCCGAGGTTTTTACAGGCGCCGGGTGGCCAGCGTGAGCCGGTCCCGCGCGTCGAAGAGCGCGTCCTTGATCATCTGCTCGTGCGCCGGCGTCAGCCGGGCCACCGGCACCGAGCAGCTGATGGCGTCCCGCGCGGGCGTCCGGTAGGGGATCGCGATCCCGAAGCACCGCAGCCCGAGCGTGTTCTCCTCGCGGTCCACCGCGTACCCCTGCTCACGGACCGCGTGCAGTTCCTCGATCAGCTTCTCGCGGTCCGTGATCGTGTGCTCGGTCAGCGACGGCAGCGTCTCGGGCAGCATCTTGCGGACCTGCTCGTCGTCGTACGTGGCCAGCAGCGCCTTGCCCAGCGAGGTCGAGTGCGCGGGCAGCCGCCGCCCCACCCGGGTGAACGGTCGCAGATAGTGCTGCGACTGACGGGTGGCGAGATAGACGACGTTCGTGCCGTCGAGCCGCGCCATGTGGATGGTCTCGGTCGTGTCGTCCGAGAGCCGGTCCAGGGTGGGGCGGGCAGCGGCGACGACCTCGTCCCCGTCGATGTAGGACGTGCCCACGAGCAGGGCGCGCACACCGATGCCGTACCGCGTCCCCGTGGAGTCCGTCTCCACCCAGCCGAGGTCCACGAGCGTGCGCAGCAGCATGTAGAGGCTGGACTTCGGATAGCCCACGGCCTCCTGCACCGCCGCGAGGGAGTGCATGCCGGGCCGCCCCGCGAAGAACTCCAGCAGCTCCACCGTCCGCACCGCGGACTTGACCTGCGAACCGCCCGTCTCGCTAGCTGACATCGACCTTGACCCCTCTGTTGCGGCGCTCATAGAGTCCCTGCCAGTGATTCACTCACAGAGACGGCGTTCAGCATATCGAACGCGAGGGCTGTGAAGACAACCACCTGGCAGGAGGAACTCGCGGTGGCAGCAACACCAGTGTGGAGCGTTGACCCCCGGACCGGAAAGCAGCGGGAGCAGGTCGGGGTGGAGGCGAGTGCGGCCGACGTCGACGCCGCCGTGCGCGCCGCGCACGCCACCCGAGGGGCGCTCGCCGACCGCGACCGGAGGATCGCCTTCCTCCGCCGCGCCGCCGACGAACTGGAGGCGGTCCGCGACGAACTGGTGCGCACGGCCGACGCCGAGACCGCGCTCGGCGAGGCCCGCCTGACCGGCGAGGTCGGCCGCGCCGCCGGCCAGTTCCGCGCCTTCGCCGACGAGGTGGCCGACGGCGCCTACCTCGGCGTCATCATCGACCACGCCGCGCCCGACGCGACCCCGCCGCGCCCCGACCTGCGGCGCTACCGCGTCCCGCTCGGCGTCGTCGCCGTCTACGCCGCCTCCAACTTCCCGCTGGCCTTCTCGGTGCCGGGCGGCGACACGGCCAGCGCCCTCGCCGCCGGCTGCCCCGTCGTCGTCAAGGCCCACCCGGGCCACCCGGCCACCTCCTCGCTGACGGGACAGGCGCTGCGCCGCGCGGCGGCCGGGGCCGGACTGCCCGAGGACGTCGTCTCCGTCGTGCACGGCTTCGAGGCGGGCGTCGAACTCGTCAAGCACCCGCTCGTCTCGGGCGCGGGCTTCACCGGGTCCGTGCGCGGCGGCCGCGCCCTGTACGACGCGGCGGCGGCGCGCCCCACGCCCATCCCCTTCCACGGCGAACTCGGCTCCCTCAACCCCGTCGTCGTCACCGAGGCGGCGGCCGAGGAGCGGGCTGAGCAGCTCGGCGCCGGGCTCGCCGGGTCGATGACCATGGGCGTGGGCCAGTTCTGCACCAAGCCGGGCCTCGTCCTCGCGCCGGAGGGCGCGGCGGGCGACCGGTTCCTCAAGACCCTCACGGAGAAGGTGGCCGAGGCCCCCGGCGGCCCGCTGCTGACGGAGGACATGCGCGAGGCGTTCCTCGCCGGGGTCGCGGAGCGCGCCGGACTCGACGGCGTCGAGGCGCCGGTGGCCGCGGGCCCGGGCGAGGGCAACGCCGTGGGCGCGGGCTTCCTCACCGTCGCCGCGGAGAAGCTGGCCGCAGCGGGCCCGCACGAACTGCTGCTGGAGGAGTGCTTCGGCCCCGTCACCGTCGTCGCCCGCTACCGCGACGAGGACGAGATCACCGCCGTGCTCTCCCGCCTCCCCGGCAACCTCACCGCCACGCTCCAGCTCAGCACGGCCGAGACGGAGGGCGCCTCAGGGGCCGGGGCCAGGCTCGTCGAGGAGGTCACCCCGCTCGCGGGCCGGGTGCTCGTGGGCGGCTGGCCCACCGGCGTCGCCGTCGTACCGGCCCAGCAGCACGGCGGCCCCTACCCGGCGACGACCTCCACCTCGACGTCCGTCGGCGCCACCGCGATCGAGCGCTGGCTGCGGCCCGTCGCCTACCAGGACGCGCCCGCCGCGCTGCTCCCGGCCGAGCTGCGCGAGGACAACCCGCTCGGCCTGCCCCGCCGCGTGGACGGCACCCGCGAGGGCTGACCCCGCCCACCTCCCACTGATGCGGCCCGGCCGCCGGACACCGTCCACCCCGCGAGGGGGACCGTCCGGCGGCCGGGCCGCGACGTGTGCCACACCCTCCCCAACTTTCCCTCCCCGCACGTCTATTGACAGGTATTCGACAGACGAACGACATTACCTGGCAGGGCATGACCGACTGTTCAGTCGGACCCAACGGGGAGGCGTCATGGCACGACGACCGGGAAAGTTCCTGCTCACCGCCGCGAGCGCGGCACTGGGCGCGCCGCTCCTGGCGGCCGTACCCGCACACGCCGAGGACCCGGCGCCGACTCCCGCCACGGCCGACGTGCCCGCCTACGCCGTCACCCCGCTGAAGTTCACCGTCGAGGTGGGCGGCGACGGGCCCGGCGGCACGGGGGAGGGCGCCCACCGGTGCGTCGTGGACGCCGACCTCTACCGCCCGGCCGGCGCCGACGCGGACCACCGCGTGCCCGCCGTGCTCACCACCAACGGCTTCGGCGGCAGCAAGAACGACGCGGGAACGGTCGGGGTCGCCAAATCCTTCGCCGAGCGCGGCTACGCCGTGCTCTCCTACTCGGGGCTCGGCTTCGGCAAGTCGGGCTGCCGCATCACCCTGGACGACCCCAAGACGGACGGCGAGGCCGCCTCCGAACTCGTCGGCTTCCTGGGCGGTGAGCGCGCCGCCGACGACGGCACCCGCGCCGACTTCATCACCAGCGACGGCGAACACGACCCCCGCGTCGGCATGATCGGCGGCTCCTACGGGGGCGCCGTACAGCTCGCCACGGCGTCGGTCGACGAACGGGTGGACGCGCTGGTCCCGATGATCACCTGGAACGATCTGACGTACTCGCTGGTCCCCAACAACACCGACCAGACGCACGGCGTCACCTCCGGCATCCCCGGCGCGTACAAGACCCAGTGGACGAACGGCTTCTATCTCCTCGGCCAGATCCAGGGCCTCAAGGAACTGGGCACCGACCCCGGCCGGGCGAGCGTCGGCTGTATCAACTTCCCCGAAGAGATGTGCCGGACCAAGCGGATGCTCGACTCCGGGCGCTTCCCGGCAGGCGAGACCCAGGAGTCGATGGACCGCATCAGGGCCGCGTCCCCGGTCTCCTACCTGAAGCGGGTCAAGGCCCCGACCCTGCTGATCCAGGGCCAGAAGGACACCCTCTTCAACCTCAACGAGGCGGTCGCCACCTACGAGACCCTGCGCGACCAGGGCACCCCCACCCGCATGATCTGGCAGCAGTCAGGGCACAGCGGCACCGGCGACGACGGGCAGGACGGCTCGTACACGAACCAGCGGATCGCCGCCTGGTTCGACCACTATCTGCGCGACGACGCCGAAGCGGACACGGGGCCCGCGTTCGCGTACTACCGCGACTGGGCCGAGGGCGAGGGCGCGTACGCCACCTCCGACACCTTCCCCGTCGGTAAGAACAGGCGGCTCTACCTCTCCGGCGACGGGACGCTCGTCGGCTCGCGCGACGAGGTGCGGCGCGGCAGCCGCGAGTACCGCAACTGGCTGCTGGCGCCCAGCAGCTACTCCGAGTCCTCGCTGCTGGCCGCCGCGGGCCTCGACCTCCTGGCACCCTCCGACGCCAAGGGCACGCACCTCGCGTACACGTCGGCGCCGCTGCCGGGGCCCGTCGAGGTCGTCGGCGCCCCGAAGGCCAGGCTGAAAGTGGTCTCCCCGAAGGCCGAGGGGACGCAGGGCGACCAGGACGTGACGGGGAACCTGGTGCTGTTCGCGAAGGTGTACGACGTGGCGCCGGACGGCAGCAGGACACTCGTCAACCGGCTCGTCGCCCCGGCCCGCGTCAAGGATGCGACGCGGCCCTTCACGGTCACGCTCCCGGCGATCGCGCACCGGTATGAGGCGGGGCACCGGCTGGAGTTCGTCGTCGCCGCGGGCGACGCGGCGTACTACGGCAACCGCGGCATCAAGCCCGTCACCCTCACCAGCACCCCCTCCGACACGGGCACGCTTGACCTGCCGGTCGTTTGAAACACGGGGTTGCCGCTTCACCGGTTGCGCCGCTTCACGGGGTTCGGGGTGAAGGCTTCACGGGGTGCTTCTCTCCTGTGAGGGTGCGCCTGCTGTGGGTGCCCCTTTGGGGGTTCGTTCGCGTGGTGCGGGCCGGTGGCACGGGTTGTGCCCACCCGTCCCGCCAGCGGGACGATTGCCCACAACATTTTTGCGCCGCTGCACGGGGCGCTGCGCTGGGCTGGGCGCCGTTCTTCGGTGCGGGCCGGTGGCTTCGGCGCGGCGTGTGGTGACGGTGCGACGCGGCTGGCGCCGCGTGATTCCGGGTTTCCACCGTGGTTATGGGGCCC
>NZ_BAAGSO010000058.1:0-2288 GCF_054782395.1 Streptomyces daliensis | reverse complement strand
TCGTCGCCACCACTTGCGGGGACACCCCACCACGTCCCCTCCCACCCGGTGGCCAACCTCCGGCCGGTGCCCCCTCCGCTTGATCCCATGCTGTGGACCGGTGCCGCGCGGTACGGGCCCGGCCCGGTTGCGGGAAGCTGACGGTGACGGCGCACCCCACTGTTGTGGGCAGGCGTTCCGCATGGCGAGGGGGCACCTCCCAGCGGTAGCTGGGGGAGGGTGGGCACAACCCACCCACCGGCCCGCAGCACGCGAACGAGACCCCCAAGGGGCACCGGGGGATGGCGCCCCCTGCGCGGGGGGAGCTTCGCCGGACGGTCACCTCGTGAAGCGGGAACCGTAGGGCCCCGCGTTGGAGTCGCACCCCGCGAAGAGGGGGGTGGGCCCCGGCCGTCCGCGACGGGGGCTGGGGCGCGGACGGCCGGGCGGCGGGGCCCACCCCCTGGACCGCTGCCGACGGTTTCCCCCAGGGGACGGGCGTGTGTGGGTCAGCCCGGGGGTGTGACGGTGACCAGTTGGAGGGTGCGTCCGCCGACGAGGGGTGCGGTGAGGATGACGGTGCGGCCCTGGTGTTCAAGTGCCTTGCCGATACGGGCATGGCGGGCCTGCCACCAGCGCCGGGGTGCGAGGAGTGTGGAGCGGCAGTCGCAGGTCTCTCCGTCCACGGCGATGCGCTCGCCTTTTTCGCGGAGGCGGAGGGGGTGGCAGGCGTGGGCGGTGAGGAGGGTGGCGAGGTTGCCTTCCATGATCTCGATGACCTGGCCGGAGGGCAGGGGGCGCGGGTAGCTGGTGAGGAAGGCGGGTCCGTGCGGCAGTTGGTACATGAGGCGTACGGCGCGGTCCTGGATGCGGCGCATGACGAAGTGTTCCTGTTGGCCGTCGAGTAGGGCGACGGGGAAGCCTGCGGTGGTGGCCCAGCCGTGGGGGTCGTAGAGGACGTCGTCGGGGTCGGCGGGGATGAGGACGGTGTGGTCACGGGGCACGGGGCTGCTCCAGGTCAGTGGCGGGTGAGGGCGTAGACGAGGGTGACGATGAGTGCGGCGAGGACGGTGATGGAGGCGATCTGCTCGCGCCGTCCTGGTGGGCAGAGGGGGCAGGCGAGGATGGGTTGGTCCGGGCTGTGCCACTGGACGATGCGGCCTTCTGCGGTCCAGCAGCCGCAGCGGGCGCAGACTCCGTTCATCGCCGCCGCCTGGAGGGGCGGGGCACGAGTTGGCGGGGTGTCTGTGGCCGGAGGACGGGAAGGGGTTCGGGGCCGATGACCAGGGTGCTGCCGTCGACGAAGAGGAGGTGGCGGCGGTTCTGGCCTACTGCGCGCAGGTCTCCGACGGTGCGGTAGGCGCTGCCGACGACGAGGATGTCGTCGACGCGGACCGTGCGCGCGGTCACGTCGACCGGCGCGACCAGCCAGGCCGGGGCGGGACGGCCCATCACGACGAGCTCACCACCCGCAGGGTGGGCGTCGGGTCGTCTTCCGGATCAGGCTCGGCCTTGCCCGTGCGGCGTTTGCCCGCGCCGGAGAGGACAGCGATGGCACGCACCAGTTCCTCGCCCGTCACGGCGATGCGGTCCAGGGCGTACCCGACGTAGCGGCGGTGCCGCGCGCACAGGTGCAGCGGCCGGTAGTAGGGGTGCGGCCCGGCGGTGACGTGTTCGCGTACGTCGCCCTCGTGCACCGGGTCCTCGACGCCACACTCGTGCTCGCGCCCGGTCACCGGGCCGACTCCGGGCTCGTAGCGCGAGCTTCGTCCTCGACGGCAATATCGGCCGCGCACCGGTCGCAGACCTTCACCGGAACGATGCGCGTGCGCGTCTGCGGGCTCGCGCCCCCCTCGTCGCCGGAATACAGCTCCAGGACGGTCACCGTGCCAGGCACCCGGCGGCAGCGGAAGCAGCGCGCGCTCACCGCCCGGCCCCGCCCTCGTGCTCGCGGGGCCCGTGCTCGGCGCGGATGACGGCGTCGAGGACGACGTACAGCAGCCGTGCGTCGGTGAGCCCGTGATCCGCCCACGACCTTATCCAGTGCGGGGAGGCGGAACGGGTGCACCAGCCGGGCGGGACCGTCACGTGCTGCGTGGTGCTGAGCAGTTGCACCCACGAGGTCTCGGGGACCACCCATCCCTCCGTCGCGTGCGGCGGGACGAGCCAGGTCAGCCGACGCCCGTAGGGGTCCCGGATCACCGCCCCCGACTCCCGCCCGAGCCGGGCCAGCACCCGGTCACCCAGATACGACGGGATGTAGGGTCGGACCGGAGCGCCCTGTCTGTCTTGTCGGCAGGTGGGTTTCT
>NZ_BAAGSO010000057.1:58877-140018 GCF_054782395.1 Streptomyces daliensis | reverse complement strand
GTCGCACGTCCGGTTCGGAGGGCGGACCGGAGAAACCCACCTGCCGACAAGACAGACAGGGCGCTCCGGTCCGACCCTACGTCCCCGCATATCTGGGAGATCGGGTGCTGGCGCGGCTCGGGCGGGAGTCGGGTGCGGTGATCCGGGACCCGTACGGGAACCGTCTGACGTGGTTGGTGCCGCCCGGCACGACGAGCGGGTGGGTCATCCCCGAGACCTCGTGGGTGCAACTGCTCAGCACCACGCAGCATGTGACGGTTCCGCCCGGCTGGTGCACGCGGTCAGCCTTCACGCACTGGGCGCGGGGCTGGGCTGAGCACGGGCTGACGGATGCGCGGCTGCTGTACGTGGTGCTCGACGCCGTGATCCGGGCCGAGCATGGGCCCCGCGAGAGTGGGGCCGGGCGGTGAGCGCGCGTTGCGTCCGTTGCCGTCAGCGGCCTGGCACGGTGGAGATCTACGTCGTACTCGGGGATGCGGCGGCCCCGCGCACCGTTCCGGTGAAGATCTGCGACGACTGTGCGCGGCGGGCCGCCGAGCGCTGTTTCCGCTGCCGTCAGGCACCCGGCACACGGACCGTCCTCGACCTGTACTCGGGTGATGAGCGGGGCGCCAGCCCGCAGACACGTACGCGCACCGTCCCCGTGAAGGTCTGCGACGGCTGCGCGAAGACGATCGCCGCCGAGGACGAGGCCCGCGCCGCGAGGCCGGAGGCGGCACGGTGACCGGCCACGCCTGCGAGGTGGAGGGCGACGACCACGTGGGCCCGGTCGTGCGCTACCTGCCCACCTCGCGCTACCCCTGGCATGCGCCGGTGTGGCTGTGCCCCGGGCACGGTGCCTACCTCCCCCTCGCAGCGATCCGCGCCGAGGTCACCGGGGAGACCGTGGCCCGCGCCATCACCGTCTTCACCGGCGCAGGAAAACGAACCGCCCACGCCACCGAACCGGAGCCGGATGCCGAACCGCCGCCCGCCCTGCGCGTGGTGGGCCCGCCGTGAGCGGAGTGTGTGGCCGGTGCGGCTGCTGGACCGCCGAGGGGCGCATCGTCCAGTGGCACGGCCCGGAACAGCCCGTCCTCGCCTGCCCCCTCTGCCCACCGGGACGGCGCGAGCAGATCGCCTCCATCACCGTCCTCGCCGCGCTGATCGTCACCCTCGTCTACGTCACCGCCATCCACCACTGAGCCCTGGAGCAGCCCCGTGCCGCGTGACCACACCGTCCTCATCCCCGCCGACCCCGAGGACGTCTTCTACGACCCCCACGGGTGGGCAACGTCATCTGGTTTCCCCGTGGCCGTACTCGACGGCCACGCGCCCCACTTCGTGATGCGCCGCATCCAGGACCGCGCCGTGCGCCTGATGTACGAGCTGCCGCACGGGACCGCGTTCCTCACCAGCTACCCGCGCCCCATGCCGTCCGGGCAGGTCATCGAGATCATGGAAGGCAACCTCGCCACCCTCCTCACCGGCTACGCCTGCCACGCCCTCCGCCTCCGCGAGAAGGGCGAACGGATCACCGTCGACGGGGAGACCCGCGACTGCCTCTCCACCCTCCTCGCGCCCCGCCACTGGTGGCACGCCCGCCACACACGCATCGGCAAGGCACTGCAACACCAGGGCCGCACCGTCATCCTCACCGCACCGCTCGTCGGCGGACGCACCCTCCAACTGGTCACCGTTGCCCCATAGAACCCCCGTCCCCTGGGGGAACCGTCGGCAGCGGTCCAGGGGACGGGCCCCGCAGCCCGGTCGTCCGCACCCCAGCCCCGGCGCGGACGGCCGGGCCAGGCCCCGCACCGCACAGCCGAGACAGCCGAGAGGGCGGCACCTCCGCACAAGGTGCCGCCCTCTCTATGTGCCGGGCCCGTGCCGCCGCCGGTGAGGGTGGGTGCGCGGCGGGGTGGGCCCGGAGGTGCACCGGCGGCCGGTCAGGGCTGACCGTGACCGGCGCGGCCGGTGAGCCGTGGCCGTGGTCGTGGCGGGGAGCCGGAACCGGAACCGGAGCCCCCGCCCGTCAGCACGGCGTCGACGCGTCACGCATCACGCCTCGCGGGCCTCCGACGCCGCCGCGCGGCCTGCCTCCAGACGCGCTACGGGGATGCGGAAGGGCGAGCAGGAGACGTAGTCGAGCCCCACTTCGTGGAAGAAGTGCACGGAGTCGGGGTCGCCGCCGTGTTCGCCGCAGACGCCGAGCTTCAGGTCGGGACGCGTGGCCCGCCCCGCCTCCGCCGCGTTGCGGACGAGCGAACCGACGCCGTCCTTGTCGATCGTCTCGAACGGGGACACTCCGAAGATGCCCTTCTCCAGGTACGCGGTGAAGAAGCTGGCCTCCACGTCGTCGCGGGAGAAGCCCCACACGGTCTGGGTGAGGTCGTTCGTGCCGAAGGAGAAGAAGTCGGCCGACTCCGCGATCTGACCGGCCGTCAGTGCCGCGCGAGGCAGTTCGATCATGGTGCCGAGGGTGAGGCTCAGCTCGACGCCGTGCTCCTTCTCGACCTCCGCGATGACGGCCTCGGCCTCGTCGCGCACGATCTCCAGCTCCTGCACCGTGCCCACGAGCGGAATCATGATCTCCGCACGCGGGTCGCCCTTGGCCTCCTTGCGCTCGGCCGCTGCCTCGGCGATGGCCCGCACCTGCATCGTGAACAGCCCCGGAATGACCAGCCCGAGCCGCACGCCGCGCAGCCCCAGCATCGGGTTCTGCTCATGCAGCCGGTGCACGGCCTGGAGGAGCCGCAGGTCGTTCTCGTTGGCGTCGCGGCGGGACTCGGCCAGGGCCACCCGCACCGACAGCTCGGTGATGTCGGGCAGGAACTCGTGCAGCGGCGGGTCCAGCAGCCGTACGGTCACCGGCAGCCCGTCCATCGACTCGAACAGCTCGACGAAGTCGCCCTTCTGGAGCGGCAGCAGCGCCTTCAGCGCCTCCTCGCGCTCGCTGCGCGCGTCGGCGAGGATGAGCCGCTCGACCAGTTCGCGCCGCTCCCCGAGGAACATGTGCTCGGTGCGGCACAGGCCGATGCCCTGCGCGCCGAAGCGCCGGGCGCGCGAGGCGTCCTCGGCGTTGTCGGCGTTGGCCCGTACGCGCAGCCGCCGTACGCGGTCCGCGTAGGCCATGATCCGGTGCACGGCCTTGACCAGCTCGTCGGCGTCGTCGGCGCCCGCGTGCATCCGGCCCTCGAAGTATTCGACGACCGGCGACGGCACGACGGGCACCTCGCCCGCGTAGACCTTCCCCGTCGAGCCGTCGATGGAGACGGTGTCGCCCTCCTCGATCACCAGCCCGCCCGAGGTGGTCATCCGGCGCCGCTTGGTGTCCACCTCCAGCTCCTCCGCGCCGCACACACACGTCTTGCCCATGCCGCGCGCGACGACGGCGGCGTGCGAGGTCTTGCCGCCGCGGGAGGTGAGGATGCCCTCGGCGGCGAGCATGCCGTCGAGGTCGTCCGGGTTGGTCTCGCGGCGGATGAGGATGACCTTCTCACCGGAGCGCGACCACTTGATGGCGGTGTACGAGTCGAAGACCGCCTTGCCGACGGCGGCGCCAGGCGAGGCCGCGATGCCCCAGCCGATCTGGTCGGCGCCCTTGACGCCGCCGTTGCTGTCGAAGCGCGGGAACATGAGCTGCGCGAGCTGCGCGCCCGTCACCCGCTGGAGCGCCTCGGCCTCGTCGATGAGGCCCTGGTCGACGAGCTGCGTGGCGATGCGGAAGGCCGCGGCGGCGGTGCGCTTGCCGACGCGGGTCTGGAGCATCCACAGCTTGCCGCGCTCGATGGTGAACTCGATGTCGCACAGGTCCCTGTAGTGCGTCTCCAGGGTCTCCATGATCGTCATCAGCTCGTCGTAGGACTTCTTGTCGAGCTGCTCCAGATCGGCGAGCGGCACGGTGTTGCGGATGCCCGCGACGACGTCCTCGCCCTGCGCGTTCTGGAGGTAGTCGCCGTAGACGCCCTGCTGGCCGCTGGCCGGGTCGCGGGTGAAGGCGACGCCGGTGCCGGAGTCGGGGCCGAGGTTGCCGAAGACCATCGAGCAGATGTTGACGGCCGTGCCCAGGTCGTGCGGGATGCGCTCCTGGCGGCGGTAGAGCTTGGCGCGGTCGCCGTTCCACGAGTCGAAGACCGCCCGTACGGCGAGGTCCATCTGCTCGCGCGGCTCCTGCGGGAACTCACGCGCCGTCTCCTTGAGCACGATGTCCTTGAACTGCTCGACCAGCGCCTTGAGGTGCGCTGAGGTCAGCTCGACGTCCGAGACGGCGCCCTGCTCGCGCTTGGCCTCGTCCAGCGCCTCGGCGAACAGTTCGCCGTCGATGCCCAGCACGGTGTCGCCGAACATCTGGATGAGGCGGCGGTAGGAGTCCCAGGCGAACCGCTCGTCCCCGGACTGCTGCGCGAGGCCGTTCACGGACTCGTCGGAGAGACCGATGTTGAGGACGGTGTCCATCATCCCGGGCATGGAGAACTTCGCGCCGGAGCGGACGGAGACCAGGAGGGGGTCGTCGGCCTGGCCGAGCTGCTTGCCCATGCGCTTTTCGAGGGCGCTCAACTGAGCGCTCACCTGGTCGCGCAGCTCCGGGGGCTCGTCCCCGGAGTCGAGGTAGACCTTGCACGCCTCGGTGGTGATGGTGAACCCCGGAGGGACGGGGAGACCGAGGTTGGTCATCTCGGCGAGGTTGGCCCCCTTCCCGCCGAGGAGGTCCTTGAGGTCCTTGTTGCCCTCTGTGAAGTCGTAGACGAGCTTCTGCTGCTCCGCGGCTCCTACGGCTGCATCGCCTGCTGTGTTCTTTGCGTGAACCGGCATCGGACTCGGCTCCTCGTGGACGGCTGCCCTGACGGCGGGGAGCGTACCCAGATCAAAGGCTTTGAGGTACGTCCAGCAGCACGTCACACGGCCGTAACCGCCCCAGGCCCAATGATCGAAAGTGACGACCGGGTAACCGCGCAGTTGGCTCGCGGTTCACAAGTCGAAGGGAGCACTCCGCTCTGCTATGACCATATCCGCGACCGCTCACGGAGCGTCATCCATCGGTTCGGGTCATGAATCAAGGGTCGGTAAAGTCGCGGCTCGCTCCTAAGAGGTATGCAGCTCACATGTGAGCGCTCATCTGAGCACACCCCTTATCAAGGTGGCGAGAATCACGCGTTCGGCCGTACGCACATCCCACGATCCGGACGGCCGTCTCACGCCCGTAACGGGACATTCACCCCTGGCCGCCGGCCCCGGTTCCGGCCCCGGCCCGGACCAGGGCGCGTTCCAGCAGTTCCTGGAGCCGCAGCCCTCGCCGTACGTCGATGTCCGGGCTCCGCCCGGCGCGCACCGCCGCCGCGAACTCGCGCCGCAGCACCGGCCAGCACGCGTCGTGGTCGATCTCCGCCGTGTCGTAGACCAGCTCGCCCTCGGGCCCGAACAGCTCGATCCGGGTACGGGCGCGCGGCAGCGCCACGGCCCCCGACAGCGACGCCTGGCTGACGGACCCGCCCTCGTGCTCACACGTCAGCTCGATCCAGCGGCGCGGGTCGCCGGTGCCGCGCACGGAGACCACCGGGCCGACGGCGAGGTCCAGCAGGTCCAGCAGGTGCGGCCCGAGATCGAGCAGCGCGCCGTGCTCCAGGCGCCAGGAGGTGGCCTGCTCGCCGCCGAGGAAGGCGCCGTGCAGATAGCAGGAGCGGGCGCCGGTGGCCGTGAACTCCGCGGCCCGCGCCAGGAAAGCGCGCGTCTCGGGGTGGTAGCGCTTCGTCAGCACGAGCTGGGTGACCACGCCGTGCGCGAGGGCCGCGTCCGCGACGGTACGGGCCGACGCGAGGTCGGGCCCGAGCGGCTTCTCCAGCAGCAGCGCCTTTCCGGCCCGCGCCGCGCGTACGGCCAGCCCGGCCTGGACGGCGGGCGGCACGGCAAAGGCGACGGCCTCGCACTGCCCGAGCAGCGCGTCGAACGAGCCCGCGACGGCGGCCCCGTAGGGCGCCGCCACCTCGGCAGCGGCCTCGGGCCTGCGCGCCCACACCGCCGTCAGCGCGGTCTCGGGCCCGGCGGCGAGCATGCGGGCGTGCATGGTGCGGGCCCAGGGCCCGGCCCCGACAAGGCCGACCCGCACGGGGTCGCCGGTCCACGGCTCGGTCACGGTGCGGCTCCAGAAGGGGGGGGCAGGAGAGATGACGGGGGGTCAGGCGCGGGGTGCTGCGAGGCGTGCGTCGGCGCGGTCAGGGGCGTAGAGGTCCTCGACCACCATGGCCGCGGCCCCCGCCAGCCCGGCCCGGTCGCCGAGCTGCGAGGTGACGACCTGGAGATGCGCGGTCGTACGGGGCATCGCGCGCTGGTACAGCAGCTCCCGCACGCCCGTGAGGAAGGGGGTGCCAGCGAGGTCCCCCGCGATCATCAGCAGCCCGGGGTTGAGCAGCGTCACGACGGTGACCAGCACCTCGCCGACCCTGCGCCCCGCCTCCCTGGCCAGCCGCACCGCGTCCGGCTGCCCTGCGGCGAGGTGGGCGCGCACGTCGGACCCCGAGGCGGTCGGCACACCCGCCTCGGTGAGCTGACGGGCCAGTGCCCGGCCGCTGGCCACGGCGGCGAGGCAGCCGTAGGAGCCGCACATGCACAGCGCGTCCGCGCAGTCGTGCAGCCGGATGTGGCCGATGTCGCCCGCGCCGCCGTCGATGCCCCGGTACATCTGCCCGTCGACGACGACGCCCGCGCCGATGCCCGTGGAGACCTTCACGAGGAGGAAGGCGGAGCAGTCGGGGTGGCCGTGCCGCTGCTCGGCGTAGGCCATGAGGTTGGCGTCGTTGTCGACGAGTACGGGTACGGGCGCCGGGCCGCCCTCGCCGCCCTCCGACGTGACGTGTTCCGCGTACGCCTGACGCATCCGCTCGCGCAGCGGATAGCCGTCCCAGCCCGGCATGATCGGCGGCTGGATGACCAGGCCAGAGGCCCAGTCGACGGGTCCGGGGACGGACAGGCCGATGCCACAGACCCGTCCGGGCGCGGTGTCGGCGCGCTTGAGGAGCGTCGCGAACCACTGGCCGAGGCGGTCGAGCACCGCGTCGGGCCCGTCGCCGATCAGCAGCTCGTCCGCGTGCTCGGCGAGCACCGTGCCCGCCAGGTCCAGTACGGCGGCGCTCGCGTGCCGGGTGCCGAGGTCGGCGGCGAGGACCACGGCGTGGGAGGGGTCGAACTCCAGCCGGGTGGAGGGCCGTCCGCCCGTGGACGCCTCGACGGGCCGCGGCGCGCCCTCGCGCAGCCAGCCCGCGGCGAAGAGCTGGTCGAGCCGGTGGCCGACGGTGGAACGGGACAGGCCCGTGGCCTGTTGCAGGGCGCCGCGTGTCGTGGCCCGTCCCTCGCGGATGAGCCGCAGCAGATGGCCCGCGCTGGCCTGGTTGCCGTTCATCTCCTCGTTCCCGCCTCAGCTCTTGTCCCCGTGTCGTGACGGCCGCCGTCCCTTGTGCGCGCTCAGCCCTTGTCCGCGCCGCTCGTCAGCCCCTCGGTCAGCAGGCGCTCAGCGGCGAAGAAGAGCAGCACCACGGGCACGGTCAGCACCACCGATCCTGCCATCAGCACGGTCTTGGAGACCTCGACCCCGTTGGAGAGGAGCTGGAGGCCGAGGGAGACCGTCCACTTGTCGGGGGCCGCCGCGAGGAAGAGGAGCGCGAAGAGGAACTCGTTCCACGCGATCATGAAAATGTAGAGCCCGGTGGCCATCAGCGAAGGCAGGGCCAGGGGCAGGACCACCTTGCGCACGGCCTGGAGGCGGGTGCAGCCGTCCAGTGCCGCGGCCTCCTCGATGCTGTAGGGGATGGTGACGAAATAGTTGCGCATCATGTAGATCGACACGGGCACGGTCTGCGCGATGTATACGATCGCCAGCCCGATCAGGCTCCCCTGGAGCCCCATCCGCGCGAACATCACGAACAGCGGGACGGCGAGCAGCGTCGCGGGGAAGAGGTAGACCGCGAGGAAGAGGGCGCTCACCTGCCGTCCTCCGAAGAACCTCAGCCTGCTGATCGCGTACGCGCCGGGTATCGCCGCGAGCATGGTGAGGACGACGGCGCCCACCGACACCAGCGCGGAGTTGGCGAGCATGCCGAGGAAGCCCTGGCCGCCCTCGGACACCGGGCGCAGCACCTCCTCGTAGGTGGCGAGGGTGAACTCCTCGGCGGAGACCCAGAGCCGTCCCGGGTCGAGGAGCAGCGCGTCGATGGGTTTCACCGACAGCAGCAGCATGTAGAGGAAGGGGACGACGGTGATCAGGGCCAGGAAGGCGATCACCACGCGGCGCAGCACGCCGAACAGCCGCTCCTCGAACCGCGCCCGGCTGAACGGGGGCCTTCGTGCCGTCACCTCGTGCGTCACGTCGCTCATCGCTCCTCCTCCTGCGTCCGCTTGGCGAAGAACCTGAAGTAGAGGCCCAGCAGGGCCATGAGGATCACGGCGAGGACCAGGGCCTGGGCCGCCGCGGCGCCCACGTCGAAGCGCGCGGTGAGGAAGTCGTAGACCCGTACGGCCACGACGTCCGTGCCGGAGCCGCCGCCGGTGAGCAGGTAGATGTCGTCGAACTTGTTGAAGGTCATGATGAAACGCAGCACGCACAGCAGCGCGATCACGGGCATGAGCTGCGGCAGCAGTACGTGCCGGAAGCGCTGGGTGGGCGCGGCCCCGTCGACCTTCGCGGCCTCCTCCAGGGTGTCCGGCACCGCCTGGAGGCGCGCGAGGAGGAAGAGGAAGGCGAAGGGGAAGTAGCGCCAGGTCTCGAAGGCGATGACGGTGAGCAGCGCGAGCGGCACGTCGAAGTGCAGCCCGAGCAGGCTCACCTCGTAGGAGCGGGTGGACAGGAACGCGAGGGGCTGGTCCCAGCCGAGCAGCCGGGTGCCCCACTCGTTGACGATGCCGAACTGGGGGCTCAGCGCCACCTCCCACACGAAGGCGACGGCGACGACGGGCGCGACGTACGGCAGCAGCATCGACGCACGCAGCAGCCCGCGTCCCCGGAACGGCTTGCGCAGGGCGAGCGCGGCGACGAGGCCGAGGAGCACGGAGCCCGCCGTGGAGCCGACGGTGTAGACGAGCGTGGTCCACAGGCTGGACCAGAAGCCGGGCGAGCCGAAGACCTTGCCGAAGTTGTCCAGGGACCAGTTGCCGAGCAGGCCCATGCCCTGGATATCGACGAGCTTGGCGCGCTGGAAGGCCAGCAGCACCGTCCACAGGATGGGCAGCACGA
Organism: Streptomyces daliensis; assembly: GCF_054782395.1. Classification (NCBI taxonomy): domain Bacteria; kingdom Bacillati; phylum Actinomycetota; class Actinomycetes; order Kitasatosporales; family Streptomycetaceae; genus Streptomyces; species Streptomyces daliensis. The sequence continues at coordinate 130,816 of NZ_BAAGSO010000057.1, read as the reverse complement.
CGACGACCAGGACGACGACGAAGGTCGGGGTGACGAAGGCGAGCCCGGCGCGGTTCTCGCGGGCGCTGGCGGTGAGGTCCCGGCGGGGGCGGCTGAGGCGGGGACGCGGGCCGGGGCGGGAGCCGGGGCGGGGGCGCGGGGGCATGGGGGCGGTTCCTCGGTCGTCGGGCTCGGGGCGGGTTGCGGGCTCGGGCTCGGGGCGGTTCTCCGGCCCGGTGCGCGCTGCCGACTCGGCGCGTGGGGCGGTCACTGGAGGGACTCCCGGAGCGCGGCGACTTCCTCGTCGGCGTTGCGTGCCGCCTCGTCGGGCGGGGTGTTTCCGCTGGTCATCTCGCCGAGCGCCTTGGGCACGGGCAGTTCGCCGTTGGTGGCTCCGACGAGGGCGCCCTCGCCCTGTGCGATGCCCCAGCGGCGCATGTGGCTCACGCCGTCGGTGAGCTGGTCGAGCAGGGCCGCCGGGTAGATGGCGTCGAGCCGCTTGCGCTCCTTCGCCTCGACGCCGAGCCTGCTGTGCCGCCAGGCGCGGGTGTACTTCTCCGGGTCCTCCGCCGTTCCCTCGCGGACGGGGATCTTGCCCTCGGGCGCCATGCCGAACCAGTCCTCGTACCCGGCGTTCATCATGTACGTGATGAAGTCGCGCGACGCGTCCCGCTCCGCCGTCCTGGTCACCGCCCACGAGGTGACCTCCCCGTACTGCGCGGGCTCCTCACTGTCGGGGCCCTTGAGCGCGGTGACGATGCCGCTGTTGTCGGAGAGGAACGAGCGGTCGTTCTTGCACTCGGGACAGCTCGGGGTCGCGTCGGCGCGCTGCCCCGAGAGTTCGTCCAGGAGGAACGAGGACCACACGAGCATCGGTGAGCGGCCCGCGAAGTAGGTGGCGCGCGTCGAGTCGAGGGTCTGGGTGCCGGGGGCTCCGTGGTCGCGGGCGAGGGTCCGGTAGGCGGCGAAGGAGCGGCGGCAGGCCGGGGAGTCCAGGGTGACGTCGCCCTTGCCGTCGACCAGTTGGCAGTCGTTGGCGAGGGCGAGGCTCTCGAAGCTCTGCTGGGTGAAGACGTCGCCGGGGTCGCTGGCCACGGAGATGCCGTCCATGCGGCCACGGTCCAGCTTCGCGGCGGCCTTGAGCAGCGCGCCGTAGCTGTCGGGCCGGGCCAGGCCCGCCTTCTTGAGCAGGTCGGCGCGGTAGACGAGGAGTTGGAGCCACGCGTCCGAGGGGACGGCCAGCGGGGTGCCGTCGTCGGAGGCGAGGCGCAGGGCGTTGGCGTTGAAGGTGCCGGGGCCCAGGTCCTCGACGATGTCCGACGCGAGGCGCGTGTCGAGCAGCCCGTTCGCGTACATCTGCCAGGTCTGGCCCAGCGGGAGCGCGGCGATGACGTCGGGGAGGTTGCCCGCGGCGGCGGCCGACATGATGAGCTGCGGGAGCTGCCCCTCGTCCACGCCGACGAGTTCGACGTCGATTCCGCTCCGCTTCTCGAACCGCCCGACGACCTCCCGGGTGGCGGCCATCCGCGCCGGCAGGTTCTCCTGCGTCCACACCGTGATCTTCTTGTCCGGCGCGGCGCGCTCGCCTGCCGCCTGCCCGGCCGAACAGCCCGCCAGCAGGGCCGCGGTCAGTGCCGCCGCGAGCCCTGCCGCGCCCGTTCTCGACCGTCGGGACCACATCCGCATGCCACGTCCTCACACGACTTCCGTTTATTTGGCATGCATCTCAGCACCACTTTTGCCTGTTAACAAGACGTAACCCTGATGTATCTTCGACGGAACTACTGGAGCCATCGCCTTTCGGAGTCCTTTGTGGAGCGAGTTGTCCAGTTCGTCGGCCCCCGTGATGTCGAGGTCGCCGAGCACGAGCGCGAACCGCTGCCGACCGGCCATCTGCGGGTCCGCACCCGCTACTCGGGCATATCGGCGGGCACGGAACTGACCGCGTACCGAGGCACGAACCCCTACCTCACCCGCACCTGGGACGCGGAGGCCCGCCTCTTCCAGGACGGCGCCGCCGGGATCTCCTATCCCGTCGCGGGCTGGGGCTACTCCGAGGTCGGCGAAGTCACCGAGGTCTCCCCCGAGTTGACGGACACACCGGACATGCCGGCCGTTGGCGACCTGGTGTGGGGCATCTGGGGCCACCGCAGCGAGGGCATCGTGCCCGCGGCGCGCATGGCCGGGCACACGCTGCCCGCCGGACTGGAGCCGCTGGCGGGCGCGTTCGCGCGGGTCGGCGCCATCGCGTACAACGCGGTGCTCGGCGCGGGGCTCCATCTCGGCGAGGACGTCGCCGTGTTCGGGCAGGGCGTCATCGGCCTGCTCGCCACCCGCCTCGCCCAGTTGAGCGGCGCGCGCGTCACCGCCGTCGACGCGCTCGACGTCCGCCTGGAGACCGCCCGCCAGTACGGCGCTGAGCGCGTGCTCAACGCCCGCACGGACGCCGTCGCCGAGCGCATCAGGGAAGCGACGGGCGGCCTGGGCGCCGACGCCGCCATCGAGATCAGCGGCGCGTACCCGGCGCTGCACGAGGCGCTGCGCTCCGTCGCCGTCGACGGGCGCGTCGTCGCCTCCGGCTTCTACCAGGGCGACGGCGCTGGACTGCGGCTCGGCGACGAGTTCCACCACAACCGCGTCCAGTTGATCTGCTCCCAGATCGGCGGCGTGCCGCCGCACCTGGCCGGGCGCTGGAGCGTGGAACGGCTCCAGCGGACCTTCCTGCGGCTGGTGGCCGAGGGGAAGGTGGAGGTGAAGTCGCTGGTCAGCCATGTCGTGCCGGTGGAGGAGGCGGCCGACGCGTACCGCCTGCTGGACGAGCGTCCGCAAGAAGCGCTCCAGGTCGTGCTGGAGTTCTGAGCTGAGACGGCCGACGCCCGGCCCCCGTCCCGTACACCCACCCCCGTACCGCCGCCGCACCGCGTGGAAAGGCCCCAGCATGTTCAAGACCGCCTGCCAGGAGCAGCTACTGGCCGGGGAGACGCTCCAGGAGAAGTGGGAGTTCGCGCGCGGCGCGGGCTACGACGCGATAGAGCTGCGCGGAAAGGGCGACTTCCACTTCCGCGAGCGGCTGCCCGAGCTGCGCAAGGCGGCGGCTGACGGCGTCGTCATGCCGACGGTGTGCGTGGACATGCTCCACTTCATCGGCGCCTTCGACGAGGAGCTGCGCCGCGACGCCGTCGCGCAGCTGAAGTCGCAGCTCTCGGTCATCGCCGAACTCGGCGGCGTGGGCGCGCAGACGCCCGCCTCGTACGGCATGTTCTCGCGCCGCCTGCCCCCCTTCACGCCGCCCCGCGACGAGGAGGCCGACCGCGAGGTGCTGCTCGCCGGGCTCACCGCCCTCGGCGAGCACGCGCGCGCCGAGGGCGTCACCCTCTTCCTGGAGCCGCTGAACCGCTACGAGGACCACATGGTCAACCGGCTGGAGCACGCGGCGGAGCTGATCGAGGCCGTCGGCCTTGACTCGGTCCGCATCGGCATCGACAGCTACCACATGAACATCGAGGAGGCGGACCCTCCGGGCGCGATCGTCGCCGCCGCCCCCTACATCGGGCACGCACAGGTCAGCGACTCCAACCGCTTCCAGCCCGGCGCCGGGCATCTGGACTGGGCGGCGTGGCTCGGCGCGCTGGAGGCGGCGGGCTACGAGGGTCATCTCGCCGTCGAGTGCCGTCTGACGGGGGACCCCGAGCAGGCCGTTCGCTCCATTCCCCCCTTCCTCGCGCGGGCGGCCGGATGACACCGCCCTCGCCGTCACCGTCACCGGGGCCCGCGCTCCTGGCGGCGCCGCCCCGCGCGGCGCGCTCCGCCGCCCGTCGCGGGCTGCGCCGCGAGGCACGCCGGGTGCTGCTGCGCAACTGGACGGGCGCGGCCACCGTCCCCTCCCACGGCCTCTACCCGCACCAGTGGAGCTGGGACTCGGCGTTCATCGCGATCGGGCTGCGCCATCTGTCGCCGCTGCGTGCACAGCGCGAGCTGGAGACGCTGCTGAGCGCGCAGTGGGGCGACGGGCGTATCCCGCACATCGTCTTCAACCCCTCCGTGCCGCTCGGCGCCTACTTCCCGAGCCCCGACTTCTGGCGCTCCTCCACCGCCGGGGCCGACGCGGGGGCGCCACGCGGAGTGGAGACCTCCGGCATCGTCCAGCCGCCCGTGCACGCGCTCGCGGCGTGGCTGGTCCACCAGTCCGACCCCGCGCTCTCCCGACGGCGCGGCTTCCTGGCCCGCGTGTATCCGCGACTGGCCGCCTGGCACCGCTACCTCACCGAGCACCGTGACCTGGGCGGGCACGGGCTGGCCGCGATCGTCCACCCCTGGGAGCCGGGGATGGACAACAGCCCGTGCTGGGACGCGCCGCTGGAGCGCGTCGAGCCAGCGGCGCCCGGCTCCTTCCGCCGCGCCGACCTCGACCACGGCGCGCCCGACGACCGCCCGACGGACCTCGACTACGGGCGCTACGTCCGCCTCGCCGCCGACTACCGGGACGGCGGGTACCGGGACGGAGGCGGGGCAGTGGTGCCGGGTGAGGCGCGAGGGCGCGCGCACGCCTTCGCCGTCGAGGACCCCGGCGTCAACGCGCTGCTGATCGCCTCCGAGCACGCCCTCACCGGCATCGCCACGTCCCTCGGCGCCGACCCAGCGCCGCACCGGCAGCGCGCGCGGAGGCTGACGAAGGCGCTGGTGGAGCGGCTGTGGGAGCCGGAGGCGGGCCAGTTCCTGTGCCGCGACCTCGTCGGGGACCCCGGAGACGCGGCTGGGGGACGGCTGATCCCCGAGCGGAGCGCGGCCGGGCTGCTGCCCCTCCTCGCCCCGGGGCTGCCCCGCGAGGTGACCTCGGCCCTGCTGCGCACGGTGCGCGGCGACCACTTCGGCCTGGGCACCCGGGTACGGCTGCTGCCCAGCTACGACCTGCGCGGCCACGCCTTCGACCCGTACCGCTACTGGCGCGGGCCCGCCTGGTTCAACGTCAACTGGCTGCTGGAGCGCGGCCTGCGCCAGCACGGCGAGACCGCGAGCGCCGACGCGCTGCGCGCCTCCGCGCTGTCGGCCGCCGCCTCCTCTGGCTTCGCCGAGTACCTCGACCCGTACACGGGGCGGGCGCGCGGCACCCGCGACTTCGGCTGGACGGCCGCGCTCGCGCTCGACCTGCTCGCAGCGGCGGAACACGCACCCGCCCCCGCCCCCGACCGCGCATCCATGTCCGAGAAGGGACAGAAGCGATGAACGCTACGGACCAACGCCTGCTCGTCCACGACGGCACCTTCGCCCTGCTCGGCCCGGGAGGTGACATCACGGGCGCGCGGGGCACCGCGCCCGACGGGCTGTTCCTGCGCGACGCCCGCCATCTGAGCCGCTGGCAGCTCACGCTCGACGGCGGCGCGCCCACCGTCCTCGTCCCGGCGGGCACGGGCGCCGTCGCCGCCTCCGTACTGACCCCGCACGGCACCCGCGAGGAGCCGCCCGCCTACACGGTCTTCCGCGAACAGGCCGTCGCGGCGGGCGCGCTGGTCGAGCGCATCCGGCTCACCAGCAACCTCGGCGAGCCCGTCACGGCGCGGCTGGCGATCACCGCCGACGCGGACTTCGCCGACCAGTTCGAGCTGCGCTCCGACCACCGCTGGTACGAGAAGCCGCACGCCGTACGCACCCGTCAAGCGCACCCGGACGGCGTCGAGTTCGGCTACCGGCGCGGCGAGTGGCACTCGCGCACGACCGTCGCCGCCGACCCCGAACCCGAGGCGGTCGAGCTGACGGGCGGCCCGGCGCGGCAACTGTGCTGGCAACTGGACCTTGCCCCGCACGGCACGGCCGAGCTGAAGCTGCGCGTGACGGCGCTGCCGCACGGGGCGCCTGAACCGGCGGCGTCCGACGACGGGGGCGACCCGGCCGCCGTCGCGGCGCGGCTGTCCGCCGACGTCGCCGACTTCGCGGGCACGAGCGGCGGCACCGGGAACGGCACAGGGGACGGCACCGGGGACGGCACGGTCACCGGGTGGACCGATCTGGACCGGGCCTGCGAACAGGGCCTCGTCGACCTCGCCGGGCTGCGGGTCACCGCGTACGGCCCGGACGGTGAGGCACTGCGCGTGCCCGGCGCCGGAGTGCCGTGGTTCCTCACGCTCTTCGGCCGCGACTCGCTCCTCACCTCCCTCTTCGCCCTCCCCTACCGCCCCGCGCTGGCCGAGGCCACCCTGCTCGCGCTCTCGGCCGTCCAGGCACGGGACGAGGATCCGGCGCGGCTCGCCCAGCCCGGCAAGATCGTGCACGAGGTGCGCCACGGCGAGCTGGCCTTCTTCGAACAGGTCCCCTACGGGCGCTACTACGGCTCCGTCGACGTCACCCCGCTCTATCTCGTCCTGCTCAGCGCCTACGCGCGGGAGCCCGGCGATACGGGTGAGTCGGGCAGGGCACTGGCGCGGCGGCTGGAGGGGCAGGCGCGCGCCGCCGTGGAGTGGATGTTCACGTACGGCGGGCTCGACGCGCACGGCTACCTCGCCTACCAGGCGCACGAGGGCGGCCTCGCCAACCAGAACTGGAAGGACTCCCCCGGCGCCGTCTGCGCCGCCGACGGGCGCCGCCCCGAGGGCGCGGTCATGGTGGCCGAGGTGCAGGGGTACGCCTACGACGCGCTGCGCCGCACCGCCTCGCTGGCCCGCGAAGTGTGGGACGACGCGGCGTACGCGGACCGCCTGGACCGCGCGGCCGGGGCACTGCGGGAGCGGTTCGCCGCCGACTTCTGGCTGCCCGAACGGCGCTTCCCTGCCCTCGCCCTGGACGGCTCGGGCCGCCGCGCGGACGCGCTGGCCTCGGACGCGGGGCACCTGCTGTGGTCCGGCATCCTCGACCAGGACACGGGCGAGACCGTGGGCAGGCGGCTGCTGGAACCGGACTTCTTCTCGGGCTGGGGCATCCGCACGCTGGCCGCAGGCCAGATGCCGTACCACCCGCTCTCGTACCACCGGGGCAGCATCTGGCCGCACGACAACGCGCTCATCACCCTCGGCCTCGCCCGCTACGGCCTCCACAAGGAGGCCCGTACCGTCGCGCACGGCCTCATCGAGGCGGCGTCCCGGCACGGCTACCGGCTCCCCGAGGTCCTCGCGGGCTACGGCCGCGACGACCACCCGGACCCCGTCCCCTACCCCCACGCCTGCTCCCCGCAGGCGTGGGCCGCCGCGACACCGCTTGCCCTGCGGACGGCGCTGCGGTGAGAGGGCGAGGGGGCGAGGGGTTGACCCGGCGACGACGTCGTTCCCGGCGGGCGGCGGGCGGTCACCCGTAGAGCGAGCGGCCTCCCGGGCTGTCGCCCTGGAAGCGCTGACCTGCGGCGATCTCCTCGCCGACCACCCACCAGACGGTCTCGTCGTCCTGGAAGGGCAGCGGGTCGATGCCGCTCACCTCACGGCGAATGCGCGCGACCTCGCCGTCCAGACGCGCGAAGTCGGCCTCCTCGTCGCTGTCGTCACCGCTGAAGGTGAACTCCTCCAGCAGGCGCTGGAAGCGGAGGGTGACCTGGACGAGGGAGGAGACGTCCGTGTGGAGTTCCCGCACCGTCTCCTCGTCGGCGTCGAAGGCGTACACCTTGCCGGAACCGGGGTCGAGGGCGAGGTGGGCGTTGAGCAGCCAGGCGATGACGGGCCATTCGCCCGCGTCCCGCGCGACGTCCGCGATGTCCGCGACGTCTCCGGAATCCGCGAAGTCCTCGATGTCAACGACGTCCTGGACGAGGGGCAGCAGGCCGTCGTCCTCGTCGGGCTCACGCAGCCACAGCGTCCCGGTGGGGACGCCGACGGTCCGCAGAAGGCGGGCGCCCTAGGTCTCCGCGACGGCGGGCGGGAAGGCGGTGGCGGGCAGGGTCGTGAGCCGGTCCTCGCCGAAGATGCCGGCGAGTCCGCCGCGGGTGACGTCGAAAAGCACTGCCGTGACTCCGAACTCGAACGAACTCGCTGGACGCACCGGTCGGCCCTGTGCGGTGTGCCGCCATCAGAAGCGGCGGCGGCTAAGCCCCGTCCGTCTCTGACTCTGCGCCGCCAGCCACGTCACCGCCCACGTCGATGACCGTCACGCCGGGCACCCCGGGCACGGGCGCGTCCATCGCCGTCAGCGCCTCCGGGCCGTCGGACAGCCCGATCCGGCGCCTGATGAGGAGGTCGGGACGCAGCGTACCCGCCTCGGTCATGGCGAGCATCGCCGGGTACTCGTGCGCCTGGACGCCGTGGCTGCCCAGCAGTTCCAGCTCGTAGGCGACCACCCGGTCCATGGGGACCGCCGCCGCGCCCCGCTCGGGCGGCATCAGCCCGACCTGCACATGACGGCCGCGCCTGCGCAGGCTCCGTACGGACGCCTCGCACGTCTGCGGGTGCCCCAGGCAGTCGAGGGAGAGCGCGGCGCCCCCGCCGGTGATCTCGGTGACGGCGGCCCCCGCGTCCGGTACGGCGGACGCGTCCACCGTCGCCGTCGCGCCGAGTTCCCGCGCGAAGGCGAGCACGTCGGCCGAGATGTCGACGGCGACGACCCGGCACCCGCTCGCGACCGCGATCATCACGGCCGACAGCCCGGCCCCGCCGCACCCGTGCACCGCCACCCACTCACCGGCGCTCGCCCGGCCCTGGCGCAGCACGGCGCGGAAGGCGGTGCCGAAGCGGCAGCCGAGCGACGCCGCCGTGGCCGCGTCGAGGGAGTCGGGGAGGGGGACGAGGTTGCCGTCGGCGTGCTCGATGGTCACGTACTCGGCGAAGGAGCCCCAGTGTGTGAACCCCGGCTGGGTCTGCCGCTCGCACACCTGCTGGTTGCCCGTCGCGCACTCGGCGCACGTGCCGCAGCCGCACACGAACGGCACCGTCACCCGGCGCCCGACCCACGGCCGCCGCACCTCGGCGCCCACGGACACCACCGTCCCGGCGAACTCGTGCCCGCCGACGTGCGGGAGCCCCACTCCGGAGTCGTGGCCGCGCCACGCGTGCCAGTCGCTGCGGCACAGCCCCGTCGCCGCGACCTCGATCACGGCACCTGTCGGGGAGGGGGTGGGGTCGGGCACGGTGCGGAGTTCGGGGATCTGCCCGAACTCCTCGTAGAGAATCGCCTTCACAAGCGGAAGTATCGCAGCGCGGGCCCGACGGACGTCGGTCCGGGCTGGTCAGCGGCACGACGATGCGTCGCGGCGCCGCCAGCCCTGAGCCGTAACCCGTGAGCCGTCAGCCGCCCGACGTGTCCAGTTCCGCGTCCTCGCCGACGCCACCGGCGCAGTCGTTCGGGTCGTCCAGCCAGCCGTCGGGGAGGACGACGCGGTTGCGCCCGCTCGTTCGGCCGCGCGGCCCGTCGGCGCCCGCCGAGGGCCACGGCTGGTCGAGGTCCAGCTCGTCCAGCAGCGACCGCAGCTCCTCCAGCGACGACGCCACCGCCAGCCGCTTGCGCATCTCGGAGCCGACGGAGAAGCCCTTGGTGTACCAGGCGACGTGCTTACGGAAGTCGATCACGCCGCGCGGCTCGTCGTTCAGCCACTCCCCGAGCAGCCGCGCGTGCCGCACCATCACGTCCGCGACCTCGCGGAACGCGGGGCGCGCGTACGCCTCCTGGCCCTTGCCCTCGAAGGCCGCCACCAGGTCCCCGAACAGCCAGGGCCGCCCGAGGCAGCCGCGCCCCACGACCACTCCGTCGCAGCCGGTCTCGCGGACCATGCGCAGGGCGTCGTCGGCGGACCAGATGTCGCCGTTGCCCAGCACGGGGATCTCGGGGACGGCCTCCTTGAGGCGGGCGATGGCGTCCCAGTCGGCGGTGCCGCCGTAGTGCTGGGCCGCCGTGCGGCCGTGCAGGGCGATGGACGTCACGCCCTCGTCGACGGCGATACGGCCCGCGTCGAGATACGTCAGGTGGTCGTCGTCGATCCCCTTGCGCATCTTCATCGTCACGGGCAGCCCGCCCGCGTTGCCGACGGCCTCGTGGAGGATCGCGCGCAGCAGCGGCCGCTTGTACGGGAGCGCGGAGCCGCCGCCCTTGCGGGTCACCTTGGGGACGGGGCAGCCGAAGTTGAGGTCGATGTGGTCGGCCAGATCCTCGTCCGCGATCATGCGGGCCGCCTTGCCGACGGTGACCGGATCCACACCGTAGAGCTGGATGGAACGGGGGCGCTCGGTCTCGTCGAAGCGGATGAGCTGCATGGTCTTCTCATTGCGCTCGACCAGAGCCCGCGTGGTGATCATCTCGCTGACGAACAGCCCCTTGCCGCCCGAGAACTCCCTGCACAGCGTCCTGAACGGCGCGTTCGTGATCCCCGCCATCGGCGCCAGCACGACCGGCGGCTGGACGCTGTGGGGACCGATCTGGAGCTGCGGCGTCATGACGTGCTTTCTCCCAGGCGTACGGGCATGGACAGACCTCCCATTGTCCCCCATGGGGTGGGGTGCGGGGGACGGGGTGCGAGAGGGACGGATCACGGGTGACGGATCACGGGTGACAGGTAACAGATAACAATTAACAGATAACAGATAACAGATATTGAAATCTGTCATCTGTCATGTCACCCTTGCTTACGTCACCCCACCCGCCCCGAAGGAGCGAGAACCCCATGCAGACCATGCGAACCCGTACCCTCGGCACCCACGGCCCCTCCGTCTCCGCGCTCGGCCTCGGCTGCATGAGCATGTCCGCGCTGTACGGCGAGGCGGACAGGGCGGAGTCGCTCGCCACCATCCACGCCGCGCTCGAAGCGGGCGTCACCCTCCTCGACACCGGCGACTTCTACGGGATGGGCCACAACGAGCTGCTGATCAACGAGGCCCTGCGCACCGCCCCGGCTGCCCGTCGCGAACAGGCTCTGACCAGCGTGAAGTTCGGCGCACTGCGCACCGTGGAGGGCGGCTTCACCGGCTACGACGGTCGCCCGGCAGCGGTCAAGAACTTCGTCGCCTACTCCCTCCAGCGCCTCGGCACCGACCACATCGACATCTACCGCATCGCCCGTCTCGACCCCGACGTGCCCATCGAGGAGACCGTCGGCACCATCGCCGAGCTGGTCAAAGCGGGACACGTACGCCACATCGGCCTCTCCGAGGTCGGCGCGGAGACCATCCGCCGGGCGGCGGCCGTCGCACCGATCAGCGACCTCCAGATCGAGTATTCGCTGATCTCGCGCGGCATCGAGGCGGAGATCCTGCCCGTCTGCCGCGAGCTGGGCATCGGCGTGACGGCGTACGGGGTGCTCTCGCGCGGCCTCATCAGCGGCCACTGGTCACCGGACCGCAAGCTCGCCGCCAATGACTTCCGCGGCATGAGCCCCCGCTTCACCGGCGACAACCTCCAGCACAACCTGGACCTCGTCGAGACGCTGCGCGGCATCGCGGCGGCCAAGGACCTCACCGTCGCGCAGACCGCCATCGCCTGGGTGCTCTCCCGCGGCGAGGACATCGTTCCGCTGATCGGCGCCCGCAGCCGCGAGCGGCTGGCGGAGTCGCTGTCGGCGGCGGACGTTACGCTCGATCACGACGATCTCGCCGCCATCGAACGCGCCGTCCCCGTGGACGCCGCGGCGGGTGACCGCTATCCGGCAAACCAGATGGCGCACCTGGACAGCGAGAAGTAGCCACGCGCGGGCTCGCGAGCGCCCTGCCCGTATACGAGAGCCGAGGTAGCCGATGGCGACGGAATCACTGACCCCCGAACGCATCCTCGCCGCGACTGAGGAAGTCCTTCGCCGGTACGGCGCGGCGAAGGCCACCGTCGTGGACGTGGCGCGCGAGCTGGGAGTCACGCACGGCAGCGTCTACCGCCACTTCCGCACCAAGTCGGCGCTCCGCGAGGCGGTCACGGAGCGCTGGCTGTCCCGTACGAGCGAGGAACTCGCGTCGCTCACCTCCGGGCCAGGGCAGGCGGACAAGCGCCTGGACCGCTGGCTGACGAGCCTGTTCGAGGCGAAGCGGCGCAAGGCGGGCGACGAGCCGGAGCTGTTCGCCACGTACCTGGTCCTGGTCAGGGAGCACAGTGGCGCGGTGGAGCGCCACATCAATGAGCTGGTCGATCAGATCGCCCGGATCATCGACGAGGGGCGCTTGAAGGGCGCCTTCTCCTCGAAGCTGATCGGCACGGGTTCGGAGGTGGCCCGCGCGGTCTTCGACGCGACGGCCCGCTTCCACGATCCGGCCCACGCGGCGGAGTGGTCCCGGCCCGGCATCGAGGACGAGTTCGCGGCGGTCCGCACGATGATCCTGCGGGGCCTGGCGGCGTGACTGCCTGACGGCCGCGGGTCTCGCATCGGCGGTGTCACCCCCGCACACGGGAGATGTGCGGAACGTGCAGGAACAGCACCCTGCGCACGCTCCAGGTGTAGCGGACGGCTCCGGCGTCGGCCGTCGCCTCGAAGACGCGGGGCGCGCCGTCTTCGCGCAGCCAGCGGTGCGCGCGTTCGGCGTCCGCCGCGTCGAGGCGGGGCAGCAGGGTGCGTACGTCGGTGCACATCCACATCGCGGCGTGCGCGGGGCCGGTGGCCCGGCACGCGTCCCGGTACGCGCGCCCGTCCTCGTGCACGACGCGCGCCTCGCACCACCACCCTGGCCGGAGCAGCAGATCACGCCTCATCGCCCGCACCGCCCCTCACGGCCAGGTGCGCCCACACGGTCTTCCCGGCCCCGGCACGCGGCCGTACCCCCCACCGTTCCGCGAACGCGTCCACGAGCAGCAGCCCGCGCCCGCCGATGTCCTCCGGCTCGGGCTTCCGCAACTCCGGCATCTCCCACGTGCAGGAGTCGGCCACTTCCAGTATCAGCACGCCGTCCCTGCGCCGGACGGTCAGCTCGAAGTAGTCCGCGATGCCTTGTGCGTGCAGCACGACGTTGGTGGCCAGCTCGCTGGTGACGAGGGTGGCCGGTTCGACGAGGTGCCCGAGCCGCCACTCGACGAGTAACGCCTCGACGTGACGGCGCGCCTCGGCGACGGCCGCTTTGCGGATACGGAAACGGGTGGTGTGCGTGCGCCCGGACATGGGGCCTCCCGGTGGGGGCTGTGGGCAGGCAGAACCTTGATCACCCCTTGCGCCGAAAGCGGCACGCTGAGTGACGCAACTCACGCTAGCCGGAACACGTCGATCCATGCAATCGAACTAAAGCGAGAAGTTGCATTCACTCTCTGATCCAACTCACTGGCGTGTACCGTCCGTTGCGATACAGACTGGACACGCTCAGTGAGGGAGGGGACATGCCCGCAGGTGGACGTCCTACCGTGCGGAGCCGTCGCCTCGGTGCGACCCTTCGACGGTTCCGTGAGGCCGCCAAGATCGACCAGCTACAGGCCGCCGAATACATCGCCGGTTCCAAGGCCAAGGTCAGCCGCATCGAGGCCGGTCAGGTCTCGGCACGTCCCGGTGACGTGCGACTGATGCTTGAGCTGTACGGCATCGAGGACCGCAAGGTGCACCAGCACCTGGAACAGCTCGCGCGTGACTCCAACAAGCGCGGCTGGTGGTTCGAATACTCCGTTCCGGACAGCTTCGGGGACTACGTAGCACTGGAAGAAGACGCTACGCATATCCGCTCGTGGGAGCCGTTGCTCATCCCTGGCTTGCTGCAAACCGCCGACTACACGCGATGCCTCGTGAACGACAATCCGAGCGTTACTGACCCGGGAACCGCTGACCAGGTAGTGAAAGTCAGGCAGGAACGACGGCAGAAGGTGGAGACGTTGGGGACACGGTTCGCCGTCGTCATCGGCGAGTCGGCCCTCGTCACGCCCATGCCGTCCTCGGCCGTGCACCGGGGTCAGCTCGCCAGCTTGTTGCAGTCAGCCCAGGAGAGCCACGTGACCTTGCAGGTGTTGCCCACCACTGAGTGGTCGGCGACAAGGTGCTCGCCCTCTTTCATCATGCTGTCGTTCGATGGCGAGTGGTCGCCCACCGCCGTCGGCCAAGACACTCGCGGCAACATCGCCGTGGCGGAAGACCCTGAGACCATCACCCAGTACGCGCATGCTTTCGAACTGCTCCAGGCCACCGCCCTCACCCCGGCGCAAAGCCTGGATTTCCTCCGCAGAGCTATGGACGACGTAACCGAGGAGCACTCGTAGCCGTGAATTCCAGCAAGCCGACCACCTCATTCAGGAAGTCGTCGTACTCAGGCGGCGACCACAGCAACTGTGTCGAGATAGCCGTCACCGCAGACGGCGGACGCGCCGCCCGCGACAGCAAGAACCCCGCACACGGCACCACACACCACTCCCCCACCGCGTGGGCAGCGTTCCTCACCTCACTCAGGGACGGCACACTCGGGCACTGACCGAGGCGAGTTTGGCCGGGTCGATGATGATGTGGATGCCGGTGATCCGGCGTTCGGTGACGGTGAAGACGACGATGGAGAGCGGGGTCCCGTCTGGGCGCCAGGACATGTGGCCGGGGACGCCGTTGACCAGCACGGGGCGTTGGTGGGCCGCCTCGCCGGAGAACATGCGGGCGCCGGCGGCGACCTTGGTGGCGCCGAGGGTGACGACCACGCCGTCGGGGGTGTCGACGGTCAGCTTCACGTCCGGGTCCAGGACACGCAGCAGCGCTTCGAAATCGCCGCTGAGCGCGGCGGCGCTGAACGCCTGGACGGCCTCCCGGTGCTGCTCGCGGCCGGAGCCCGCCGACCGGTCCGTGGCGCGGACCTTTCGGCGGGCGCGGCTGGCGAGCATCTTGGTGGCCTCGGCTGACTTGCCCAGGATCTGGCCGATCTCGCGGAACGGGACCGCGAACATGTCGTGCAGGACGAACGCCAGTCGCTCACTCGGGGTGAGCGAGTCCAGCACGACGAGCAGGGCGAGGCCGACCGAATCGGCCAGTGCCGCCTGCTCGTCCGGCGCGGGCGCTTCGTCGGGCGTCACCACGAGCTGCGCGAACTCCTGCTGCTCCTGCCCGTAAACGGCTTCGGGACGGGCCTGGCGGGATCTCAGGAGGTCCAGGCTGATCCGGCCGACGACGGTCGTCAGCCAGCCCGCCAGGTTGCCGATGGCCGCCTCGTCCTGCCGGACGAGGCGCATCCACGCTTCCTGGACCACGTCCTCGGCGTCGGCGTGCGAGCCCAGCACGCGGTACGCGACGGCGCGCAGCCGGTCGCGCTGGGCTTCGAACGCCTCGGCCACGAGGCCGGACGGGTCGGCGGCGGTCACGGCTTTCGCTGCTGACGGAGCGAGACCCGGTTGCCGTCCGGGTCCACCGCCTCGGCGCGGACCCCGAACGGGTAGTCCTGGGGCTCGGACTCCACGAAGGTGACACCGCGCCGGCTCATGGCCTCGAAGTCCTTCCGCAGGTCGTCGGATTCGAGGATCAGCGGGCCGGGCGCGGCATGCTGGTCCACGCCGACGGGCTGTCCGGCGGTCGCCGCGTGCGACCACAGGATGATCTGCACCGGGCTGTCGGGAACGCCGACGGTGAGGAAGCGCCCGTCGGGTCCCGGGAAGTCGAGCCGCTTTTCGAGGCCGAGCCCGTCGGTGTAGAACTCCAGCGCGCGGTCCTGATCGGTGACGTAGACCGTCACGTACATGATGTTGCTCAGCATCCTGCTCTCCGTTCACTCGTGGGTGCGACGACCGCTCGTATTCGGCCGTCACACCCATGACGAGTGTCGGCGGGAGAAGGTAACAGGGCTGGCCCGGCAGAGGGTTGGGCTGAGCGGAACGGGCGCTGCGTTCAGCGCAGCATGTCGTACGTCCCGGCCGCGTCGAACGCCTCCTTGACCGGCTTGACGAGCGCGGCGAGGCGGCGCGCGCCCGCGTCGCCGCCCCCCTCCCACAGCGCCGCGCAGTGCTCGTCGGTCTCCGTCTCTATCCGCTCGCGTGCCGCGGTGCCCGCTTCGGTGACGGTGCCGTCGGCGTCGAGCCAGCCGCGTGCGACGAGACGGGCGGACGCCGCGGCCCACTCCTCGTCGTCCCACTGACGGGTCGCGCGCGCGAGCCCCACCGGGAAGCGGCCCGTCGCGGACTGGAGGACGTTGCAGTCGCACGGGCCGAGGCCGTTGTGCGCGAGGACGACGAGATGCGCGTCGCCGCGCCACTCGCGCAGCACCGTGATCTGCTGCCACAGCGCGACGAGCGGGTCCGACGGAAGCGGGACGGACGCGTTCGCGGCGGCCAGTGTCTTGCCCGCGTAGTCGGCACCGGAGACGACGGGGTCGATCAGCGACCGTGCCTCGGCGACCTCGTCGCCCGTCAGCTTCGGGGCGACGCGCCGGAACGCGCGCTCGGCGGACACGAAGCGCGCGGCCTGCCACCGCTCCGGCGACGCGGCGTCCCACACGCTCTCCATGGGCCGCACCGCGCGCGGGCTGAAGTTGTAGAAGGTCGCGAGCGTGACCTGCCATGGAACCGCGCCCATCGCGGCCGACCTGTACGCGAAGTACGCGGGTCCGCGCTCGGTCACACCGAACTTGGCGGCCTCCTCCGCGGCCTCGGGGACGAAGTAGATGAACGTGTGGGCGGTGTTGAGGGCAAGGCTGACCTCGCGGACGGCGTTCAGGTCCGTGCGTCGGCCGTCCGGGTGTGCGGCGTGGCCGGAGGGGGTGGTGGCAGACATCGCGGTTTTCTCCTCCTGGGAGGTCGAGTGCGTCGGACCTGCGTCGGTCGCCGCCGGGCGGCGGGGCGGCGACGGCCGGGCGGCATCCTCCGGTCCGGACGGGCGGAGGATGCCGCGGAGCGGCAGCCGTCAGGCGGCGGGGGTTTCGGCGGTGGCGGTCAGGACGGCGCGGCCGAGGATGTGTCCGGCGATATTGAAGCCGAGGAAGGCCGGGGTGGCGTCGGCCGGGACGCCGATGGACGCGACGTCGAGGGCGTGCACCACGACGAAGTAGCGGTGCGGGCCGTGCCCCGCGGGCGGGGCCGCGCCCATGAAGCGGGCGGCGCGGGCGTCGTTGGGGAGCTGGAAGGCGCCCTCGGGCAGGCCGGAGCCGGTGTCGTCGCCCGCGCCCTCGGGCAGCTCGGTGACGGTGGCGGGGATGTCGGCGACGGCCCAGTGCCAGAAGCCGGAGCCGGTGGGCGCGTCCGGGTCGTAGACCGTCACGGCGTAGCTCTTGGTGCCCTCGGGGGCGCCGTTCCAGGAGAGCTGCGGGGAGACGTCCTTGCCGCCGGGGACACCGGCGGCGAACTGCTCGGCCGACCAGGCGGCGCCGTCGGCAACGGTGGTGCTGGTGACCGTGAAGGTGGCCGCCTCGGGGAGGCGGGCGAAGGGGTCGTTGGCGCTCATGCGTCGTTCCTTTCGACGTGTCTCGGGGGGTCGCGGTGTCGCGTGCCGGATGGCCGTGCCCCGTCGACTCTTCATCGACCATAACACTAATAATCGATTATCCAAGCGATCGTCTATGCTGACCCCATGACACCACCAGCCGCCTCCTCCTCCCCCACCCCCGGAAAACAGATGCTCTCCGAGCAGGTCTACGGCCGACTGCGGGACGCGATCATGCGCGGGGACTACGCCCCTGGTGAAGCGCTCAAGCCGCAGGACCTCGCCAGAGAGCAGGGCGTGAGCCTGGCCGTCGTACGCGAGGCGCTGGTACGGGCAGTCGGCGACGGCCTCGCCGACCGGCTGCACAACCGCGGCTTCGCCGTCCCCGCCTTCTCCGACCAGCGCTGGCAGGAGATCGCCGAGGCACGGCGCACCATCGAACCGGTCCTGCTGCGCATGTCCGTCGAACGCGGCGACGTCGACTGGGAGGCCCGCGTACGGGCAGCGCACCACCGGCTGACCCGCACCCCCGTGCACACCCCGGAGGAGACCAAGCACTACAGCGAAGCCTGGGCCGAGGCCCACCGGGTCTTCCACCGGACGCTGCTGGAGGGCTGCGGCAACCCCGTCCTGCTGGAGACCTTCGACCGGCTGTGGACGTCGAGCGAACTGACCCGCCGCTGGTCGACGCTCCGCAACCCCGGCCGCGACGGCGCCGACGAACACCGCCGACTGGAGGAAGCCGCACTGTCCCGCGACGCCGACACGGCGGCCGAGGTCCTGACCCAGCACCTCACCCTGACGGCAACCGCCCTGACCGGCGACTGACGCCTGACGTCCGGCATTTGACACCACGTCAACCACGCCGCCCGCACCGCACGGGCATACTCGGCGCCTCAACATCGTCGTCGCGAAGGGACGGTCCAACGGTGATGACAGACGTCAGCCCCGGCGGTTCAACACGCTTCCAGGCGCTCTGCCGCACCCTGCTGAACTTGGACGTACCGGAAGGGCGCCGGGCGGAGATCATCGCGGGGCACATCGTCATGTCGCCGTGGTCGCAGCCGTTCTACCTGCCCCTCATGCGTTCCCTCCGCCGCCAACTGGAACCGCACGCGCCCGAGGGTCACATCGCCGACAGCGCCCCCTTCCTGTTCACGTTTCCCAGTGAGGAGCGCGCCTACGGGCCAGACGTGTACGTCGTCGCCGAGCGGGCCCTTCAGCGCCGGGGCCGTTACGTGGACGGGGAAGCCCTGTCCCTCGTCGCCGAGCTGACCTCGCCCTCCACGCGTGACACGGACTGGGACGACAAGGCGCCGGTCTACGGCAGGAGCGGCGTGCCCGTGTATCTGCTGCTGGACATGCAGGAGGGCGCCGTGACCGTGTTCTGGAACCCCTCGTCGCGGGGTTACGCGGCCCGGCTGACCGTTCCCTTCGGTGAGAAGGTCACCGTGCCCGCGCCCTTCGACTGCGTCCTCGACACCACCGGTTTTGACGCCCACCCCGACAACGGGGACAGCGACGAGGACGAGTGACCGCTCACAGGAGCCCCATCCACCCCGCCCTCCCCGCCCGCCCCTAATTCGCTGGCGCGCCCCCTCCCCTCAGCGGGATGCTCCGAAGCCAGGAGCCGCCCGTCAGGACGTCAGGAGGGGACCGTGATGACCACCGGCGCACCGGAACCAGCCGGGCCATCGCCCGAAGTCCGCACCCCTGCCGGAGCCCTGCGCGGCACCCGCGAAGCAGGAGTGGCCGTCTTCCGGGGCATCCCGTACGCCGAACCGCCCGTCGGCGCACTGCGGTTCGCAGCACCGCACCCCGCACAAGGCTGGGACGGGACGCGCCCCGCGGTCTCGTACGGGCCGCCCCCTCCCCAGGGCGGAGCGCTCGGCATGCACGCGCTGGCACAGTACGCGACGGGTGACGACTGGCTGACGGTCAACGTCTGGACGCCCGCTCCGGACCCGGGCGCCGCGCTCCCCGTCATGGTGTGGATCCAGGGCGGGGCCTACACGGTCGGGATGTCCTGCCTTCCCGAGTACGACGGCGCCCGCCTGGCCCGCGACGGCGAGGTCGTCGTGGTGACGTTCAACTACCGCGTGGGACTTGAGGGTTTCGGCCAGTTCGACGGTGCGCCCGCCAACCGGGGGCTGCTCGACCAGATCGCAGCGCTGGAGTGGGTGCGGGACTCCGTCCGCGCCTTCGGCGGCGACCCGGACCGGGTCACGGTCTTCGGCCAGTCGGCGGGCGCCGGGTCGGTCGCCGCGCTGCTGGCGATGCCGCGCGCGGCGGGGCTCTTCCGCCGGGCCGTCGCGCAGAGCGTGCAGGGCACGTTCTTCTCGCCGGAGCTGGCCGCCGACATCACGCGCGTCTGCGCCGCCGAGCTGGGGCGCAAGCCCACCGCGTCCGACCTGTCCACGGTGGCCCCGGCCCAACTGTCCGCCGCAGGTGACGCGGTCAGCGCCGCGATGGACCGGTGGGCGCCGCGCTGGGGGCTGGCCGCGCACGGGCCGATCCCGTACTCCCCCGTCGTAGACGGCGACACCCTGCCGGTCACCCCGTGGCGGGCGCTGGCCGAGGGCACGGCGGCCGACGTCGAACTCCTCGTCGGCCACACCCGTCACGAACAGCGGCTGCTCACCGCGCTCGAAGGACTGCTCGGCCAGGTGGCCCGCGAGCAGGCCGAGGGCGCCCTGCGCGCCTTCGCCCCCGACGAGGCCGGGGCCGGGGACCGCCGCCGCTACCGCGACGGCTTCCCCGACGCGGGCCCCGACGAGCTGTACGAGCTGGTCCGCTCCGACTGCCTGTTCCGCATGCCGTCCCTCCACCTCGCCGAGGCCCACGCGACAGCCGGAGGCCGGACCCACGTCTACGAGCTGACCTGGGAGGCGCCGGGCATGGACGGGATCCTCGGCGCCTGCCACGGCCTCGACGTGCCGCTCGTCTTCGGCAACCTGGACCGCGGCCAGCCCGCCGCGCTGATCGGCGAAGCCCCGTCCCCCGGCTATGACGAGGCGGAGGCGCTGTCCGCCCGGATGCGGGCCGCGTGGACCGGGTTCGCCGCACACGGCGACCCCGGGTGGCCCGCGTACGACACCGGTCGGCGCCTCACCCGGCTCCTCGACGGCCAGGACGCCCAGAACGGCACCCCGACCGTCGCGCCCTACCCCGAAGAGACCTCGCGCCTCATCTGGCGGGACCACACCTTTCCCGCGCTCGCACTGACACGCTGACGCCCGAGGAGCCCTACCCCCAGGTCTGAGCCGCGCCGGGCTGGAGATACAGGACGTGTCCTCCGTCGCTGCCCAGAAAGATCCGCTCCTCCCCCTCCAGCGCTTCGAGATCGACCCTGCCGCCCGCCGCCCCCTCGATGCCGACCCGCACATGCTCCAGGCACCAGTCGTCCTCTTGCGGGTCGCTCGCGTTGGGCTGGGGCTCGAAGCGGATGTAGACGGGGTAGGCGCGGACGTTCTCCATCGTGCGGTGCGTGGGGTCGTTGGCCGCGACGGACCTGACGTTGGAATCGCTGCCGAAGACGAACGTCTCGATCGAACCCGCCAGCAGCTTCCGCTGCTCGTCCGCCGAGCCCGTCGCACACCGGAACTCACGTCCCGCGAGGCCGAGAAAGACCCGGCTGTCCGGCAGGGTCTCGGTCGTCCGGTAGATGATCTTCTCACCCACGTCCTGCGTGCTCGTCTGGAACGTGACGGTCACCCGCTTGATCTGCTCTGCCATGCCGGGTCTCCTCCGTACGGTCGCGCGGGGGTTACCCCTGGCCCTTGTAGGGGGTGAACGACGCCCTGAGTTCGGCGGTGTTGGGCTTCTCGGCGTCCTCCTGGCTGGTGAAGTGCTTGCTGATCTCCCCGTATTGCAGAAAGCCCTCGATGTGCATGTCGTACCAGTTGCCGTCGACCTGCACGACACGGTCGAACTTGACCGGTTCGAGTTCGACCGTGTCCTCCGGCGCCGGGCCCACATTGGGCGTCTCGTTGTGCTGGAACTTCAGCGGGCCGACCGTGCGCCTGTCCTTGTCCCCGAAGGCCACGGTGATGGTCAGCTCCGCGGTGAAGACCGGGTGCGGCGGCATGGGGATCACATGGTTGTAGTGCTTGAAGGAGCCGATCATGCTCGGGGTGCCGTCGAGTGCCACCTGGGTGGAGGAGCCCTCGAAGACGTAGGCGCTCTTCACCGCGTCATCGACGGCGCCCCACGCGAGACGGTTGGTCTGCAAACCACTGAACTGCGACGCGTCCACATCGACGCCTGTCCAGACACCCTTGGTGAGGACGTTGACCATGCCGGGCGCTCCCTCCGCGAGGCTGAGGGGCGAGCGGGAATGCGGCCCCGAAGCACCGTAAATGGCGGGACAGCGGGATCTGGATGGGAAAATGAGCCAGAAAAGGAAGCGGGGAAAGAAAAGGTCCCGCACCCCCGGAATGGGGATGCGGGACCTTTCCGCTTTCAGACCCGCTCAGCCTGTTCGGGCCACAGCTCAGCAGCCCAGCAGGCGACCGCCCAGGTAGCTCTCGATCTGGTCCAGCGAGACGCGGTCCTGCTTCATCGTGTCGCGCTCACGCACCGTGACGGCGTTGTCGTCGAGGGTGTCGAAGTCGACGGTGATGCAGAACGGCGTGCCGATCTCGTCCTGGCGGCGGTAGCGGCGGCCGATGGCGCCCGCGTCGTCGAACTCGATGTTCCAGTGCTTGCGCAGCGTCTCGGCGAGGCCGCGCGCCTTGGGCGACAGCTTCTCGTTGCGGGACAGCGGCAGCACGGCCACCTTGACCGGGGAGAGGCGCGGGTCGAGGCGCATGACGGTGCGCTTTTCCATCTTGCCCTTGGCGTTCGGGGCCTCGTCCTCGATGTACGCGTCGAGCATGAACGCGAGCATCGCGCGGTTGACACCGGCCGCCGGCTCGATGACGTACGGGATCCAGCGCTCGCCCGCCTCCTGGTCGAAGTAGGAGAGGTCGTGGCCCGACGCCTTGGAGTGGGCGCCGAGGTCGAAGTCCGTGCGGTTGGCGACGCCCTCCAGCTCGGAGAACTCGGTGCCGCCGAAGTTGAAGCGGTACTCGATGTCGGCCGTGCGCTTCGAGTAGTGGGAGAGCTTCTCGGCCGGGTGCTCGTACCAGCGGATGTTCTCCTCGCGGATGCCGAGGTCGCGGTACCAGTTCCAGCGCTGCTCCATCCAGTACTCGTGCCACTCCTCGTCCTCGCCCGGCTTGACGAAGAACTCCATCTCCATCTGCTCGAACTCGCGGGTGCGGAAGATGAAGTTGCCCGGAGTGATCTCGTTCCGGAAGGACTTGCCGGTCTGTGCGATGCCGAACGGCGGCTTCTTGCGCGACGTCTGCTGCACGTTGGCAAAGTTGGTGAAGATGCCCTGGGCCGTCTCGGGGCGCAGATAGCTGACCGAACCGGAGTCCTGCGTCGGGCCGAGGTGCGTCGAGAGCAGACCGGAGAACTGCTTGGGCTCGGTGAAGCCGCCCTTGTTGCCGCAGTGGGGGCAGTTGATGTCGGCCATGCCGTTCGGGGGCAGGTGGCCGTGCTTGGCCTCGTACGCCTCTTCCAGGTGGTCCGCGCGGAAACGCTTGTGGCACGAGGTGCACTCGGTGAGCGGGTCCGTGAAGGTGGCGACGTGCCCCGACGCCTCCCAGACCTGGGGGGCCAGGATCACGGACGAGTCGAGACCGACCACGTCATCGCGCGAAGTGACCATGGAGCGCCACCACTGGCGCTTGATGTTCTCCTTGAGTTCGACGCCGAGCGGCCCGTAGTCCCAGGCGGCGCGCTGACCACCGTAGATCTCACTGCACGGGTACACAAAGCCACGGCGCTTGCTCAGGCTGACGATGGTGTCGATCTTGTCGGCGGCCACGGTGCTCTCTTCATCAACGACGACGGAATACCTCAGATTACCGAGCCATGAGGGGCCCGAATCAAATCGGTTCGGGTCCCGGACTCCCGGCGGGGCGCCTGCCCGCCCGCAGGCGGTTTCACCGCCTCCACATCATTTGACAATCGTTTCCATGTAGGTTGAAAATGAGTGTCATGAACGCTCGACGACGACTGCCTTCACGGCGACTCATACGGACCACGGCCGCGGCCACCGCTCTCGGCCTCGGCGCCCTCACCCTCGCCGCCTGCGGCAACGATTCGGCGGCCGGTGACGACGGCAAGGTCAACGTCGTCGCGTCGTTCTACCCCATGAAGTTCCTCGCCCAGGAGATCGGCGGCAAGTACGTCAGCGTCGACAGCCTGACCAAGCCGGGCGTCGAACCGCACGACCTCGAACTCAGCCCGCAGCAGACCGGGCAGCTCAGCGAAGCCGATCTCGTCGTCTACCTCAAGGGCCTCCAGCCCGCCGTCGACGAGGCCGTGGGCCAGTCCGGCGTGAAGAACGTCGCCGAGGCCACCTCGTACACCTCCCTCGAATCCCACGGCGACGACGTGCACGGCGAGGAGGGCCACGACCACGGCGGGGAAGAGGGCCACGAGGGGCACGAGGAGCACGAGGGCCACAGCCACGAGACCGAGAGCGGCGAGGACCCCCACATCTGGCTCGACCCGGTGCGCTACGCCGAGGTCGCCAAGGGCGTCGGCAAGGAGCTGGCCAAGGCCGACCCCGACCACAAGGCCACCTACGAGAAGAACACCGCCTCCCTCGTGAAGCGCCTCGAATCCCTCAACGAGGAGTTCGAGAAGGGCCTGGAGAAGCGCAAGACCGACACCTTCGTCACCACCCACGCCGCCTTCGGCTACTTCGCCGAGCGCTACGGGCTGCACGAGGAGGCCGTCTCCGGTATCGACCCCGAGTCCGAGCCGAGCGCGGCGCGCATGAAGGAGCTGCACACCGTCGCCAAGGAGGACAAGGTCAGCACCGTCTTCTTTGAAGACAACGCGAGCGACAAGACCGCCAAGGCCCTCGCGGGCGACCTCAAGCTCAAGACCGGCGTCCTCAGCCCTCTGGAGAGCGTCAAGAACGAGAAGAAGCAGGACTACTTCTCGGTCATGCGCGAGAACCTGTCGGCGCTGCGCACGGCGCTGAACGCGGGCTCCGGTTCCTGACGTGTCACCGTCCGACTCCTGAGCACCCGAGCACCACAAGCACCCCCGAGGAACCACCCCGAGGACCGAGGAAGGCGACCTGCCATGGCCCCACCGGAGACCGTCATATCCCTGCGTGACGCGACGGCCACGCTCGGCGCGCGCCCGGTGCTGCGCGGCATCGACCTGACCGTAGGGCGTGGCGAGGTCGTCGCGCTGCTCGGGGCCAACGGCTCCGGCAAGTCCACCACCGTGCGGGCCGTCATCGGGCAGGTGCCGCTCACCGGCGGCAGCCTGGAACTGTTCGGCACGCCCCTGGCCCGCTTCCGCGAGTGGCGGCGCCTGGGCTACGTACCGCAGCGCTCCACGGCGGCCGGGGGCGTGCCGGCGACGGTCCGCGAGATCGTCTCCTCGGGGCGCCTGGCCCGCACGCGGCTGCGCCCCCTCGGCCGCGCCGACCGCGCCGCCGTGGACCGCGCCCTGGAGCTGGTGGGCATGCGGGAGCGCGCCAGGGACTCCGTGAGCGCCCTGTCCGGCGGCCAGCACCAGCGGGTGCTCATCGCCCGCGCGCTCGCCGGAGAGCCGGAGCTGCTGCTGATGGACGAGCCGCTGGCCGGGGTGGACCTCGCCAGCCAGCGGGTGCTCGCCGACGCGCTGCGCGAGCAGGTGGCGGGCGGCAGCTCCGTGCTGCTGGTGCTGCACGAGCTGGGCCCGCTCGCCCCGCTGATCGACCGCGCCGTGGTGCTGCGCGACGGGCAGGTCGAGCGCGTCGACCACCCCGAGCGGCTGCACGACCTGGCCTGCCACCCGCACGACACACCCGAGGCCGACACCGCCTCGAAGATCGAGACCGGACTGCTGACATGACCGAGCTGCTGGACTACGCCTTCATGCAGCGCGCGCTGCTCGCCGCCCTGCTGGTCGGCATAGCAGCGCCCGCCGTCGGGATCTACCTCGTCCAGCGCCGTCAGGCGATCATGGGCGACGGCATCGGCCACGTCGCCCTCACCGGCGTCGCGCTCGGCTTCCTGCTGAACACCAACCCGGTGTGGATGGCCGTGCTCGTGGCGTCACTGGGCGCCGTCGCGATGGAGCTGATCCGCTGGTACGGGAAGGCGCGCGGCGATCTCGCGCTCGCGATGCTCTTCTACGGCGGCATGGCGGGCGGCGTCATGATCATCAACCTCTCGCCGAACGGCTCCAACGCCAACCTCACCACCTACCTCTTCGGCTCCATCACGACCGTCTCGAACTCCGACGTGATCGCCATCGTGTGCCTGTCGGCCTTCGTGCTGGCGGTCTCGCTGGGGCTGCGGCGGCAGTTGTTCGCCGTCTGCCAGGACGAGGAGTTCGCGCGCGTGACGGGGCTGCCGGTGCGGGTGCTGAACCTGCTGCTGGCCGTCACAGCCGCCGTGACGGTGACGGTGGCCATGCGCGTCGTGGGGCTGCTGCTGGTGAGCGCGCTGATGGTGATCCCGGTCGCCGCGGCGCAGCAGGCCACACGGGGCTTCGCGACCACCCTGTTCGTCTCGATGGGCTTCGGGGTGCTGGTGACCCTCTCCGGCACTGCGACCTCGTACTACGCGGACGTACCGCCCGGCGCCAGCATCGTCGTCCTCACCATCGCGCTGTTCATCGTCGTGACCGCGCTCGCGGCGCCGCTGGCCCGGCGCAGGGCGAGGGCTGTCGCTCGACGGGACGGAAGCGGCACCCTGGAGGAGAAGAGCGAGGAGGCCCTCAAGGTGTAACAACCGCTCCTGGGCTGCGCCTGGCACAATGAGGCGGAAAGGACCCAGGAGCACGACGAACGAAGGAGACAGCGTGGCCACCGCAGGTCCCCCTGTCCGCGGCCGGTCGACCCGGCAGCGCGCCGCCGTGTCAGCGGCCCTTGCCGAGGTCGAGGAGTTCCGGAGCGCGCAGGAACTGCACGACATGCTCAAGCACCGCGGGGACTCGGTCGGGCTGACCACGGTCTACCGCACCCTCCAGTCCCTCGCCGACGCGGGCGAGGTCGATGTGCTGCGTACGGACGAGGGCGAGGCGGTCTACCGCCGCTGTCACAGCGACGATCACCACCACCACCTGGTCTGCCGCCACTGCGGCAAGGCGGTCGAGGTCGAAGGCCCGGCCGTGGAGAAATGGGCCGAGTCGATCGCCGCGGAGCACGGCTTCGTGGACGTCGGCCACACGATCGAGATCTTCGGCACGTGCGGGGACTGCGCGTCGCGCACGTGAGTCCCTGACCGGACACCGGAGGGCACCAGACGGAAAGGGTGCGGGCCCGTACGCCGAGGCGTACGGGCCCGCACCCTTTCGTGGTGCCTCGTGTCTCGCGCTACTTGGCGGGGGGCGCGCCGCCGAAGCGCCGGTCGCGCTGCGCGTACTCCAGGCAGGCCCGCCACAGGTCGCGGCGATCGAAGTCGGGCCACAGCACGTCCTGGTAGACCATCTCGGCGTAGGCGCTCTGCCAGATCAGATAGTTCGACGTGCGCTGCTCGCCGGACGGGCGCAGGAAGAGATCCACGTCGGGCATGTCCGGGTAGTACAGGTACTTCGCGAGGGTCTTCTCGGTGACCTTCGACGGGTCCAGCTTGCCCGCCTTCACATCCTTGGCGAGGGCCTGTGCCGCGTCCGCGATCTCGGCACGGCCGCCGTAGTTGACGCAGAAGTAGAGCGTCATCGCGTCGTTCCGCTCGGTCTGCTCCTGCGCGACCTGGAGCTCCTGGACGACGGACTTCCACAGCTTGGGCATCCGGCCGACCCAGCGGATGCGGATGCCCAGCTCGTCCATCTCGTCGCGGCGGCGGCGGATGACGTCGCGGTTGAAGTTCATCAGGAAGCGCACCTCCTCGGGCGAGCGCTTCCAGTTCTCCGTGGAGAAGGCGTACAGGGAGAGGTTCTTGACGCCCATCTCCAGGCAGCCCTTGAGCACGTCCATGACGACGCCCTCGCCGACCTTGTGGCCCTCCGTGCGCGGCAGGCCCCGCTCCTTGGCCCAGCGGCCGTTGCCGTCCATGACGACCGCCACGTGGTTCGGGATCAGCTCGCCCGGGATCTTCGGCGGGCGGGCGCCCGAGGGGTGCGGCTCGGGCGTGACGTACTCGCGACGCTGCCGGGACAGCATTCCGCGACGTGCCATGGGTGTTCAGCTCCAGGGGTGGGTTCCGGGGACCGGGTTCGGGTGCGGGACCGGTAGGGGCGAGGGTAGCCGGTCACGACGGTTCGGGCTGCGCGGGGCGGGGGCCCTCGACCGGGCCGGGAGGAGCCCCGGGAGAAGCCCGGGGAGGGGCCTGGGGAGAGGCCCGGGGAGGGGCCACCTTGTCGGTCCTGTCCACGTAGCGCAACGAGCGCAGCCCGCGCTCCAGGTGCCAGTGCAGATAGGCCGAGACCAGGCCCGTGCCCTCGCGCGCGTGCCGGGACTCGGCGGCGTCGGCCGTCGCCCAGTCGCCCGTGAGCAGCGCCCCCAGGAGCCGCAGCGCCTCGGGCGAGGGGACGACGCTGCCGGGGACGCGGCACTCCCCGCAGACGACGCCGCCGGAGCCGACGGAGAAGAACCGGTTCGGGCCCGGCATCCCGCACTTCGCGCAGTCCCCGAAGCTGGGCGCGTAGCCGCCGACGGCGAGCGAGCGCAGCAGGAAGGCGTCCAGGACGAGCCCCGAGGCGTGCTCGCCCGAGGCGAGCGTGCGCAGCCCGCCGACGAGCAGCAGGTACTGCTGCACGTTCGGCTCGCCCTCATGGTCCGTGAAGCGCTCGGCGGTCTCCAGCATGGCGGTGCCCGCGGTGTAGCGGGCGTAGTCGCTGACGATGCCCTGGCCGTACGCCGCGATCGTCTCCGTCTGCGTGCACAGGGGCAGCCCGCGCCCGATCAGCTCGCTGCCGCGGGAGAAGAACTGCACGTCGACATGGCTGAACGGCTCCAGCCGGGCCCCGAACTTCGACTTCGTCCGCCGCACCCCGCGCGCTACGGCGCGTACCCGCCCGTGACCCCGGGTGAGCACCGTGATGATCCGGTCCGCCTCCCCCAGCTTCTGGGTGCGCAGCACGATGCCGTCGTCGCGGAACAGACTCATGGGCCCATTGTCGCGTACGGCCCGGAGGGGGACGGGGCAGGCCATGGGGCGGGAACCTCCCGCTGTGAACCCTTTGCCTCGGCCGCACGTGGTCTGTCTCAAGGGGCTCCAATGCCTCAGAGCACATGCGGAGAGGAAAACCGGATATGTCACAGCGCCCCACCTATCCCTATAACCAGCCGTTGCAGAGCAACGGCTTCAGCGGGCCGAGCAACCCGTACTCCCAGTACGACCAGTCAGGCCTCGGCATAAGCCCCACCAGCCCCACCGGCTCCACCGGCCCCGCTCAGAACGGCTACAACACCTCCGGTCGGCGGGGCGCGGACGAGACCATCGTCGGGCCCGACGGCTACCAGGAGAACCTCCCCGCCTACAACGCGTACCCCCCGGCCGCCCCGAGCGCCCAGGGCACCCCGGCGCCGACCTACCAGTCGCCGCCGTCCCGTGTGTCGGCGAGCCACGGTTCCGCGGCGCCGTCGTACCAGTCGCACCAGCAGCCGACGTACCAGTACGACCCCGCCATCTCCGGCGCGCTCGGGGCGCTCGGCGGTCGCGGCGGGCACCCCGCGCCGTTCGACCCGCAGGCCCTCGCCGCGCAGGGGCGTGCCGGTTACGCCGGCATGCAGCCCGGCACCCAGGGGCACAGCACGTCCCGCCACCACTCCAGCACCTCTCGACCCCAGGGGGACCCCTCCGCACCCTCACGGCCCCGCGATTCGCACACGCACCGCTCCAGTGGCAGGACCTCCGGCCGCTGAACCACGGCGGCGGGGCCGCACCGGCCCCGCCGCTCGCTCCCTCACCGCTCAGTCCACGCCCCTGATCCGCTCCACCAGGAGCGCGCCGAGGAGGACGACAGCGGCGGCCGTCAGGTACAGCGTCGGGTAGCCGCCCAGGTGGGTGACCAGGGGCGCGGCCACGGCGGGGGCCGCCACCTGGGGTAGCGAGTTGGCGATGTTGATGATGCCCAGGTCCTTGCCCCGGTGCGCGGCGGCGGGCAGCACGTCGGCCATCAGCGCGAAGTCCACCGATGTGAAGACGCCGAAGCCGACCCCCAGCAGCGCGGCGGCCACGAGCGCGCCCGGCCACGTCTGCCACCCCGCGAGGAGCGCGGTGGCCACCGCCATCAGTACCCCGGCCCACCGCACGAACGGCTTGCGCCGCCCGGCCCGGTCCGACCAGACCCCGCCCACCACGACCGTCGCCAGCAGCAGCACCCCGTTCACCGCCGTGAGGACCAGTACCCCCTCCTCGGGTTCCGCGAGGCCGAGCGCGTCGCGGAGGAAGAAGAGCAGGTAGAGGAGGGCGATGGCGTTGCCCAGGTTGATCAGGAACCGGGTCAGCCAGGCCCAGCCGAAGTCGGGGTGGCGGCGCGGGTCGATCCAGAATCCCCGCAGGAACTCCCCCGCGCGCCGGGGAGGCCGCGCGGCACGCGGCAGCGGCGTGTCCCGGCCCAGCAGCACGTACGGGACGACGGCGAGCAGCGCGAAGCCCGCGCAGGCGAGATAGCCCGCCGTGACACCGCCCGCGACGGTGGCGAGCCCGGTCCCGCAGACGATGCCCAGCGTCTGCGCGACGCCCAGCCAGCCGCCGACGGAGCCGCGCTGGCGCGTGGGCACCCGGTCGGGGACGGCGGCCACGACGGCCGCGAACGTGGCGTTCAGCGCGAGCTGTACCAGGCACCAGCCCAGCATCATCGTGCCGACGTCCCGCGCGCCCGACAGCACGGCGAGCCCGGCGCCGCCGCCCACCACCCCGGCCACGACCCAGGGCCTGCGGCGCCCGAAGCGCGAGACCGTACGGTCCGAGAGCGCCCCGAAGACGGGATTGGCGACGAGGGAGACGGCCGCGCCGACACCGGTCACCCAGGCCAGCACGCTCTCCTTCCTCCAGCCGGGCGGCGCCAGGTCGACGGCCTGGAGCGCCAGCAGCACCTGGATGGGCCCGTACCAGCCGACCCACACCGCGCTGCCCGCCAGCGCGAGCGAGGCCGTCCAGCGCGCGGGGACGCGGTCGACGGGCTCGGCGAGCGCGCCCACGGGGCCACGCGGTCCGGGCGGGCCCGGCCCCCGCGAACCCCCCTCGCCCGCCGCTCCCCCGTCCCCCGGCGGCCCTCTCACGGGCGCGCCGCACGCTGGGCCCGCTGGGCCCGCAGTTCCTCGCGGAACCAGCGGTAGGAGTCCTTGGGGGTGCGCTCCAGGGTGTCGTAGTCCACGTGCACCAGGCCAAAGCGCTGCGTGTATCCCTCGGCCCACTCGAAGTTGTCCAGCAGCGACCAGACGAAGTAGCCACGCACGTCGGCCCCTTCGGTCATCGCGCGGTGCAGCTCCCGCAGGTGCGCGTCCAGGTAGTCGACGCGGCGGTCGTCCGCGACACGGTCCTCGTACGCGCACCCGTTCTCGGTGATGACGATGGGCGGCAGCCGCTCCCCGTAGCGCTCCCGCAGGCCGTGCAGCAGCTCGCGAAGGCCTTCGGGGACGACGGCCCAGCCGAAGCCCGTACGGGGCTGCCCAGGGATCTCGCGCGGCGCGAAGGGGAGCCCGGCGGGCAGCCCGACCCCGGCGAACCCGCCGTCGCCCTCACCCGGCACGGGCGCTCCCACCAGTGTGGGCTGGTAATAGTTCACGCCGTAGAAGTCCAGCGGTGCGGCGATCGTCTCCAGGTCCTCGTCCACGGGTCCTGGCAGCGCGGCGGCCAGTCCCTCGTCCGGGTAGCGGCCGAGCAGCAGCGGGTCGGCGAACAGCCAGTTGGTGAGCAGGTCGTACAGTTCGGCGGCGCCGGTGTCCGCCGCGCTGTCCGAGGCGGGCCTGACCGGACCGTGCGAGTTGGCGATGCCCACGGAGCGCGCCCCGCGAGCGCGCAGCGCCGCCACGGCCAGCCCGTGGCCCAGGAGTTGGTGGTGCGCGGCGGGCAGCGCGTCGAACAGGAGCCGTCTGCCGGGCGCGTGCTCGCCCAGCCCGTAGCCGAGGAGGGTGAGTTCGGCGGGCTCGTTGAGGGTGATCCACTGCTCGACGCGGTCACCGAGGCGCGCGGCCACCGTGTCCACGTAGTCCGCGAAGAGGTACGCCGTTTCGCGGGAGAGCCAGCCGCCACCCGTCTCCAGGGGGAGCGGGGTGTCCCAGTGGTAGAGCGTCGGCACGGCGCGTATGCCCGCGGCGCACAGCTCGTCGACGAGGCGGTCGTAGAAGCCGAGCCCGGCGGCGTTCACGGGACCCGAGCCGTCGGGCAGCACGCGCGGCCAGGCGACCGAGAAGCGGTACGCGCCCACTCCCAGCTCCTTGAGCAGCGCGACGTCCTCGCGGTAACGGTGGTAGTGCCCTGTGGCGACGGCGGCCGTGCTCCCGTCCCTGATCCGGCCCGGCTCGGCGGCGAACGCGTCCCAGGTGGAAGGGCCCCGCCCGTCCTCGTCGGCGGCACCCTCGATCTGGTGGGCCGAGGTGGACACGCCCCACAGGAAGGCGGCGGGAAAGGCGGGCAGCGGCAGCGGTGCTCGCGGGCTCGTCATGCCCCGGCTCCCTTACCGAGTACGGGAAGTGCGGGAAGTGCGGGAGTTGGCATCGCGCGCCCCAGGAGGACGTACGGCTCAGGACGGCGTACGCGCCGCCTCGGCGAGCAGCCGCTCGATGTCGTCGGCGTCCATGCACAGGGCGGCGCCGACCGCCGCCAGCACGTCGCGCTCCCCGGCCCGGTAGAGGCCGTCGGCCAGGGCGATGCGCGCGCCCTGGAGCAGCAGGCTCTCGCGCCCTGCGGGGGCCAGATGGGGCCCGAGGGGCGCCAGGGCCTCGTGCAGCTCGATCTCGACGGGCACGCTGTCCGCGCCGAGCGCCGCGAGGAGCGCCGTCAACTGCTCCTCGGAGCACTCCGGGTACCCGGCGGCCCGGACCGTCTCCACGGCCGTCTCACGGGCCGCACGGGCCTCTGTGCCGCCCGCGGCGAGAACGGCGAGGGCGACCGCGTGCACGGCGTCCCGCAGCATCGCCGCGAGGCGGGTGGTGGTGGGGTGGTCGAGGGCCTCGGCGCCGAAGTGGGCGCGGCAGGCGGCGCATTCGAGGACGGGGCCCGCGCTGCCGCGCGGCACCAGCGGGACGCCCAGCAGCACGAAGCGGCGGTGTCCGGTGCGGCGGCGGTAGCTGCGGTCGCCGCCGCAGCCGGGGCAGAAGAAGTCGCCGTCGTCGACGGTGTGCCAGACGGTGCGGACACCGGCGACGCGTACACGTCCTGTGCCGTTGGCACGCTCCGCGCGCGCCGTACGGGCTCGCGGATCACGGGAACGCCTCACGCCGCACCTCCGTCACGATTCGGCAACGCTGCCGTCAGTGAACGTGATGTTAACCACAGCCATGATGCGGCGTCAGCACCCCGCCCGCACCTTTCGGCATCCGGCCGCCGAGGAGAGGGCCGTACGGCGCCGTCGGGGCCCGCCGTCGCGGCAGGCCCCGATGGCGCTGACGTGCGAAGGACCGCTGGTGAGCCGTCGCGTTGACGGCGGAAGGGCAGCCCGGCGGGCGGCACGGGCGACGGCCGCCGCCACCGCCCAGGACCGCTCGGCGGACGACCGCCGCCCACCGGCCCGGCGACCCGTTTCAGCGGGCCGCCTCAGCGGGCGAACTCAGTGCCTCAGCGCCGCGCCGCGCGGTTCACGGCGGAGACGACGGCCTTGATGGAGGCCCGCACGATGTTCGCGTCGATGCCGACGCCCCACAGGACCTTGCCGTCGATGGCGCACTCGATATAGGCGGCGGCCTGCGAGCCCGCGCCCTCACTCATCGTGTGCTCGACGTAGTCCAGGAGGCGCACGTCCACGTCGACGGCGTGCAGCGCGTCGAAGAAGGCGGCCAGCGGGCCGTTGCCCGTGCCCGTCAGCACCGTGTCCTCGCCGTCCACGGTGGCCTCGACCGTCAGCGCGTCGTGGCCCTCGCTGGTCGTGGACGCCTGGGCGCTGCGCAGCGCGATGCGGCCCCAGCTCTTCTCCGGGGTGGGCAGGTACTCGTCCTGGAAGACGTCCCAGATGGCGGCCGGGGTGACCTCGCCGCCCTCGGTGTCGGTCAGCTCCTGGATGATCTTCGAGAACTCGACCTGCATGCGGCGCGGCAGGTCGAGGCTGTGCTCGCCCTTCAGCACGTAGGCGATGCCGCCCTTGCCGGACTGCGAGTTGACGCGGATGACGGCCTCGTAGGAGCGGCCGACGTCCTTGGGGTCGATGGGCAGGTACGGCACCGCCCACTCCAGGTCGTCCACCGTCTTGCCCTGCTGGGCCGCGCGGTTCTCCATCGCCTCGAAGCCCTTCTTGATGGCGTCCTGGTGGGAGCCGGAGAAGGCGGTGTAGACGAGGTCGCCCGCGTACGGGTGGCGGGGGTGGATCTCCATCTGGTTGCAGTATTCGGCGGTGCGGCGGACCTCGTCGATGTCCGAGAAGTCGATCATCGGGTCGACGCCCTGGCTGAAGAGGTTCATGCCCAGCGTCACCAGGTCCACGTTGCCGGTGCGCTCGCCCTGCCCGAACAGGCAGCCCTCGACGCGGTCGGCCCCGGCCATGACGGCCAGCTCGGCCGCCGCGACCGCGGTACCGCGGTCGTTGTGGGGGTGTACCGACAGGCATACGTTCTCGCGCCGCGACAGGTTGCGGGACATCCACTCGAAGCGGTCCGCGTGGGTGGAGGGCGTGGAGCGCTCCACGGTGGCGGGCAGATTCAGGATGATCTCGCGGCCCTCCTCGGGCTGCCAGACGTCCATGACGCCCTCGCAGACCTCCAGCGCGAAGTCCAACTCGGTGTCCGTGAAGATCTCGGGGCTGTACTGGTAGCCGAACGCCGTGCGGTCGTCGAGCAGCTTCTCCGCGTACTCCATCACCAGCCGGGTGCCGTCGACCGCGATCTGCTTGACCTGGTCACGGGTGCCGCGGAAGACGACCTCGCGGAAGACGGGCGCCGTGGCGTTGTACAGGTGGACGGTGGCCCGGTGTGCGCCCTTCAGGGACTCCACGGTGCGCTCGATCAGCTCTTCGCGGGCCTGGGTGAGGACGGAGATCGTCACGTCCTCGGGGATCGCGTCCTCCTCGATGATGGAGCGCACGAAGTCGAAGTCGGTCTGGCCCGACGAGGGGAACCCGACCTCGATCTCCTTGTAGCCCATCTTCACCAGCAGGTCGAACATCGCGCGCTTGCGGACGGGCGACATGGGGTCGATCAGCGCCTGGTTGCCGTCGCGCAGGTCCGTCGACAGCCAGCGGGGTGCCTTGGTGATGCGGTTGCCCGGCCAGGTGCGGTCGGGGATGTCCACGGCCTCGTACTCGCCGTACTTGTGGAACGGCATCCCGGAGGGCTTCTGCCCGACGGTCGCCGCGGTGATGGGCGTGGGGCGGCCGATGCGGGGATCGGAGGAAGTCATGATGCGTGGGCTCCTGATCGCGGAGGGTTCCGCGTGAGTGGGCTTCGAGGACCGACTGCGGTGGCAGCACCAGACTCCGCGGGGAGGGGGTCGGCCGTACGACTACAGACCCTCGCCGCGGCAGCTAAGGAGAAGCAGCCCGAAACGCATGATGGCGACAGCCTAACCGAGGCGGCCGTGTTGCTCAGGGGGCGTATCACCATGCGGGATGGCGTATCAGCGAACCGTAAAGCGGCCGAGGGGGTGACGGAGAAGGGTGACAGAGAAGGGGCGAGGGGCGGCGCCGGGGCGCGGTGGGGGGCGTTACCAGACTTTGGCCAGGGAGTCGGCTTCAGGACGTTCCAGGCATTCCTTCGTACGAATCATGGCAGCAGGCGGTGACAGGAGAGTGACCCAGTGCCACATTGCGCAGTATGAACGCACACTCCTCTCACATCCCAGTTTTCTGCACCATCGTGCCGCCCCACGTCCTGGACCGGATCTCCCGGAACGCGGACGCGGCGCTGGCCGACCCCGCCCGGCGCACCCTGGAACGGGACGCCTCGCAGCGCACCCGGCGCCGGATCACCACCGTGCGGATGCCGCTGGCTGCGGCGCCTCCCTCGGTGGCGGACGACGCGGACAAGAAGCCCGAGCGCACCATCTACGATGCCAAGACCAAGGAGGAACTGCCCGGCAAGAAGGTCCGGACGGAGGGCAGCAAGCCGTCCAAGGACGCCAGCGTCAACCGCGCCTACACCGGCCTCGGCGCCACCTTCGAGCTGTACCTCTCGGCCTACGACCGCTACTCCATCGACAACGCGGGCCTGCCCCTGAATGCGACCGTCCACTACGGCGAGCAGTACGGCAACGCCTTCTGGGACGGCGAGCGGATGGTCTTCGGCGACGGGGACGGCGAGCTGTTCCGCGACTTCACGCTGCCCGTCGACGTCATCGGCCACGAGCTGACGCACGGCGTCACGCAGTACACCGCCAACCTGGAGTACTTCAGCCAGTCGGGCGCGCTCAACGAGTCCGTCTCGGACGTCTTCGGCTCCCTCATCAAGCAGTACGGCCTCGGCCAGACCGCCGATCAGGCCGACTGGCTGATCGGCGCCGAGCTGCTGACGGACCGGGTCGAGGGCGTCGCGCTGCGCTCCATGAAGGCACCGGGGACGGCGTACGACGACGACGTGCTCGGCAAGGACCCGCAGCCCGCCACCATGGACGACTACGTCCACACCGGCTCGGACAACGGCGGCGTCCACATCAACTCGGGGATCCCGAATCACGCCTTCTACGTACTCGCGACGGAACTGGGCGGCCACGCCTGGGAGCGCGCGGGACAGATCTGGTACGACACGCTGACCTCGGGTGATCTGAAGCCGGACTGCGACTTCTCCGCGTTCGCCGCTGTCACCCTCGCGAAGGCGGCCGAGCGCTACGGCGACACCAGTGCGGAGCACGGGGCGGTGGTGAAGTCCTGGTCCCAGGTAGGTGTCACTCCCACGGAGAATTAGGGCTCTCCGGGTGGTGTAGCCCCTTATGTTCCGGGCGGCCGGACGCGAGGATGAGCCCATGCGTATTTCCGTCATCCGCACAGGCGGCTTCGGTGGGCTCACTCGCAGGGCCACGCTGGAGACCGCCGGCCGCCCGGACGCCGACGAACTCGCCTCGCTCGCCCGCAGCGCCCTCGCCGAGGGCCGGGAGCAGCGCCCGACGGGGGTGCCCGACGGGTTCCACTACGAGATCGACGTGGACGGCGACGTCGCGTACGGCGCCGACCCCCGCCTGAGCGAGAACATGTCGGCCCTCATCAGCCTGGTGCTCAAGGAAGGCGACACGAAGTAGCCGTGGTGTTCCGGTCACGCGTGTCCCGGTCACGCCGCCGCCGTCGGAACCGGCTCAGAACCCGAGCCTGCGCAGGGCCTTCGGGTCGCGCTGCCAGTCCTTGGCGACCTTGACGTGCAGATCGAGATAGACCGGGGTACCGAGCAGCGCCTCGATGTGCTTGCGCGACTTCGTCCCGACCTCCTTGAGCCGCTTGCCCTGGGGGCCGATCACGATGCCCTTCTGGCTGGGGCGCTCCAGGAAGACGTTGGCGTGGATGTCCAGCAGGGGCTTGTCCGCCGGGCGGCCCTCGCGGGGGATCATCTCCTCGACGACCACGGCGATGGAGTGCGGCAGCTCGTCCCGCACGCCCTCCAGCGCCGCCTCCCTGATCAGCTCCGCGACCATGACCTGCTCGGGCTCGTCGGTCAGATCGCCGTCCGGGTAAAGGGGCGGGCCCTCGGGGAGCAGCGGCACCAGCAGATCGGCGAGGAGCCGCACCTGCTGATCGCCGACGGCCGACACGGGGACGATCTCGGTCCACTCGAAGCCGAGGTCCTGGGCGAGCCTGTCCACGGCGAGGAGCTGCTTGGCGAGGGTCTCGGAGTCCACCAGGTCCGTCTTGGTGACGACGGCGACCTTGGACTTCTTCTTCATGGCCGCCAGCTCGGCCGCGATGAAGCGGTCACCGGGGCCGAGCTTCTGGTCGGCGGGCAGGCAGAAGCCGATGACGTCGACCTCGGCCCACGTCGTACGGACCACGTCGTTCAGCCGCTCGCCGAGCAGGGTGCGCGGCTTGTGCAGGCCGGGGGTGTCCACCAGCACGAGCTGGGCCTCCGGGCGGTGCACGATGCCGCGCACCGTGTGCCGCGTGGTCTGCGGGCGGTTGGAGGTGATCGCGACCTTCGTGCCCACCAGGGCGTTGGTCAGGGTCGACTTGCCCGCGTTCGGGCGGCCGACGAAGCACGCGAAGCCGGAACGGTGCGGAGGGGCATCGGTGGCCTCGGGGGCGGGGGAAGGTGCGCTCATGGCGACCATTGTCCCCGATCGGGCGGGCCGCCGGTCCCGTCGGGCCTGTGGGGGCCGGGTACGGGACGGGGGCGGGACGGGTACGGGTCCGGCGAGGGCCGGGTACGGGTCCAGTGCGGGCCCGCACCGCCGACGGCTCAGCCCGCGGTCGTCGTGGTGTGCACGGTGCCGTCGGGGCCCGCGAGCAGCACGGGGGTGGCGGGGCCGCCGAGGTCGTGCACGGCGGCGAGATCGGCGACGGCCAGCTCCTCGGCCTCGGAGACCACGGCGGCGGCCTCCAGCGACTTGGCGCCGGAGGCCACGGCCATCGCGACGGCGGTCTGGAGCGCGCTGAGCTGGAGCGAGGCGAGGGCGACGGAGCCCGCGACGTAGGTACGCCCTGTCTCGTCGCGCACGGCCGCGCCCTCGGGCACGGCGTTGCGGGCCCGGGTCGTGCGGGCCAGCGTGACGATCTTGCGGTCCTCGGGGTCCAGCGTCTGCGCACTCTCACTCATACGGGCGAGCATATGCGCTCCGGCCTGGGAGCCGCGCACGCGGCGCCGCTTCGACGCCAGGTCAGGGGACCGCTGGGCCCGACAGATAGTTGCCGTCGCTGTCGTACGGCCAGGGGTTCGCCTTGCAGCCGTCGAGCCCCTTGATCTGCTGCATCATTGCCGGAGCGGGCTTGCCTGGCCCCGGGCACCCCTCGTGCCCGTACCCGAGGAAGTGGCCGACCTCGTGGTTGACCGTCAGCGCGTGGTAGTCGGAGAGGCTGTGCTGGTAGTACGGGGAGGCCAGCAGCCAGCGCTTGATGTTGACGATCACGTTCTTGCCGACGCGGCAGTTGACCTCGCCGCCGGTCTCCAGGCCGCCCTGCCCGCACATGCGGTCCACGGTGCCCGGCGTGGCGACGACGATGGTGAAGTCGTGCGCCTCGCCGCCGTCGGTGACCTGCTGGAAGGACGCCTTGCCACCGGCCGTCCAGCCACGGGGGTCGTCGAAGACCCTGCGCACCTCGGCCGAGACCGCGTTCGGGGTCTGCGCCAGGTTCTCCTCCACCTTGACCTTGTAGCGGAAGAGCCTGCCCGTGCTGCCGATCCGCTCCCCCGCGACCGTCGCCGTGCGGAACTCGCCGGGACCGTCGGCCGGGTACGTCGCGTTCGGGTCCACGGCGTCGCCGCTGGGGGACGAGGAGCCGCTCGGGGACTTCGAGGTCTTCGGCTTGGCCGACTTCTTCGACGGGGAAGGGCTCGGCTTCGGGCTCTCCGAGGGCGAAGGGCCGGCCGTCGCCTCGTCCGAAGCGCCGGAGGATGCCGTGGCCGTCTCCCCGTCGGCCCGCTCCTGGCTGTCCGGGACCAGGAAACCGCCCAGGAGCGCGGCGGCGGCGACCACCGCGAGCGCGCATACCGCCAGCACCACGGAGCGTGACCGCGAGCGGCGCCGACGCCGCCGTCTGCCCCGTCCCGCCGGGGCGTGGGATATCCGCGACCGCCCGTCGGACCGCCCTCTGCTCATCCGGCGAACCCGACGTTCGCCGTGCGAGGGTCGGCGCCAGCGCTGCCGTACTGCTCGTCCATAGTGCTCTGTCCCATCCGCGGAGGGCGCTTCGGTCTCCTGCGGGAGATCAGATGCGCGCACCCCGGCAAAAGTTCACGGAAGACCGCGCCAGGCCGTCGCGGCGCCCGGCCCCCGGCCCCGCTCAGGCGCGGTCGAGCAGCAGCCGCTGCGCGCGGGGGAGCTTGGCGACGACCAGGTCGTAGGAGTCCTCGATCAGCTCCCGCACCATCCGCTCGGGCAGTGAGCCGTCGAGGACGACGGTGTTCCAGTGCCGCTTGTTCAGGTGGTAGCCGGGGAGGATCGCCGCGTGCGCCGCCCTCAGCCGCACCGCCGCCTCCGGTTCGCACTTGAGGGTCACCCGAAGCGGCTCGTCGTCCAGCGAGCTGAACACGAAGATCTTGCCACCCACCTTGAACGTGGCCAGCTCCGGGTTGCCCGGGAACGGGTAGTCCTCGAAGGCGCCGTTCATCTCCAGGCAGAAGTCACGCAGCGCGTCAGGGGTCAGGGTCACGCCTGCCGCTCCTCGCTCCCGGCCGCCGTCACCGGCCCGTCCTCGGCGCCGGTGGTCTCCTCTTGCGGGGCCCGCGGCGCTTCGGCCGTGGGACGCACGGGTTCGACCAGCACCGTGACGATGCGGTTGCGGCGGCCCGCGGGGGCCTCAGCCGTCAGGCGCAGGGCGTGCAGCCCAGGGTCGGAGCGGTCCTCGGTGACGTCGATCGTCGCCGTCGCGCCCGCGATCGGGACGCGGCCCAGCGCCTTGGCCAGCAGGCCGCCGACGGTCTCCACGTCCTCGTCGTCCAGCCCGACCAGCCCGTACAGCTCGCCGAGATCGCCGATGTCCAGGCGGGAGGTGACGCGGTAGCGGCCCTCGCCGAGGTCCTCGACGGGCGGGAGTTCGCGGTCGTACTCGTCGGTGATCTCGCCGACGATCTCCTCCAGGATGTCCTCGATGGTGACGATCCCGGCCGTGCCGCCGTACTCGTCGACGACCACCGCGACGTGCGTGCGGTCCTGCTGCATCTCGCGCAGCAGGTCGCCCGCGTTCTTGGTGTCGGGCACGAAGAACGCGGGCCGCATCGCCGTCGAGACCAGCTCGGACTCGGCCTCGCGGCTGATGTGGACCTTACGGGCCAGATCCTTGAGATAGACGATGCCGACGATGTCGTCCTCGCTCTCCCCCACCACCGGGATGCGGGAGAAGCCGGAGCGGAGCGCGAGGGTCAGCGCCTGGCGGATCGTCTTGAAGCGTTCGATGGTGATCAGGTCCGTGCGCGGGACCATCACCTCGCGCACGATGCGGTCGCCGAGCTGGAAGACGGAGTGCACCATCTTCCGCTCCTCGGCCTCGATGAGCGACTCCCGCTCGGCGAGGTCCACCATCGCGCGCAGCTCCGCCTCGCTCGCGAACGGGCCCTTGCGGAAGCCCTTGCCCGGCGTGAGCGCGTTGCCCAGCAGGATCAGCAACTGCGGCACGGGGCCGAGGATGCGGGCGAGCGGGACCAGCACGTACGAGGCCGCCGTGGCCGTGTTCAGCGGGTGCTGGCGGCCGATGGTGCGGGGCGAGACGCCGATCGCGACGTACGAGACGAGCACCATCACCGCGATGGCCACCGTCAGGGACTCCCACGTCGCGTCGAAGGCCCGCAGGCACGCGTACGTGACGAGCGCGCCCGAGGCCACCTCGCAGGCGACGCGCAGCAGCAGCGCGAGGTTGAGATAGCGCGTGGGATCGGCGGCGACGAGCGCGAGGCGGTCGGCGCCGCGCCGCCCCTGGCGCACGGCCTCCTCGGCGCGGTAGCTCGTCGTGCGCGCCAGGCCCGCCTCGGCGCAGGCCGCCAGCCAGGCGACGACGACCAGCAGGACGGCCGCCGCGATCAGTTGCGCGGTCACGACGTGGTGGTCGGCGCCGGGGACGGGCCTTCCATGCCGCGCTCAGCGCGCCAGCCGTCGAGGATCGCTGACTGGAGACCGAACATCTCCGCCTTCTCCCTGGGTTCCTCGTGGTCATAGCCCAGCAGGTGCAGCGCCCCGTGGACGGTGAGCAGTTGCAGCTCCTCGTCCATGGAGTGCTGCGTCGGCGCGTCGGCACCCTGCTTCTCGGCGACCTCGGGGCACAGCACGATGTCCCCGAGGAGGCCCTGCGGCGGCTCGTCCTCGTCCCTGACGGGTGGGCGCAGCTCGTCCATCGGGAAGGACATCACGTCCGTGGGGCCCGGCAGGTCCATCCACTGGATGTGGAGCTGCTCCATGGCGTCGGCGTCGACGACGATCACGGACAGCTCGGACAGCGGGTGGATGCGCATCCGGCCCAGCGCGTAGCGGGCGATGTCGAGGAGGGATTCCTCGTCCACTGCCGTGCCGGACTCGTTGTTGACGTCGATCGCCATGGTGCGGGTTACTCAGCGCTTTCTGTTGCTGGTGCCGTTGCCGTTACCGGTGCTGTTACCGGTGCTGTTGCCGTGTCCGTTGGCGCCGTTGCCGCCGTTCATGGTGCCGTTGCGGTCGTCGAAGCGCTGATACGCGTCGACGATGCGGCCGACGAGCTTGTGCCTGACGACATCGGAGCTGTCGAGCTGCGAGAAGTGCACATCGTCCACGCCGTCCAGGATCTCCTGGACCTGGCGCAGCCCGCTCTTCGTGCCGCCGGGGAGATCGACCTGCGTGACATCACCGGTGATCACGATCTTGGATTCGAAGCCGAGCCGGGTGAGGAACATCTTCATCTGCTCGGGGTTCGTGTTCTGCGCCTCGTCCAGGATGATGAACGCGTCGTTGAGGGTGTTGTGCGTCAGCAGATGATCCTGCGTGACGTACAGCGAGTCCTCGGCGGCCACCTGGATGCATACACACTCCTCGCGCCCGGCGGGTTCGATGGAGTCGATGAACCGCATCGGGCGCCCACCGCCTCCGGCCGCGTGGTACTTCTCCCGCTTGCGGGCAAGACGGAAGGGCTCTATGTCTTCGGGCAGGCGGATGTCGATGACGTGGGCGTCCCGGCGATAGGGGACATCCCGGCCGTTCACGCGTCCCGGCCTGCGACCCTCTGCCGCGCGCCGCCGCGCGTACGCCGTTCCGCCCAGCGACTGGACGAGTGCGATGACGTCGTCCCGGAGGAGGATCGAGGTGGTCGTGTACTGAATCCGGCAGGTGCGGTCCGCCTGGGTGACCGGGCCGCCGTCCGAGTCCAGCAGCCCTTGGAGAAGCGCCAGTCGGACGTCCGTGGAGTTGTGGAGGTACTCCTCCGGCACGTGCTTGGTGTGCGACCGCGCGCCCAGCAGGTCGAGTGTGCGCAGCGCGCCGGTGACCGGGTTCTCGGAGCGCATGGAGTCGCCGGGCTGCCGTACCCGGTTCAGCACGTAATCGACGCGGGTCTTCTGCCGTGCGGTGACGCCGGGGAACGAGCCCGCCAAAGCGGTGGCCAGTTCCGGATCCGCGGTGGAGAACGACGGGGTGGTCTTACCGGTGATGCAGCCGTCCCCGAGGAGCAGCCCCAGCGCGTACGGGTCCATGGGGACCTCACGCCCGGGGAAGCTGACCGGCGCCGTCAGCATCGGCAGCTCGTACCGCCGGGCGTGAGCGGCGCGCAGATTGCCGATCATCTCCTGGGTCTCCATGACCCGCCACGGCTTGCCGCGCCGCTTGTCCGAGGCCGTACGGACCGTCCACAGGTGCTCACCGCAGGCCAGCGTCCAGGCGCCGTCCTGGGACGTGACCCGGTAGACGTCCTTCTCCCCCTGCGGATAGACACCCAGCACGGGGGTCGGCTCGCCGTTGGAGCCGATCACCAGGTCACCGACCTGGAGGTCGCCGATGGGGCGCCAGCCGTCGGGGGTGAGGACCTTGGTGAAGGTCGGCTGTGCCCTTCCCCGCATGTACGCCAGCGGCGCGACCTCGATCGTGCCCGCCGCCATCAGACGGGGGATCGAGTCCGGGTCCAGCATGTCGTGCAGCGCGTCGTAGAGCGGGCGCAGATACGGGTCGATCTTCTCGTAGAGCGTGCCGGGCAGGAAGCCGAGCCGCTCCCCCGCCTCGACGGCCGGGCGGGTCAGGATGATCCGCGTGACCTGCTTGGCCTGGAGCGCCTGCACCGCCTTGGCCATGGCGAGATAGGTCTTGCCCGTGCCGGCGGGGCCGATGCCGAAGACGATGGTGTGCTGGTCGATCGCGTCGACATAGCGCTTCTGGTTGAGCGTCTTGGGGCGGATCGTCCGCCCCCGGTTGGACAGGATGTTCTGCGTCAGCACCTCGGCCGGGGTCTCGCTCCCCGTCCCGGCACCGCTCTCCTGATCGCGCAGCATCGCGATGGAGCGCTCGACCGCGTCCTCCGTCATCGGCTGGCCCGTGCGGAGCACCAGCATCATCTCGTCGAAAAGGCGCTGGACGAGGGCGACTTCGGCGGCATCGCCCGTCGCGCTGATCTCGTTCCCGCGGACGTGGATGTCCGTGTGCGGGAACGCCTTCTCGATGACACGCAGGAGGGAATCGCCAGAGCCCAGCACGGTCACCATCGGGTGCTTGGCTGGGACGGAGAAACGGGCGGTGGCCTGATCCTGCCCGGCCTGGTTCGTGGTTGTCTGCGTCATGGGCGGCCTCTGGGGCCTGCTCATCCCTCTCTGTACTGTCCGGCTCCTGGGTTATCAAGAGTACGACGCGCCACTGACAGGCAAGAACGCATTTACGGTCTCGGTTACGC
The DNA here is from genome assembly GCF_054782395.1 of Streptomyces daliensis. Taxonomy (NCBI): domain Bacteria; kingdom Bacillati; phylum Actinomycetota; class Actinomycetes; order Kitasatosporales; family Streptomycetaceae; genus Streptomyces; species Streptomyces daliensis. The sequence continues at coordinate 87,096 of NZ_BAAGSO010000057.1, read as the reverse complement.
CTCGCTCACCCCTGCTTACCCGACCCCGCGGCAGGCCCCCTGCGGAAGCCGATCGTCGGCACCGCCCTGCGCAGCGGCCACTGACGGCCACAGCCCATGAGCAGCGCGTCCAGGAAGGCGTAACGGCGCAGGGCAGCGGCGTCCTGGTCCGCGTACCGGCGCGTGTGCTGCCACCAGGCGGCGATCTCGGCCCAGCCCGGCGCCGAGAGCGAGCCCCCGAACTCCTGCACCGACAGCGCCGCCGTCAGCCCCGCGAAGGCGAGGCGGTCCGCGAGGGGCCACTCGGCGAGGCTCCCCATGACGAACCCGGCGACGAACACGTCCCCCGCGCCCGTCGTGTCCAGCGCCTCCACGGCGATGGCGGGCACGTCCGCGCTCTCGCCCGTACGGCCGTCCACGGCGCAGGCGCCCTCGGGGCCGAGCGTGACGACGGCCAGCGGCACATGTTCGCTGAGCGCGCGGGCCGCGGCGCGGGGGCAGTCCGTACGGGTGTAGCGCATCGCCTCGGCCGCGTTCGGCAGGAACGCCTCGCAGTGCGCCAGGTCAGGGAGCGCGGCGAGGTCCCAGCGGCCCGTGTCGTCCCAGCCGACGTCGGCGAAGATACGGCTGCCCCGGCGGGCCGCCGTCGCGATCCACTCCTGGGAGCCGCCCGGCACCAGCGAGGTCACACACGCACGCGCGGGCGGCGGGCACTCCGGTGCCTGCGGGTCGTAGGCCGTCGCCGCGTCCTTGGGCGGGGCCTCGTGGCCGTGCGAGACCATCGTGCGCTCGCCCTCGTACGCCATGGAGACGGTCACCGGGCTGTGCCAGCCCGGGACGGTGTGCGACAGGGCGAGGTCGATGCCCTCGCCGTGTTCCAGGGCCTCGCGGCAGTAGTCGCCGTACATGTCGTCGCCGAAGGCGGCGGCGAGGGAGGTGCGGAGGCCGAGGCGCGACAGCGCCGTCGCCATGTTGGCGACGCCGCCGGGGCTGGAGCCCATGCCCCGGGCCCACGACTCCGTGCCCCGGACCGGGGCCGAGTCCAGGCCCGTGAAGACGATGTCCAGGAAGACGGTGCCCGTGAGGTAGACGTCCCAGTCCGTCCGGTCCGCGTCCTCGTCGCGGAGTGCGGCGAGGGGGTCGAACCGCGATGGCGGGCGCGGGGTGCTGTGTGGGGCGTCCCTGTCCGTCGTTCCCTCGACGCCCGTGTCCCTGCCCGTGCCCGTGCCCGTGCTCACCGTGCGTTCTCCTCACCGTCGGCTGTGGGTACGGCGATGCCAGTGTGCCTCAGCGGCGCGGAAACACAGGGTTGCCCCTGCATGTTGGTGTGCCCCTTCACGGGGGGGGCGGGGTGAAGGTCACACGGGGTGCCCGTTTCTCGCAAGGGTGCGCTCTGTGGGTGCCCCTTGGGGGGTTCGTTCGCGTGTGGCGGGCCGGTGGCACGGGTTGTGCCCACCCGTCCCGCCAGCGGGACGATTGCCCACAACTTTTTGGCGTGCCGTCGCCTGGCGGGGGCGCCCCTTGAGGTTTCGTCGCCAAGTGCGGGCCGGTGGCTTCGGCGCGGCCTATGGACCGGTAGTACGCGGCTGGCGCCGCGTGATTCATGGCTTGTGCCGGTGGTCGTGTGGGGTTGGCGACAAGTGCGGGTCGGCTTTTCGGCTGCCTGCACATACTCGTCGCCACCACTTGCGGGGACACCCCACCACGTCCCCTCCCGGTCGCGGCCGACTGCACGCCCGCTCCAATTGTTGTGGGCAAGCGTCCCGCTCGGCGAGGGGGCACCTCCCAGCAGTAGCTGGGGGAGGGTGGGCACAACCCGTGCCACCGGCCCGCAGCACGCGAACGAGACCCCGAGGGGGCAATCGGCTAGGCGCACCCCTGCACAGGGGGTGTTGCGCGGGACGGTTGGCCCGGGGAGTGGGGACCGTAGGTCCCGCGCTTGCTGTTGTGCCGCCGCACGCCATGGAGCCGACCCCAGCCGACCCGGAGGAGCAGCGGGCCACCGGCGGGACGGGGACGGGGTGGGGTGTCCCCGCAGGTCGAGAAAGTCACCGGCGGAAAGCCGACAACGAGACCTTCACGCCGAGGAGACACCCCACCCCGGCACCGGACACCCACCACCCACACACCGCACACGGCCACCGTCGGACACCAAGAATCACGCGGCGCCAGCCGCGAACAACCGGTCCACACGCCGCGCCGTAGCCACACAGCCGCACCCGGAAACGGCGCCCAGCCCAGCGCAGCGCCCCGTGCTGCGGCGCAAAAATCAGCGCGGGACCCTACGGCACCCACCTCACGGGCCAACCGTCCCGCGCAACACCCCCGGACAACCAGAACCCACCGTTTCCTTCCGCACCCCGCGAAGGGGACCCGTCCCGCGCAACACCCCCGTGAAGCGGCAACCCCCCGTTGCCTACCGCCCCCCGCGAAGGGGGTCGTTGGGGCCGCCGCCGTGGAGGAAGCGGACGGACAGGGCGCAGAGGACGCCCACCACGGAGAGGCCGATCAGGCCGCCCTCGGTGGAGCCCGTCGCGTCCTCCAGGATGCCGAACGCGGTCGGCGAGACGAACCCGCCCAGGTTCCCCAACGAGTTGACCAGCGCGATCGCCGGCGCCGCGACCCGCGCATCCAGGTAGCTCTGCGGAATCGTCCAGAAGACCGGCGAGGAGGTCTTGAACCCCATCGCCGCCACGCACAGCGCCGCCAGCCCCCACCAGGGCGAGACGAGCGTCGCGAGCGTCGTCCCCACGGCCCCCGCGAGGAGCGCGCCGACGAGGAAGGGGCGGCGCCTGCCCGTGCGGTCGGAGGCACGTCCCGTCAGGTACACCGCGACGAGCGCGCACAGCCAGGGCACCGCGACCAGCAGGCCGACCTCGAACTCGGAGAGGCCGCCGATGTCGTCCACGATGCTGGGCAGCCAGAAGGTGACGGCGTAGAGCGCGAGGGATATCGCGAAGTAGATCCAGCAGAAGAGCAGCATCTGCGGGTCGGTGAACAGCTTCCAGCGGGAGATCCTGGACGTGTCGCGGCGCGCGTCACGCGCGCGCTGCTCGTCCTCCACCATCCGCGCCAGGCCGTTCTTCTCCGCGTCGGTGAGCCACGTCGCGTCCTCGACCTTGTTGTCGAGGAAGCGGTAGGCCACCACGCCGAGGACGACGGAGGCGATGCCCTCGATGAAGAACATCCACTGCCACCCGCTGTGCCCCCAGATGCCGTGCATCTCCAGCAGCGCCCCGGAGAGGGGCCCGGCGATCACGGAGGCGGTGCCGGAGCCCATGAGGAAGATCGCGGTGGCGCGGCCCCGGTCCGCGTCGGGCAGCCAGCGGGTGAAGTAGTAGATGACGGCGGGGAAGAAGCCCGCCTCGGCGACGCCGAGGAGGAAGCGGAGCACGTAGAACATCTCGACGCTGGTGACGAAGGCCATGCCGGTGGCGACGAGACCCCAGGTGACCATGATCCGGGTGAGCCAGATCTTGGCGCCGAACCGCTCCAGCAGCATGTTGCTGGGCACCTCGAAGATCGCGTAGGCGACGAAGAAGAGCCCGGCGCCCAGGCCGAACGCGGAGGCGGAGATGCCGACGTCGGCGCGCAACTGGTCCTGCGCGAAGCCGATGTTGACGCGGTCGATGTAGTTCGCGACGAACATCACGAAGAAGAGCGGGACGACCCGCTTGAAGATCTTGCTGACGGCGGTCCGTACCGCCGGGTCCTGCGGGGCGACGTGCGCGGAGAGGTCTGCGGCCACGTGCGGCTCCGTCTCTTCGGGGCTGCCCGCCATTGGGCAGCCGGAGGGGGGACTTGGTGGGGGCTGGTGGGGGCGCGTGCCCCGGCGCGTCCTCGCCGGGGCACGGGCGACAGGCGGTGACACTCAGGCGCGCGCGCACGCGCGCCACGTCACCAGCGCGGCACGGCCGGAGCCGTCCAGCCGGGCTCGGCCTTGCGCATGGCCGCCGCGTCGTCGCGGTCGCGCATCGTGCCGTCGTCGTCCAGCCAGCGCTGGTGCAGGGCTGCCAGCTTGTCGCGGTCGAGCGTGACGCCCAGCCCTGGCGCGTCGGAGACGGCGACGGCGCCGTCGCGGAAGGCGAGGCGTTCGGTGATGACGTCCTCGGTCTGCCACGGGTAGTGGCTGTCGCAGGCGTGGTCGAGCTGGGGGACGGTGGCCGCGACGTGCGTCATCGCGGCGAGGCTGATGCCCAGGTGGGTGTTGGAGTGCATGGAGACGCCGACGCCGAAGGTGCGGCAGACGGCGGCGAGTTCGCGGGTGCGGTGCAGGCCGCCCCAGTAGTGGTGGTCGCTGAGCACCACCTGGACGGCGCCCTTGGTGAACGCCTCCGGTATCTCCTGGAACGTGGTCACGCACATGTTGGTGGCGAGCGGCAGCCCGTCAACGGCGGCGGCGACCTCGGCCATGTTGGCGGTGCCGCTGGTGGGGTCCTCCAGGTACTCCAGTACGTCGCGCAGTTCCTCGGCGACCTTCAGCGAGGTCGGCACGGACCAGGCGCCGTTGGGGTCGAGGCGCAGCGGCTTGCCGGGGAGGGCCTCGGCGAGGGCGCGGATCGCGGCGATCTCCCGCTCGGGCTCGTAGACGCCGCCCTTGAGCTTGAAGGAGCGGAAGCCGTAGTCGCGGACGAAGCGGAGGGCCTGTTCGACGACGCCCTGGGGGTCGGTGGCCGCGCTCCAGTCGTCGGGTTCTCCGGCGCCGTCGGGGTGCTCGGCCCAGCGGTAGAAGAGGTAGGCGCTGTAGTCGACGCGGTCGCGGACCTTGCCGCCCAGGAGGGCGTGGACGGGGAGCCCTGTGGCCTTGCCGAGCGCGTCGAGGCAGGCGACCTCGAAGCCGGAGACGACGGAGAGCCGCAGCTTGTCCGCCGTCTGCACGCCGCGCAGTCCGCCGACGTCGACGGAGTTCTCGACGCGGGCCGCGTCCACGTGGACCTCGTCGGCGAGCGCGAAGAGCGCGTTCAGCCCGTCGACCCGGTGGCCCTCCAGGCGCTTCGCCAGCGCGCGTGCCAGGTCGAGGTACTTGGTGTCCCCGTAGGTCTCGCCGACGCCGGTGACGCCGTCGGCCGTGACGACCTCGATGATCAGGCGGGGCGTGTACGGCTGGTGCACGCCCTGGGTGTTGAGCAGCGGGGGGTCGGCGACGAGGATCGGGGTGAGCCGCACCTCGGCGATGGTCAGATCGACGGGGGCGGGGACGGGGGTGTCGGCGATGCTCATGCGGCGGCTCCTACGAGGTCGAGGCCGGTGGCCAGCAGCTTGTCGAGTCGGGCGAGGTCCTGGGGTTCCGGGTCGGTGAGCGGCGCCCTTACGGGGCCCACGGGGCGCCCGCGCAGCCGGGCGGCGGCCTTCACCAGCGAGACGGCGTAGCCGGGCACGCGGTCGCGCAGTTCGACGAGCGGCACGTAGAAGTCGCGCAGCAGCGTCTCGACGCGGTCGTCGTCGCGGGCGCGCAGCGCGGCGTAGAAGGCGTCGGCGATCTCGGGCGCGAAGGCGTGCACGGCGGAGGAGTAGGCGGGGACGCCGACGGTCGCGTACGCCCTGGCCTGGACCTCGGCCGTGGCGGCGCCGTTGAAGAAGAGGAAGCCGTCCGGCGCGGCGAGGGTGAGCCGCTGGAGCCGGTCGAGGTCGCCGTGGCCGTCCTTGAGCCCGATGACGCCAGGGACGGCGGCGATCTCCGCGAGCGCGTCCCTGCCGTAGGTGACCTGGCCGCGCTGGTAGGCGATCAGCGGCAGGCGGGTGCGCGCGGCGAGGTGCCGCAGTTGCGCGACGAGGCCGTCCTGCGGCGCCTTGACGAGGTAGTGCGGCATGACGAGCGCGGCGTCGGCGCCCGCCTCCTCGGCGATCCGCGCGAAGCGGGCCGCCTGCGCCCAGCCGTAGCCGACGCCCGCGACGACGGGCAGCGCGCCGTCTGCCTCGGCGACGGCGGCGGCGACGACCTGGCGGTACTCGTCCTCGTCCAGCGAGAAGAACTCGCCGGTGCCGCAGGCGGGGAAGAGCGCGCCGGGGCGGGTGGCGAGCTGGGCGGCGAGGTAGTCGCGGTAGCCGGGCAGGTCCAGTTCCCCGTCGCGGCCGAAGCTGGTGAGGGGGAAGGAGAGGACTCCCTGCGCCATGCCGTCGCGCAGCCGCGCCGCCACGCGTGCCACGCGCGCTGTGTCCGCCGTGCGCGTCGTGCTCGCCGTGCGCGCCGTCATGGGGTGATCACCGGATTCAAGTTGTCTCCGTATGTAGATGACGTCTACGTATGGAGATGGAGATTAGGGAGGTGAACAGGCGCCGGTCAATACCCCGGCAACGGTGAATAGTTCGGTGCACGGATGTGAGCGATTACGATCGGCCCATGTCAGAGACGGGTGGCGTACGCGCCGTGAAATCGGCTTCCCGCACCGTGGACCTGCTGGAAGTGCTGGCGGCGCGCGGGGACCGCCCGGCCCGGCTGCGCGAGCTGGCCGAGGAACTCGGTGTCCCGCGCAGCAGCATGTACGCGCTGCTCCAGACCCTGATCGAGCGCGGCTGGGTCCGTACGGACGCGACGGGCTCCCTCTACGGGATCGGCATCCGCGCCCTGCTCACCGGCACCAGCTACCTCGACAGCGACCCGCGCGTACGGGCCGTGCGCCCCTTCATGGAGGAGGCGTCCGAGGCGCTCGGCGAGACCATCCACCTGGGCCGCCTGGACCGGGGCGACGTGGTGTATCTCGCGACCCGCGAGTCCCACGAGTACCTGCGCACCCTCAGCCGCGTCGGGCGGCGCCTGCCCGCGCACGTCGGCGCCCTCGGCAAGGCGCTCCTCGCCGAGCGGCCGGACGGCGAACTCCCCGTACCCGACGGGGAGCTGGAGCGGCACACGCCCCGCACCCACCCCGACCGCGCCGCGCTCGTGGCCGACCTCGCCGAGGTGCGCGAGCGCGGCTACGCGATCGACCGCGAGGAGGGCGTCACCGGCATCGCGGGCTTCGGCTTCGCGCTGCGCTACGACTCCCCCGCGACGGACGCGGTCAGTTGCTCGGTGCCCGTCGCACGGCTCACCGGCGAGCACGAGGCGCGGGTCGTCGCGGTGATGCGCGAGATCCGCGACAAGATCGAGGCGACGACCCCCCACGCGACGGAACCGGGCGCCCCGGCCTGGCGCTGACGGGTTCCGGCGCTGACGGGTTCCGGCGCGGACGGGTCCAGCGCCGACGGACTCCAACAGCGCCCCCCGGGTTCCGGTGCCGACGGCCCAGCGCGCCAGCAGCTCCCCCTTGCCACAGGCGAGGTCGAGATGCCGCTGCCCCTCCCGCAGCCCGACGGCCTCGGCGAGCAGCGCCAGCTTCTCGTCGTGGAACACCCCGCGCCGGTACTTCGTCACGAAGACCAAGTGCACATGCATCGCCGAAAAAACATGCCTGCCATACCTTTAAGTGCTTTATCTGTCCATGATGTCGATCGTCATAGGATCTGGCGCATGCAGCTTCGTTACAACTACCGGGCCTACCCGGACGCCTCCCAGCGCCGTGCGCTGGCGCGTGCGTTCGGGTGTGCTCGTGTGGTGTGGAACGACTGTCTGCGTGACCGGAGGGAAGCGCATGCGGCGGGGCTGCCGTATGTGACGGCGGCAGAGTTGTCACGGCGGCGTATCACCCAGGCCAAGCGAACCGGGGAACGTGCCTGGCTCGCCGAGGTCTCGGCAGTTGTCCTGCAACAGTCCCTGCGGGATCTGGACGCGGCATACAGGAACTTCTTCGACTCGCTGAAGGGCAAGCGGCCCGGCCGTAAGGTCGGCCCGCCTCGGTACAAGTCGAAGAAGGATGCCCGGCAGTCGGTCCGCCTCAACGCCAACGCCTTCTCCCTCCCCGGTGACGGCAGGGTGTATGTGGCCAAGGTCGGCCACCTCAAGGTCAAGTGGTCCCGTCGGCTTCCGGCCGCGCCTACGTCCCTGACCGTCACCAAAGACAGCGCGGGCCGGTACTTCCTCAGCTTCGTCGTGGAGACCGAGCCGGACATCCTCCCCGCGCTGGGGACAGAGGCCGGTATCGACCTGGGCCTGTCCGTCTTCGCCGTCCTCTCCGACGGCTCCAGGATCGCCAGTCCGCGTTTCCTGCGCCGGGCGGAGAAGAAGCTCAAGCGTCTTCAGCGGGAGCTGTCCCGCAAGGCGAAGGGGTCGAAGAACCGGGCCAAGGCCCGCATCCGAGTGGCCCGTCAGCACGCCAGGGCGGCGGACCGGCGCCGGGACTGGCACCACAAGGCATCCACACGGATCATCCGCGAGAACCAAGCGGTGTATGTGGAAGACCTCGCGGTGTCCGGTCTCGCCCGTACCCGGCTGGCCAAGTCCGTGCACGACGCGGGATGGTCCGCATTCGTGGGCATGCTGGAGTACAAGACGGCCCAGCACGGCCGCACCTTCACCAGGGTGGGCCGCGCCTTCCCCTCCTCCCAGCTCTGCTCGGTCTGCGGAGTGCGGGACGGCCCCAAGCCCCTGCATGTGCGGGAGTGGATGTGCGGGGCGTGCGGCACAGTGCACGAGCGTGACCACAACGCGGCCCGCAACGTCCTCGTCGAGGGACGCCGTATCGTCGCCGCCGGACGGGCGGAGACACCAAACGCCTGTGGAGCGCCGGTAAGACGAGCACCCGTGCCCGCACAGCGCCGTGAAACAGGAAGCCCCCGGAAGGGCCACACGACCCAGGCCGGAAACCCTGGACTTTAAGCCAGGGAGCACGTCAACTTCCGTAGTCGGCCCACCCGGCGCCGGGACAGGCCCCGTGCCCGCCCCGGCGCCCCGCACGACGACGGCAGGAGCACCCCGCGCATGAGCAGCACCGGAAGCGGAACCGGCACCGGAACCGGAACCGGAACCGCGCCCGTCACCCTGGAGGACGTGCGCGAGGCGGCGGCGCGGCTGGAGGGGGTGGCGCACCGGACGCCGGTGCTGCGCTCGCGGACGCTCGACCGGCTCGTGGGCGCCGAGGTCTTCCTGAAGTGCGAGAACTACCAGCGCGTCGGCGCCTTCAAGTTCCGTGGCGCCTACAACGCCGTCTCCCGGCTGGATCAGGCGCGACGGGAGCGCGGCGTCGTCGCCTACTCGTCAGGCAACCACGCGCAGGCCGTCGCCCTCGCCGCGCGCGAACTGGGCTGCCCGGCCGTCATCGTGATGCCCGAGGACGCGCCGCGCGCCAAGCTGGAGGCGACGGCGGGGTACGGCGCCGAGATCGTCACCTACGACCGCTGGACCGAGAGCCGCGAGGAGATCGGCGGGCGCATCGCGGCGGAGCGCGGCCTGCCCGTCGTGCCGCCCTACGAGCACCCCCACGTCATCGCGGGCCAGGGCACGGCCGTGCTCGAACTGCTGACGGAGACCGGCGAGCTGGACGCCGTCGTGACGCCCATCGGCGGGGGCGGGCTGATGGCGGGCTCGGCCACGGCGGCGACGGGCCTGTACCCGGGCATCCGCATGATCGGCGTCGAGCCCGAGGCGGGCGACGACACCAAGCGCTCGCTGGACGCGGGGCACCGGGTCGCCCTCGACGGCGTGCCCAGGACCATCGCCGACGGACAGGGCGCCGTGACCCCGGGCGAGCTGACGTTCTCCGTCAACCAGCGGCTGCTGGAGGACGTCGTGCTGGTCGGCGACGACGAGATCCGCGCCGCGATGCGGTTCGCCTTCGAACGGCTCAAGATCGTGACCGAGCCCAGCGGCGCGACGGGCCTGGCCGCGCTGCTCACCGGGAAGATCGGCCCGCTGCCGCGCCGCGTCGGCGTCGTCATCTCGGGCGGCAACATCGGCCTGGAGCGCTTCGTGGAGCTCATGGGGGGCCGGGGGGAAGCGTAGGCACCCGCCGGGCCCCCTGTGCCCTGGCCCGGTGTGCGGGCGGCCAACCCCCGTCCGCACACCGGGCCCGGGTCTCAGGCCGCGGCGCCCGCCACGCTCTCCCGCAGCCGTGCCAGCGCCTCGTTCCAGGGCGACGGGGTGGCGACCAGCGCGCGCAGGCCGCGCACCTGGCGGGGCGGCAGCCCTACGGCGAGGACGCCTGTGGCCAGCCCGGCGCGCCCGTAGAGCGCGGCGGCCCGGCGCGGGGCCGCGTCCGGGTCCTCGGCGAGGTGGAGCAGTTCGACGTGGTCCGTCGCGTCGAGGTCCCCGTACGCCTGGAGCTTCAGTTCGTACTGGTCGGACCAGAAGTACGGCACCGGCGCGAACGTCCGCCGCTCCCCGAAGCGTTCGCCGTCCAGCTCGGCCAGCAGGTTGCGGGCCGCGAGCAGGCCCTGCTCGGTGGCGTTCATCCGGTGCTCGACGCGCAGGCCGCGCTCCAGCACGGGGTGGTGCCAGCGGGCGACGTCACCGGCCGCGTAGATGCCGGGGGCCGCGGCGCAGTACGCGTCGCAGCCGAGCCCGTCGGTGAGGTCGAGCCCGCCGGCCGTGCCGTCCGGGCCCGCGATCCACTCGACGGCCGGGTCCGAGCCGATGGCCACGAGCACGGTGTCGGCGGGCACGTGCGTGCCGTCAGCGAGGCGTACGCCCGTCGCCCTGCCTTCCCCGTCGGCCTCGACCCCGGCCACGCGGCGCCCGGTGAGCAGTTCGACGCCGTTGTCCCGGTGCACCCGCGCGAGGAGTTCGCCGACCCCGGCGCCCAGCGGACGCACCATCGGCGCGTCCCCCGGGCCGACGAGGGTGACCTCGTGGCCCAGCTTCCGTGCCACGGCCGCCGCCTCGGCGCCGAGCACGCCCATGCCCACAACGACGAGCCGACGCCCCGGCGTGGCCAGGCGCTCACGCAGGCGCAGCGCGTCGTCGAGGGTGCGCAGTTCGTGGACGCCCGCCACGCCCTCCGTGCCGGGCAGCGTGCGTGCGCGCACGCCCGTCGCGACGATGACGCCCGCGCAGTCCAGCACCGTGCCGTCGTCCAGGGTGACGCGGCGCGCCGCCGGGTCGAGCCCGGTGGCGCGTGTACCACGGCGCAGGTCCAGGTCAAGGGCGTCCAACTGCGCGGCGGCGCGCAGCGCGGTGCGCTCGGGCTCCCAGTCCCCGGAGAGGAGCTGCTTGGACAGCGGCGGCCTGTCGTACGGGAGGTGCTCCTCCTCTCCGACGAGCGTCAGCGCGCCGTCCCAGCCCGCGCGGCGCAGCGCCTCGACGGCGGCGAGCCCGGCCGCCGAGGCGCCGACGACCGCGATGCGCGCGGGGTACGGGGCGGGGCTGGGACTCATTCGTGCACCTGTATCGCGGCGGCGGGGCAGATGGTGGCGGCCTCGTGGACGGCGGCGTGCTGCTCGGCTGGCGGGTTCGCGTCCAGCAGCTCGACGATGCCGTCCTCGTCACGCTGGTCGAAGACCTCGGGCGCGACGAGCACGCACTGACCTGCGGCGCAGCATTTGTCGACGTCGAGGGTGATCTGCATCAGGGGGCTCCTTGCGGGGTGAATGTGCGGGGTGCGGAGGGGTGTCACCAGGTGACGGGCAGCTCGTGGCAGCCGTAGATGGCCATGTCCGTGCGGAACGGCACCTCGTCCACCGGGCCCGCAGGGCGCATCCCGGGGAAGCGGTGCAGCAGCGTGCCGATGACGACCTGGAGTTCGGCGCGGGCGAGTGCCTGCCCGAGGCACTGGTGGATGCCGTAGCCGAAGGCCACGTGGTGCTGCGAGTTGGGGCGGCACACGTCGAGCCGGTCGGGCTCGGGGAAGGTCGCCTCGTCGCGGTTGGCGGCTGGCACGGCGACGATGACGCCCTCGCCCGCGCGGATGAGGTGCCCGTCGATCTCGACGTCCTCGGTCGCGGCGCGGCGCGGCCCGTTGCGGATGATGCTGTGGAAGCGCAGCAGCTCCTCGACGGCGCCGCGGATGAGCGAGGGGTCCTCGCGCAACTGGTCCGCGGTCTCGTGGTCGAGCATGAGGGAGAGGGCGCTGAGGCCGATCATGTTGGCCGTCGTCTCGTGCCCGGCGATCAGCAGCAGCGCGGCGAAGGCGACGACGTCCTCGCGGGTCAGCTCGCCCTGCGCGTACTGCTCGGTCAGCAGCCTGCTGAGGATGTCCTCGCCGGGCTCGGCCTCCTTGGCCGCCACCAGGCCGTTGAGGTAGACGAGCAGCTCCTTGCGGGCCGTCGCGCGCTCCTCCTCGGGCAGCTCGCGCGAGAGCAACTGGCCTGTCAGGTGCTGGAACTTCTCGTGGTCGTCGTACGGCACGCCCAGCAGCAGGCTGATCGCCAGCGAGGGCAGCGGCAGGGCCAGCGCCTGGACGAGGTCGACGGGGTGCTCGGCGCGGTCGGTCTGCTCCATCGCGTCGCACAGCTCGTCGGTGATCTTCTGGAGCGTGGGGCGCAGCGCCTCGACGCGCTTGACCATGAAGTCACGCGTGACCATGCGGCGCAGCCGGGTGTGGTCCGGCGGGTCCATGCGGATGAAGCCGCGGGCCGCGCCGTCGACCGGGGCGCCGCCCGTCATGCCGCTGAGGGGGTAGCCGGGGCGCGTGGTGTCCGAGCTGAAGCGCTGGTCGCCGAGGATCGCGCGGACGTCCGCGTAGCGCGTGGCCAGCCAGGCCCAGGTGCCGTCCGGCAGCGAGACCTTGGACAGCGGCTCCTCGACGCGCAGCCGGTCCAGTCCGGCGGGCGGGTCGAACGGGCAGCCCGGCGGGGGCTCCGTGGGGAGGCGTGCCGGGGCGGGTGCGGGTGCGGTGGGGGTCATGCCGCGCTCCTTGCGTACCGAAGATGAGGTAACAGGCGTTAGCTTACGCATGTATCCCTACCGCGCGAAATCCGGGGCGCGCCGCGTCAAGGGCACGCCAAGCAGCGCCCAGGAAAAGGGAAAGGGGAGATCAGGGCGGGGTTCGGACGGGGTTCGGGCAGGGTCCGGGCAAGGACGGGCGGAGCCCGGGAAGTGAGCGGTGAGGCGGGAGGGGGCTCACCGCTCCAGCAGCAGCCCCAGCAGCTCGTCGACGAAGTTCTCCAGCCGCTTCGGGTCCTTGCGCCGCGGCATGACCTGCCACAGCGTGACCCGTCCGTGCACGCCCGACCACAGCACGTACGGCGCCTCGGCGCGCGTGCCCCGCACCCGCCAGCCCGCCGCCTCGCAGCGCTTCAGCGCCTCGTCCCAGCCGCCGACGACCACACGCGCGGGGTGCGCGGTGAGCCGCTCGTTCTCGACGGGCGTCTGCCACGTCTCGTACATCAGGCGGTACTTGGCGGGGTGCGTCACCGCGTAGTGGCAGTACGCGCGCAACTGCGCGCGCAGCCGCTCCACCGGCTCGTCCTGGGGCGCGGCGGCGTCGGCCTCGCCCATGTCCTCGCCGAGGCGGTCGAAGTTCTGGGCGAGGGTGGCCCACACCAGCTCGGTCTTGTCGGTGAAGTGGCGGTAGATGCTGGGCGCGGCGATGCCGACCTCGCGGGCCACGGCGCGCAGCGACAGCGCGTCCTCGCTGCCGACCTGCTCCAGCAGCCGTTCGGTGGCCTGAAGGATCTCCTCGCGCAGCCGCTCGCCCTGGCCCCTGGGGTTACGGGGCCGCCCGCCAGCGGTTCCCCGCGCCGCCCCTGCGGACTTCGCGGACTTCCCGGCCTTCGCCGCTCCGGCGCCGACCGCGCTCTTCGTGCCCGTACGCTCGGTCACCTCGTCACCTCCTCACCGGCCACCCACATTGACGTGCTCCCCGGCCTGAGGCTCAGGGATTCCGGTCTGGGCCGTGTGGCCCTTCCGGGGGCTTCCTGCTTCACGGCGCTGTGCGGGCACGTGTGCTCGTCTTACCGGCGCTCCACAGGCGTTTGGTGTCTCCGCCCGTCCGGCGGCGACGATACGGCGTCCCTCGACGAGGACATTGCGGGCCGCGTTGTGGTCACGCTCATGCACGATGCCGCACGCCCCGCACATCCACTCCCGCACGTGCAGGGGCTTGGGGCCGTCCCGCACTCCGCAGGCCGAGCAGACCTGGGAGGAGGGGAAGGCCCGGTCCACCCTGGCGAAGGTGCGGCCGTGCTTGGCCGCCTTGTACTCCAGCATCCCAGTGAACGAAGACCATCCCGCGTCGTGCACGGACTTGGCCAGCCGGGTACGGGCGAGACCGGACACCGCGAGGTCTTCCACATACACCGCTTGGTTCTCGCGGATGATCCGTGTGGATGCCTTGTGGTGCCAGTCCCGGCGCCGGTCCGCCACCCTGGCGTGCTGGCGCGCGACCTTGCTCCGGGCCTTGGCCCGGTTCTTCGACCCCTTCGCCTTGCGGGACAGCTCCCGCTGAAGACGCTTGAGCTTCTTCTCCGCCCGGCGCAGGAAACGGGGGCTGGCGATCCTGGAGCCGTCGGACAGGACGGCGAAGACGGACAGACCCAAGTCGATACCGGCCTCCGCTTCCACCTCGGGGAGGATGTCGGGCTCGGTCTCCACGACGAAACTGAGGAAGTACCGGCCCGCGCCGTCCCTGGTGACGGTCACAGAAGTCGGGGCCGCCGGAAGCCGACGCGACCACCTGACCTTGAGATGGCCGACCTTGGCCACATACACCCTGTCGTCGCCGGAGAGGGAGAAGGCGCTGCCGGTGAAGCGGATCGATTGACGGGTGTCTTTCTTCGACTTGTAGCGGGGAGGGCCGACCTTACGGCCGGACCGCTTGCCCTTCAGCGAGTCGAAGAAGTTCTTGTAGGCCGCATCCAGGTCCCGCAGGGACTGTTGCAGGACAACTGCCGAGACCTCGGCGAGCCAGGCACGTTCCCCGGTGCGCTTGGCCTGGGTGATACGCAGCCGCGACAACTCTGCCGACGTCACATACGGCAGCCCCGCCGCGTGCGCTTCCCTCCGGTCACGCAGACAGTCGTTCCACACCACACGAGCACACCCAAACGCCTTCGCCAGCGCACGGCACTGGGCGGCGTCCGGATAGGCCCGGTAGTTGTAACGAAGCTGCATACCGGTAACCCTACGACGATTGACCTCAAGAGCGGATAAAACGACCACGAGCATGGCAGGCATGTCGTTTCGCCGATGCACGCGCACATGGTCTTCGTGACAACCTACCGGCGCGGAGTCATCGTCGTGGATCCAGTGCCCCGCCTCGGGGAACTCCACGAGCCACGCGGCTCGTGTACATGACCGCACGGCCGCCGATGCGCGTCAGCGTCAGCACCGGAGGGGGGCGCTTCTATCTGTTCGGTCAAAGGTTGTGGGCTTCCTGTCGTAGTACGCCCTCGGTTCGAGGCTGGACAGGGAGGCGAACGAGGCGAGGAACAGGGCCCGTTTGAGCAGCTTGTTGCCGGCGTGGGGCGGGGCTTCGCCCCGGATGGAGGACCCGGAACGGTGGGTGGTGGGGGTCACTCCCGCGTAGGAGGCCAGGTGGGCGGCGGTGGGGAACGCGGACCCGTCGCCGACCTCGGCCAGGATGCGGGCGCCGATCCTGACCACGACTCTGGGCATGGAGGTGGGGACCTTCGCGAGAGGGTGGGCCCCAGCAGGGCGGCGATACGGGCCTCCAGGATCTCCCGGCGTTTGAACAGGACCGTGAGGGACTCGGCCAGGCCGGAGACGATCTCCCCCACCGAGTCGCTGCCGGGGACCGTGACGGTCCGCTCGACCAGCGGGCGGTGCGCATGCGCGGGGCGGTCTGGAGCATGACCTGGGTGATCTGCCCGGCACCGGCCCGGGCCAGGGCGGCCGGGGAACCGAAGGTCGCACCGCGCCCCGCCCCGCCCCGTCAGCCCCCGCGACGCTTCGGTACCGGAACGCGCATCAGGTCCTCCGCCACCGTCAGCTCGCCCTCGAAACCGGCGGCCCGCGCCTCGCGCGCGAAGGCCGAGGGGTCGCTGTAGCGCTGCGAGAAGTGGGTGAGCACGAGGCTGCGCACCCCGGACTCGGCCGCCACGCGGCCTGCCTGACCCGACGTCAAGTGGCCGTACTCGCGGGCCAGTTCCGCGTCCTCGTCCAAGAACGTCGACTCGATGACCAGCATGTCGCAGCCCTCGGCCAGCGCGTACACGCCGTCGCACAGCCGGGTGTCCATCACGAAGGCGAAGCGCTGACCCCTGCGCGGCTCGCTGACGTCTTCCAGGCGCACGCCCCGCAGCTCGCCCTCCCTCTGGAGACGGCCTACGTCGGGGCCCGCGATGCCGTGCGCGGCAAGGCGCTCGGGCAGCATGCGCCGGGAGTCGGGCTCGACGAGACCGTAGCCGTACGCCTCGACGGGGTGCGACAGCTTCTCGGCGTACAGCGTGAACGGCACCCGCGCCGCGCCCTCGCCGGAATCCCAGCCGGGGCGGCCGGAGCGCCCCTGGGCGGCGTCCGCGTCCGCCTCCGGGGAGGCCAGCACGCCGGGGCCGGTGACCGGCGCCTCGCGCAGCACCACCGTCTCGCGGTAGGCCGTCGCGTAGCGCAGCCGCTCGAAGAAGCGGGCGCCGCTCGCGGGGAAGTGCGCCGTCACCGGGTGCGGCACCCGGTCCAGGTTGATGCGCTGGATGACGCCCGCGAGACCCAGCGAGTGGTCCCCGTGGAAGTGCGTCACACAGATCCGGGTCAGGTCGTGCGCGGCGACACCGGCGCGCACCATCTGGCGCTGCGTGCCCTCGCCCGGGTCGAAGAGGATGCCCTGGCCGTCCCAGAGCAGGGCGTAGCCGTTGTGGTTGCGGTGCCGGGTCGGGACCTGGCTGGCGGTGCCGAGGACGACCAACTCTCTCAAGGACAAGGGGAGTTACCGATCCCTACCCGGGAGGCCATTCGAGACCGCGCCCGCCGAGCACATGGGCGTGCGCGTGGAAGACGGTCTGGCCCGCGCCTGCGCCGGTGTTGAACACGACGCGGTAGCCGGTGCCGGGGCCGCCGTCGGCCGCCGCGATCTTCTCCTCCTCGGCCACCCGCCCCGCCTCGCGCAGCACGTCGGCCGCGAGCTGCGGCGCGCCCGTCGCCAGGGAAGCGGCGTCGGGGTAGTGCGCCTTGGGGATCACCAGGACGTGCGTCGGCGCCTGGGGGTTGATGTCCCGGAAGGCGACCGTCGTGTCCGTCTCCCGGACGACGGTCGCGGGGACGTCACCCGCGACGATCTTGCAGAACAGGCAGTCGGCCTGAGGTTCTCCAGCCATGCACGGGATGCTACCGGGACACCCGCGCGCGAGGGCGGACGGCGGGGCCCCGGGTTGGACGGGCGCCCGCGCGGGCGCCTCGGCCGCCCCCTCGCCTCAGTGCCCCGTACCCGCGTCCCGCTGGCCGGGCGTCTCGCACTCGCAGGGCGGCGGCGGATCGGGCGAGGGGTCGGACGGCGGCGGGTCGGGGGAAGCCGTCACCGTCACCGTGACCGGCGGGGTCTCCGGCGGAGCCGTCGGCGAGGTGGTGCCGGTGGGGGTCACCGTCTCGGTCACCGTCGGCTCCGGCGTCCCCGTCCCCGTCTCCTCCGGCGGCTCCGAGCCGCTCTGCGAGGACGAGGCGGAGGCGGAGGCGGACGGCGCCGCGCAGTTGCCCAGCACCTCGGCGCGGAAGACGGTGCGCTTCCCGACCTTCGCCGTCAGGTCGCCCCGTACGCACCGGCCGTCGTGCTCCTCCGTCACCTTGCCCCTGACGGTGATCTCCGCGCCGCTCTTGGTCTCCCCCTGGCAGTCCACCTTCGCGACCTGCCGCCGCGCCTTCGCGCTCGACGACGCGGACGTGGAAGCGGAAGCGGAGCCGCCGCGCTGCCCGACGGTCGCGGTACAGCTCATCCACTGGACGTCGACACCGGCGCTCTCCAGTGACCGGGTACCCGCCTGGTCGGTGGTGAGGGCGACGGCGGCGGAGTTCAGACCGCCCGGGACCGGTTCGCAGGCGACCACCCCGCCGACCAGTACCCCCACGGCACCCACGGCACCGGCCACCCGCAGCGGCCCGCGCACCGACCGAGATGATCCACTCGTCCGCTGACGCCGTAATGCCCCCATACACGCAGCTTCCCACCGCGCCGCCCCCGCGCACAGCCCCGTTCCCGCCTCGGTACGGCAACGCCTCGGCCACGTCCCGGAACCGAGGCGGCGGCGCGTGGACGCGTCGCCTCCCGTACGCCCCATGACTACGTACGGGTGATTCGCCCGCCGCACAGAACCGCACCCCGTGGCAGGGCGCGAGGATCGGGCCGTGCCTTCCTGCCTCTCTCCCGTCCGGCCACCGCGCCCCGCGTCGTCGCTGTCCACCGCCCTCCGGAAGGGGGCCGCGCTGTGACCGCCCTCGTCACGCCGACGGCGTCACCGCACGGCCCCGACCCCGATCCCGAGCACGCCCCCACCGACCCCACCGACCCCGCTCCCCCGCCGCCGCAGCCCGGTTCGGCGGCCCCCGCGCCGTCCCCGGCCGTACGGCCCTGGCGCCGCTCGCGCGCCGACGTACTGCTGTGCTGCGCGCTGCTCGCGGCCGTGCTGCTCGTGCAGGGCTGGAACGTCACCCACTACCCCCTCGTCTCCGAGTGCGAGGCCGCCCTGCTCGCCGACGCCTGGGCCGTCCAGCACGGCGAAGGGCTCGCGCTCACCACCTACCGCTGGGACCAGCCGCCACTCGCACCCCTCCAACTCGCCCTCCTCACCTGGCTTCCCGCGCTGCTCTCGCCCGAGGCGCTGACCGTGGCGCCGGTGCGGGCCGTCGCGCTGGCGGCGAGTGCCATGAGCGCGGTGCTGCTGTACGTGCTGGCGCGCCGCCTGCGGCTGCCCCGGTGGGCTGCGGGTGCGGCGGTGGCGCTGTACGGGCTCTCGCCGCTGTCCGTCGTCACACTGCGGGCCGTCTCCTCCGACGGCCTCGCACTGCCCTGGCTCCTGTGCGCCTTCGTCCTCGCCGTGCCCCCGCACCCACACCCACAACTCCACACTGCCTGGCGCCCGTTCGCGGCCGGGCTGGCCGCCGCCGTCGCGGTGCTCACCGAGGAGACGGCGTTCGTGGCGCTGCCCGCGCTGCTGCTGACGCTGTGGACGCACACCCCGCACACCCCGCACAGCCCGCACGAGACGACGCGCGGCGCGCGCGGCCGGGCGGCACTCACCGCCGCCTGCGGCTTCCTGCTCCCCCTGCTGGCCTGGGTGCTCCTCGCCTTCCTGCGCGGCGGGCTGCTGCCGCCTCCGGGCACGTCCCGGCCCGGCGCCTCGCTGCTCGGGGCGCTCCGCGAACGGCTGGCCGACGCCGGTTCCGGCTCCGTGTTCACGCCAGGATCCGCCGCACGCCGCATGATCGGGGGCTGGCTCTCCTGCGACCTGGTGCTGCCCGTAGCGGGGCTGCTGGCCGCGCTGCTGCTGGTCGAGGGCGCGCGCTGGTCCCGTACGGCGAGGGCGTCGGCCGGGCCCGCGCTCGCCGTTCTCCTGACGGCCGCCTTCGCGGCGCTGTGTCCCTCCGGCACGGGCGGCCACCCCGGCGCCTCGACGTACGCCGTGCAGGCGCTGCCGTTCCTCGCCCTCTCCCTCGCCGCGCTCGCCGCCGCGCTCACCTCCCGCGTCCTGCACGGCGGACGCGCCGCACGGGACGACGAGCACTCCGTACAGGACGACGAGCATGCCGTAAGGGGCGACGAACCCCGTACGGAGCACCTGCTCCTGAGCATCTGCCGCTGGACGCTGGTGTGGCTCCTGGCCGCCGCCGCACTGCTCGGGACCGTACCGCGCTGGTACGAGGGGGACCGCGCGGTCCTCACAGCGGAGGCCAACGCCCCGCAGCGGCAGGCCCTTTCCTGGCTACGCGCCTCCGTCGCACGCCCCGAGTCGGACCGCGTCCTCAGCGACGGCACGCTCTGGCTCGGCCTCGTGCACAGCGGGTTCCGGCCGCGCACGGGCGCCGTCTGGTCCCATACGGCCGCGCACGACCCCGCCGTCGCCGCCGCACTCCCGCGCGGCTGGCGCGATCTGGACTACGTCGTCTCGACGCCGCTGCTGCGCCGCGAGGCGCCCCGCCTCCCGATGACGCGCCGTGCCCTCGCGCACTCCGAGCGGCTGGCCTCGTTCGGCGAGGGCGCGGCCAGGGTCGAGGTCCGCTGGGTACCGGCGGGCTCCCAGGGGCAGGGCACGCGGAAGACGCCCGGCATCAGCCCCAGCGCCCGGTACGGGCCAGCAACAGAGCCGCGGCAACCCTGCCCGCAATAGAGACGCGCCGAGCACCGGCAGGCACACAGGCGCAAGGCACGCGGAAGACGCCCGGCATCAGCCCCAGCGCCCGGTACGGGCCAGCAACAGAGCCGCGGCAGCCGTGCCCGCGGTAGAGGTGCGCAGCACGGTCGGGCCGAGCCGGCAGGGCTTCGCACCCGCCTCGGCGAACGCGGCCAGTTCCTCGGTCGAGACCCCGCCCTCGGGCCCGACGACGAGCACGATGCCCCCGTCCCCCGCGCCGTCCACGTCGCCCGGAAGCGCGGCCGTGGCCAGTGGCGCGCTGCCCTCCTCGTGCAGCACCGCGCCCAGCGCCGCGCCGGAGAGCAGCGCGCCGACCTGCTTGGTGGTGGCCAGGTCCGCGACCTCGGGGAAGCGCAGCCTTCGCGCCTGCTTGCCCGCCTCGCGCGCCGTGGCACGCCACTTGGCGAGCGACTTGAGCCCGCGCTCGCCCTTCCACTGCGTCACGCAGCGCGCCGCCGCCCACGGGACGATCACGTCCACGCCGGTCTCGGTCATGGTCTCGACGGCCAGTTCGCCGCGGTCGCCCTTGGGCAGCGCCTGGACGACGGTGATGCGGGGCCGGGGTTCGGGCTCGGTCCGCACGTCCGTGACCGTCACCGTCAGCCGGTCCTTGCCCTCGACCCCGGCCACGGTGCCGTAGGCGCCGGTGCCCGCGCCGTCCGTCAGGACGATCTCCTCGCCCGCGCGCAGCCGCCGTACGGAGACGGCGTGCCGCCCCTCGGGCCCCTCCAGTACCACCGTGCCGACGGCCAGCCCGGCCGCTTCGGCGAGGAAGACCGGGGCGCTCAAGCGAGGCCGCCCGCACCGCCGCGTACCGCCATGCCCTCGCGGGCCACGGACAGCTCGGCCGCCAGGACCTCCACGAGCTGCGCCGCCGGCAGCGCGCGCGCCAGCCGGTGGCCCTGGCCCGCCCACAGCGCCATGCCCTGCGGGTCGCCCGCCTTGGCCGCCGCCTTGCGCAGACCGGCCGTCAGGTAGTGGATCTGCGGGTAGGCGGCGGGCGCGTACGGGCCGTGCTCGCGGATGAAGCGGTTCACCAGGCCGCGCGCCGGGCGTCCCGAGAAGGCGCGGGTCAGCTCCGTACGGACGAAGAGGGGGTTCGTCATCGCCTGCTTGTGGACCTCGCTGGCGCCCGACTCGGGGCAGACGACGAACGCCGTGCCCAGTTGCGCCGCGCTCGCGCCCGCCGCCAGCACGGCCGCGATCTGGCCGCCGCGCATCAGCCCGCCCGCGGCGATGATCGGCACCTGCACGGCCTCCTTGACCTGCGTCACGAGCGACAGCAGCCCGATGCCCGAGCTGGCGCCGTCGATCTGCGGGTCGTCGCGGTGCGTGCCCTGGTGGCCGCCCGCCTCGACGCCCTGGACGATCACCGCGTCGATGCCCGACCACTGCGCCGTCTCGGCCTCGGCGGCCGAGGTGACGGTGGCGACGGTGAAGGTGCCCACCTTCGCGAAGCGCTCCAGCACACTGCGCGTGGGGCAGCCGAAGTGGAAGGAGACGACGGGGACGGGGTCGTCGAAGAGTATGGCCAGCTTGCCCTCGTACGCGTCGTCGCTGCCCCGGTCCGTGTCACCGAGCGCGGTCTCGTACCAGGCCGCCTCACCCGCGAGCTGGTCCCGGTACACCTCGATGGCGGCGGGGTCGCTGGTCGGGGGCTGGGGCATGAAGAGGTTCACGTTGAAGGCGCGGTCGGTGAGCCGCCGGACCTGTTTGATCTCCTCGTACATGGCCTCCGGCGTCTTGTAGCCCGCCGCGAGGGAGCCCAGGCCGCCCGCCTCGCTGACGGCGGCGGCCAGCTCGGGCCCTGAGACGCCGCCCGCCATGGGGGCCTGCACGATCGGGTGTTCGGTCAGCTCGGACAACGTGGTCACAGCGGAGGGCATGGCTACATCCTGTCACGCGCCGTGTGTCATCTGTCGGGCAAGGTGCCCGTTGCGGAGGGCCCCCGGGGCACCAGCGCGGACGTGCGTGTCCGCGCTGGTGACAGGGCTGGACCGGCTCGTCCGAGGGCGCCAGTGGGCGTCTTGGGAGGTGTCGCTCCCCCACGCGCCCTCACCCGTCACGTACCCGCCGCGGCGGCCCCTCGCGGGCCCGCCGCTAGTGCGCCTCACCGGCCGTTGAACGCGTCCTTGAGCCGCGAGAACAGGCCCTGCTGACCCGGCTGGAACGTGCCCGTGGGCCGCTCCTCGCCGCGCAGCTTCGCGAGGCGCCGCATCAGCTCCTCCTGCTCGGGCTCCAGCTTCGTCGGGGTGGTCACCTCGACGTGGACGATGAGCTGGCCACGGCCGCCGCCCCGCAGATGCGTGATGCCGCGGTCGTGCAGCGGGATCGACTGCCCGGACTGCGTGCCCGGCCGGATGTCGACCTCCTCCATCCCGTCGAGCGTCTCCAGCGGCACCTTCGTGCCGAGCGAGGCGGCCGTCATCGGGATGGTGACCGTGCAGTGCAGATCGTCGCCCCTGCGCTGGAAGACGGGGTGCGCGTTCTCGTGGATCTCGACGTAGAGATCGCCCGCCGGACCGCCGCCGGGGCCGACCTCGCCCTCGCCCGCGAGCTGGATGCGGGTGCCGTTGTCGACGCCTGCGGGGATCTTGACGGTGAGGCTGCGCCGCGAGCGGATGCGGCCGTCACCGGCGCACTCGGGGCACGGGGTGGGCACGACGGTGCCGAAGCCCTGGCACTGCGGGCAGGGGCGCGACGTCATGACCTGGCCCAGGAAGGAGCGCGTGACCTGGGAGACCTCACCACGGCCCCGGCACATGTCACACGTCTGCGCCGAGGTGCCAGGGGCCGCGCCCTCGCCGCTGCACGTGGTGCAGACGACGGCGGTGTCGACCTGGATCTCCTTGGTGGTCCCGAAGGCCGCCTCGTCCAGATCGATGTCCAGCCGGATCATGGCGTCCTGGCCCCGCCGCGTGCGGGACCGGGGCCCGCGCTGCGACGCGGTGCCGAAGAACGCGTCCATGATGTCCGAGAAGTTCCCGAAGCCCGCGCCGAAGCCGCCGGGCCCACCGCCCGCGGCACCCGAGGCCGGGTCGCCGCCGAGGTCGTAGACCTGCTTCTTCTGCGGGTCCGACAGCACCTCGTAAGCGGTGTTGATCTCCTTGAACCGCTCCTGGGTCTTCGGGTCCGGATTGACGTCCGGATGCAGCTCGCGGGCCAGGCGGCGGAAAGCCTTCTTGATCTCGTCCTGCGAGGCGTCGCGCTGCACGCCGAGGACCGCGTAGTAGTCCGTCGCCACTTACGACTCCGCGAGGATCTGTCCGACGTAACGTGCCACTGCGCGTACCGCTCCCATCGTTCCGGGGTAGTCCATGCGGGTCGGTCCGACCACGCCGAGCTTGGCGACTGCTTCGTCGCCCGAACCGTAGCCGACCGATACGACCGATGTGGAACTCAGGCCCTCGTGGGCATTCTCATGCCCGATTCGTACCGTCATGCCCGGGTCCTTGGCCTCCCCGAGCAGCTTGAGCAGCACGACCTGCTCCTCCAGGGCCTCCAGCACCGGCCGGATGGTCAGGGGGAAGTCGTGCCCGAAGCGGGTGAGGTTCGAGGTGCCGCCGATCATCAGCCGCTCCTCGGTCTCCTCGACCAGGGTCTCCAGGAGCGTCGCCAGGACCGCCGAGATCGAGCCGCGGTCGTCCGCGTCGAACGCCTCGGGCAGGTCCTGCACGAGGGACGGGACCTCCGTGAACCGCTCGCCCACGACCCGGCTGTTGAGCCGGGCCCGCAGATCGGCCAGGGTGGCCTCTCCGATGGGCCCAGGAGTATCGATCATGCGCTGTTCGACACGGCCCGTGTCCGTGATGAGCACGAGCATCAGCCGCGCGGGCGCCAGCGAGAGCAGTTCCACGTGCCGCACCGTCGAGCGCGTCAGCGAGGGGTACTGCACCACGGCGACCTGCCGGGTGAGCTGCGCGAGCAGCCGCACCGTGCGGCCCACCACATCGTCCAGATCGACGGCGCCGTCCAGGAAGTTCTGGATGGCCCGGCGCTCCGGCGAGGACAGCGGCTTCACCCCGGCGAGCTTGTCGACGAAGAGGCGGTACCCCTTGTCCGTCGGGATGCGCCCGGCGCTGGTGTGCGGCTGGGCGATGTACCCCTCGTCCTCCAGCGCCGCCATGTCGTTACGCACGGTGGCCGGGGACACCCGCAGGTTGTGCCGCTCCGTGAGCGCCTTGGAACCCACGGGCTCCTCGGTGCCCACGTAGTCCTGGACGATGGCGCGCAGCACTTCGAGTCTGCGTTCACTGAGCATCGCGCACACCTCCCGCCCGGCCGTAGGTCTGGATTCTCTGCCGCTTCCTGGCATTCCCTGGCACTCTCACCGGATGAGTGCCAGCTTTCCCCGGGCCAGTGTACGGCCGGTCACCATGGCCGGGGCAAGGGTGGCCGGACCTGACGGTATCGCGGCCCTTCCGTCGCACCCGTGAGGCAGTCGCCGGCCGGGCGCGGGGAGAGGGCTGCCGTTAGCGTCGTCGTATGACGGGTCATTGGGAAGAGGGAGCGGACGACGGACCTACGGCGGACACGGGCGCGGACACGGTCTGGGAGCGGCTGGCGCCCGGCGTCGTACGGCGCAGGCTTCCCGGCTGGGACGCCACCGTGGGCGCCGTGGCGAGCGACGAGGGCGTACTCGTCGTCGACACCGGATCGTCCCTGCGCGAGGGGGCACGCATCCGCTCCGAGCTGCGGGAACTGTTCGGCCTGCCCGTGACGCACATCGCCCTCACCCACCCCCACTTCGACCATGTGCTGGGCACGGCCGCGTTCGCCGGTGTGCAGGTCTACGGCGCCGTCGGCGTGGACGAGCTGCTGGCGCGCCCGCGAGCGCGCGAGGCGCTGCGCGACGACGCCGTCGCGCACGGTCTCGCCCCGGACGCTGCGACCGAGGCGGTGGACGTCCTCGTGCGCCCGCACCACCCCGTCTCCGGCGAACTCACCCTCACCTTCGGGAACCGGCAGGTGCTGCTCGCGAACGTCGGGCCCGGGCACACGGGGCACGATCTGGCGGTGCTGGTGCCGGGCGCCGGGGGTTCGGCGGGGACGACGGGTTCGACGGGCGCTGAGGAGGCCCGTGAGGTCGTCTTCTGCGGCGATCTGGTGGAGGAGTCGGGCGAACCCCAGGCCGGGCGCGACGCCCAGCCGGGCCACTGGCCGCAGGCGCTGGACCGGCTGCTGGCGCTGGGCGGCGAGGACGCGCGCTATGTGCCGGGGCACGGCGCCGTCGTCGGCGCGGACTTCGTACGCGCCCAACGCGAGCGGCTGGCACAGCGGTTCGCGGACGGCTGAGCGGCACGCCGGTTCGCGGACGGCTGAAGAGGCCGTGAAGAATGAGCGCATGCGCAGCGGTCCGAGCAAGCGATACAGCCCCGATCTGACGCCGCCGTGGAAGCAGCGGCGGCCCGTCCCTGAGGTTCCGGCTGAGCCCGACCTCGTGGTCGAGGAGGTCACCACCGGCTTCTGCGGCGCGGTGATCCGGTGCGAGAAGACGGCGGAGGGCCCGACGGTCACCCTTGAGGACCGCTTCGGCAAGCACCGCGTCTTCCCCATGGAGCCGCGCGGCTTCCTGCTGGAGGGGAAGCCGGTGACGCTGGTACGGCCCACGGCCGCCACCTCTGCCGCCTCCCCCGCATCCGGCGGCTCCGCTTCCGGGCCCGGGGGCGCCTCCGGGCCGACGGGGCGCAGGCTGACGGCTTCCGGTTCGCTGGCGGTGCCGGGCGCGCGGGCCCGGGTGGCACGCGCGGGACGGATCTATGTGGAGGGACGGCACGACGCGGAGCTGGTCGAGAAGGTCTGGGGCGACGACCTGCGCATCGAGGGCGTCGTCGTGGAGTACCTGGAGGGCGTCGACGACCTCCCCGCGATCGTGGAAGCCTTCGGCCCCTCCCCCGAGGCACGCCTCGGCGTACTGGTCGACCACCTCGTGCCCGGCTCGAAGGAGTCCCGCATCGCGGAGCGGGTCACGGGCGAGGACGTGCTGGTCGTGGGCCACCCGTACATCGACATCTGGGAGGCCGTGAAGCCCGCCTCCGTGGGCATCGAAGCCTGGCCCCGGGTGCCGAAGGGGCAGGACTGGAAGACCGGCGTGTGCCGCGCACTGGGCTGGCCTGAGAACACGGGTGCCGCCTGGCGGCGCATCCTGGGCCACGTCCACAGCTACCGCGATCTGGAACCCGATCTGCTGGGGCGCGTCGAGCACCTCATCGACCATGTGACGGTGGGCGGCCCCGCCTCCGCTTGAGGGGCCCGGGTCCCGGCGCGGGCCCCGGACACCTCACCAGCGGGTTCCGCTTCGGCGTCCGGCACGGGTGCGGGCGCGGCGGAAGGGCGGCCCGTACCGGACAATGGACGTATGCCCTCCGCACTGCCCGATGGCGAGCCCATGCCCGACGACGGCTCGCTGCCCGCGAGCGCCCTCGCCGCCGAGCCCGCAGCACCCCTCGGCTTCTACCTCCACGTCCCGTACTGCGCCACCCGCTGCGGCTACTGCGACTTCAACACCTACACCGCCAGTGAGCTGCGCGGTTCCGGCGGCGCGCTCGCCTCGCGGGACAACTACGCCGCGCACATCGCCGAGGAGGTCCGCCTCGCGCGCAAGGTCCTCGGCGACGACCCCCGGCAGGTGGACACGGTGTTCGTCGGCGGCGGCACGCCCACCCTGCTGCCGCCCGAGGACCTCGGGCTGATGCTGTCGGCGATCCGCGACGAGTTCGGCCTCGCGCCGGACGCGGAGATCACCACCGAGGCCAACCCGGAGTCCGTCACCCCCGGCTCCCTGGAGCGGCTGCGCGAGGCGGGCTTCAACCGCGTCTCCTTCGGCATGCAGAGCGCCCGGCAGCACGT
The DNA here is from genome assembly GCF_054782395.1 of Streptomyces daliensis. Taxonomy (NCBI): domain Bacteria; kingdom Bacillati; phylum Actinomycetota; class Actinomycetes; order Kitasatosporales; family Streptomycetaceae; genus Streptomyces; species Streptomyces daliensis. Next base: position 60,225 of record NZ_BAAGSO010000057.1, on the reverse strand, counting down.
GCTGCGCGTCCTGGACCGGGCGCACACCCCGGGGCGGCCCGAGGAAGCCGCCGCCGAGGCACGCGCCGCCGGATTCGAGCACATCAACCTCGACCTGATCTACGGCACCCCCGGCGAGTCCAACGACGACTGGCGGGCCTCCCTCCACGCCGCCCTGGAGGCCAGGCCCGACCACGTGTCCGCCTACGCCCTCATCGTCGAGGAGGGCACCCAGCTCGCCCGCCGCATCCGTCGCGGCGAGGTGCCCATGACGGACGACGACGTGCACGCCGACCGCTACCTCATCGCCGACGAGATCCTCTCCTCGGCCGGGCTGACCTGGTACGAGGTCTCCAACTGGGCGACGGACGGCGACGCGTCGGCGCGCTGCCGGCACAACGAGCTGTACTGGACCGGTGCCGACTGGTGGGGGGCCGGGCCCGGGGCGCACAGTCATGTGGGCGGGGTGCGGTGGTGGAACGTCAAGCATCCCGGGGCGTATGCGCAGGCACTGACCGAGGGGCGCTCGCCCGGCGCGGGCCGGGAACTCCTGTCCGCGGAGGACCGGCGCGTGGAACGCATCCTGCTGGAACTCCGCCTCTCCGACGGCTGCCCCCTCTCCCTCCTCGCGCCCGAGGGCGCCCGCGCGGCGGACCGCGCCCTGTCGGACGGCCTCCTGCAACGTGGCCCCTACGAGAAGGGCCGCGCGGTCCTGACCCTGCGAGGCCGCCTCCTGGCCGACGCGGTGGTCCGCGACCTGGTCGACTGACGGCCCCTTCGCGGGGTGCGGAAGGAAACGGGGGTGCCCCGTTCGTCGGGGGTGTTGCGCGAGACGGGTCCCCTTCGCGGGGTGCGGAAGGAAACGGGGGGTTGCCCCCTTCACGGGGGTGTTGCGCGGGACGGTTGGCCCGTGTGGTGCGCGCTGTAGGGTCCCGCGCTGATTTTTGCGCCGCAGCACGGGGGCGCTGCGCGTGTGGCGGGGCGCCGTTTTCGGGTGCGGGCCGGTGGCTTCGGCGCGGCGTGTGGTTGCGGTAGTACGCGGCTGGCGCCGCGTGATTCCGGGTTTCCACCGTGGTTGTGGGCGCGTGGGTGCGGGGTGTCCGGTGCCGGGGTGGGGTGTCTCCTCGGCGTGAAGGTCTCGCTTTCGACTTACGGCCGGTGACTTTCTCGACCTGCGGGGACACCCCACCCCGTCCCCGTCCCGCCGGTGGCCCACCTCCACCCCGGGTCGGCTGGGGTCGGCTCCTTGGCGTGCGGCGGCACGCATCCAGCGCGGGACCTACGGTCCCCACTTCACGGGCCGACCGTCCCGCGCAACACCCCCTTGGCAGGGGTGCGCCTACCCGGTTGCCCCTTTGGGGTTTCGTTC